>NZ_JBUPWE010000012.1:0-288992 GCF_055502615.1 Pseudoduganella sp. jia 9 | reverse complement strand
CCAACTACTATGACCTCTGCTGAGACCCTGCTACGGCAACGCCGCCGTCCTTTCAGACGTGAGGCAGGGCGTCCCCAGGTAAGGGCCGCACTCCTTCATCACACAACCGCCGCATCTACGCCGCTTCGCCTTGACCACAAGAGCTTCGCGGTCTTGGGCCCGCTCGCCCTGCTTGGCAGCGCCTTCTATGCGATTCGTGTTCCTCGGCTCATGATTTACGCTCCACGCTTCCTTCCCACGGTCGATTACTCTTCCGCAGTTGCGCTTCACTTCGCTCGCTGTGGTCAGCTCGCGGCGGGACTTTCACCCACAGGAGTGCGCCCATGCTGGGCGCACGCAAAAAAAAACGCCGGGGGAACCCGGCGTTTTTCATGCGGCGTGTGAATTCAGCTGTCGAGGTGCGAGATCAGCAGGCGCGAGCCGTTCGCGGCGCCCTTCCCTTCCAGCACCAGCGCCTTGTTCTGCGAGTCCAGCGAGATGCCCACGGTGAGGATGTCGATCAGCAGCAGCTGCAGGATGCGTGAAATCATCGACAGGAACGTCGTGCTGTCCTCGCTGTGGTCCACCGCCAGGCACACGCTGGCCTTCTTCGCCAGCGGCGACTGGCTGGTGGTGATGGCGATGACGTCGGCGCCCGCGGCGCGTGCCGTATCCACCGCGTCGAGCAGCTCGGGCAGCCGGCCGGAGTTCGAGATCGCGATGACCACGTCGCCCGGCTGCAGCAGCTCGGCCGCCAGCGACAGCAGGTGCGAGTCGCCATACGAGGCGGTGGGAATGCGGAAGCGGAAGAACTTGTGCTGCCCGTCCAGCCCCACCACGCGCGAGTTGCCCATCGCGTAGAACTCCACCTTCTTGGCCTTGGCCACCAGCGCGATGGCACGGTCGATCGCGCGCACGTCGAGCTGGTCGCGGAATTTCAGGATCGCCGACACGGTGTTGTCGACCACCTTCGCCGACAGGTCGTGCGTGCTGTCGCTGTTGCGCACCTGGCTGTGGCGCACGGGGATCGCGCCCGTCAGGCTGCTGGCGAATTTCAGCTTGAAGTCGGCCAGCCCCGTGAAGCCCAGCGAGCGGCAGAAGCGGATCACGGTCGGCTGCGACACTTCGGCCATGCGGGCGATATCGGCGATCGGCTCGTTCAGCACGAGGCGCGGCTGTTCCAGCACCAGTTGCGCCACGCGCTGCTCGGCCGGCGTCAGCTCGCGCAGCAGCGTCTGCACGCGCTCCATCAGCGTGTTGGCGCCGCTGCGGCCGCGCAGGTGTTCGGAGAGGATCGTCGCCACGCCATAGAACGCCGGGTTGGGCGTGGTGATCACGTAGGTCGGGATCTCCGCCAGGTACGACGAGAATCGCCCCTTGGCCTCGAAGCGGGTACGGAACGGCGAACTCCGGAACCACTCCCCCATGCGCGGCACGATGCCGCCGCCGATGAAGATGCCGCCGAACGAACCGAGCGTAACGGCCAGGTTGGCGGCCGCGCCGCCCAGCATCGCGGAAAAGCACTCGAGCACCTCGATGCACAGCGCATCCTTGTCCTTCAGGGCGCCGGAGATGATCTGCTGGGATGTGAGGTCGCGCACGTGCAGGCCGTTGCGGCGCGCCAGCGCGCGGTAGATGATCTCCATGCCGGGGCCCGAGATCAGGCGCTCGTTCGACACGTGCGACCAGGTCTGCCACGCGTATTGCAGGATCGCGTATTCGCGTTCGTCGGCCGGCGCGAAATTATTGTGGCCGCCTTCCGAACCGAGCGTGACGAAGCCGTCCACCGTCGGGATCACGCCCGAGCAGCCCAGGCCCGTGCCCGGGCCGAGCACGCCGATGACGGAGTTCGCCGCCGGCGCGCCGCCGCCCACCTGCATCAGGTCGGTGGGCTGCAGGCCGGGGATCGCCATGGCCAGCGCCGTGAAGTCGTTCACCACCAGCAGCGTGTGCAGGCCCAGTTCGCGGCGCACTTCGTCGGTGGAGAACTGCCAGTCGCGGTTCGTCATCCGGATATAGTCGCCGTGCACCGGGTTCGCCAGCGCCAGCGCGCCGTGATTCAGGTTGATGCCGGGATGGTCGGCGAGATAGCTGCGCAGCAGCGGAACGATGCCGGTGTAGTCGTCGCACTGCAGTACCCGCACGGCCTGGTATTCGCCGGGCGCCGTCTGCAGCGAAAAGCGCGCATGCGTTGCGCCGATGTCGGCCAGCAGCCGCGGGCCGTCGGCAAAGGCGGCACGTCCCAGTTTCTGTTCCAGTTCCACTTGTCTCATCTCGCTCTCTTTTTACTTGTTGCTGCGCTCACGCGGGCGAGGCCGCAGCATACCCGAAACGGACGCGCGGAAAAAGCGCGCCCGCCATGCAATGGTAGCGGAAACAAACTCGCAGGAAGGAGCAGCGCCGGGCTGCCGCCGGAAAGCGCGGCATCAGGCTTCGTAGCCGAACCACCCGCCGCAGGCCGGCAGGTTCACCACGCCATCGGCGACGCCGCCCGGCAGCCCGGCTTCGTCCAGCGCCTGCGCGCCCCTTGCCTGCGGCAGCGTGAACGTGACGTCATCGCCGCCCAGGTTGAACACGCACAGCACGGAACGCTCGCCGGCCAGCGTGCGGCGGAACGCCAGCACCGGCTCGGGCGCTTCCAGGAATTCGATGTCGCCGCGCGTCAGCTGCGGCATCGTGCGGCGCCACACAATCATGCGCCGCGCGAAGTTCAGTGGCGATTGCGGGTCCGCTTCCTGCACCGATGCCGCGGCGGCGGCATGCTCCGGCGCCACCGGCAGCCACGGCTTGCCGCTCGTGAAGCCGCCGTTTGCGCCATCGGTCCAGGCGATCGGCGTGCGGCAGCCGTCGCGGCCCTTGAACTCGGGCCAGAACGTGATGCCGTACGGGTCCTGGATCAGTTCATACGGCACCTCCGCTTCCGTGAATGCCAGTTCGTCGCCCTGGTACAGGCACGGCGTGCCCTTCAGCGACAGCTGCATCGCCAGCGCCAGCTTGCCGAACGCCGAGGCGTCCTTGCCGGCGCCCCAGCGGGTGGCCACGCGTGGCACGTCGTGGTTGCCCACCGACCAGGAAGCCCAGCCATCCTTGACGCGGCGCTTGAAGTCTTCCACCTGCGTGCGGATATGGCGCGCCGAATGGTCTTCGGTCAGCAGGTTGAAGCTGTAGGCCATGTGCAGCTTGTCGCCGCCGGCCGTGTACTCGGCCATGAAGGCCAGCGCGTCGTCGGCGCCCACTTCGCCGATCGACACGGCGCCGAATTCGTCCAGTACCTGGCGCACCCGCCGCAGAAACGGCACGTTCTCCGGGCGGCACTTGTCGTACACGTGCGCCTGCATGCCGTACGGGTTCACGTCCGTCACGGTGGCGGTATCGCGCACGGTGGCGGGCGGGTTGCTGCGCAGTTCCCGGTCGTGGAAGTGGAAGGTGACGGCATCGAGCCGCACGCCGTCGACGCCGCGCTGCAGCCAGAAGCGCAGGCTGTCCAGCATCGCCTGCTGCACTTCCGGGTTGTGGAAGTTCAGGTCAGGCTGGCTGGTGAGGAAGTTGTGCATGTAGTACTGCTTGCGGCGCGAATCCCATTGCCACGCCGAGCCGCCGAATACCGACAGCCAGTTGTTCGGCGGATTCCCGTCCGGCAGCGGATCGGCCCACACGAACCAGTCGGCCTTCGGGTTGTCGCGGCTGCTGCGGCTTTCCACGAACCACGGGTGCTGTTCCGAGCAGTGGCTCATCACCTGGTCGATCATGATCTTCACGCCCACCGAATGGGCCTTCGCGATCAGCCGGTCGAAATCGGCCAGCGTGCCGAACAGCGGGTCGACGTCGCAGTAGTCGGCGATGTCGTAGCCAAAATCCTTCATCGGCGACTTGAAGAACGGCGAGATCCAGACGATGTCCACGCCCAGTTCCGCGATGTAGTCGAGGCGATCGGTAATGCCGTCCAGGTCGCCCACGCCGTCGCCGTTCGTGTCGAGGTAGCTGCGTGGATACACCTGATAGATGATGGCTTCCTGCCACCAGGTCGGAGACGTCGATTTGGTCATGGGGTTCCGATGAAGTTGATGGGTATTGTAGAGAATATACATCAACGGTATGAATGTTTCAACGGATCGCCGTCGTAACGTAGTCAGGCACCATCCATATAAAACAATGACTTAACAACATAACCGCAAAAAAATTACTGGCAGCACCGTAGTCAAACTACATCAGCCTACCCACCAAACGGCCAAAAGACGCCGATCCCGGCCATTGCCAGCACAGCCGTATTCGGCATAGCATCGCGTCCATCCACAATTCGAGAGGGCTATCGATGGCAAACGCCACCCACGAAGCAGGCTACGGCCCGCTGCCGCGCCAGATACCGTACATCATCGCCAACGAAGGGGCCGAACGCTTTTCCTTCTATGGCATGCGTAACATCCTGACGCCGTTCCTGATCAGTACCCTGCTGCTGTTCATCCCCCTGGAAGACCGCGCCGGCGAAGCGAAACACGTATTCCATACCTTCGTCATCGGCGTCTATTTCTTCCCGCTGCTGGGCGGCTTCCTGGCCGACCGCTTCTTCGGCAAGTACAACACCATCTTCTGGCTCAGCCTCGTCTATGTGATAGGCCATGCCTGCCTGGCGATCTTCGAGGACAATCTCACGGGCTTCTATGCCGGCCTGTTCCTGATCGCACTGGGCGCGGGCGGCATCAAGCCGCTGGTGGCGGCCTTCGTCGGCGACCAGTTCGACCACACCAACAAGAAGCGGGCGAAGCTCGTCTATGACGCGTTCTACTGGATCATCAACTTCGGCTCGTTCTTCGCGTCGCTGCTGATGCCGCTGTTCCTGAAGAATTACGGCCCGTCCGTCGCGTTCGGCATTCCCGGCCTGCTGATGGCGCTGGCGCTCCTCATATTCTGGATGGGGAACCGGAAATACGTGCATGTGCCGCCGGCACCGCCCAGCCCCGATTCGCTGACGCGCGTTTCGCGCACCGCCCTGCTGGCGAAAAAGCCCGGCCAGGGCCGGCCCGGACTCGTCGTGGCGGCGCTCGGCGCGGCAGGCGCCGTGGCCTCGCTGCTGATGTCGTTCTCGTGGGGCTTCGTGATCGCCGCCTGCACGGCACTGGTGCTGCTGCTGGCCGGCTGGGGCATCGGCACCGCCATGCAGCTGGAGCGGGCGCGCGGCCATCATCCGGACGAAGCGGTGGAAGGCGTGCGCGCCGTGCTGCGTATCCTCATCGTCTTCGCGCTCGTTACCCCGTTCTGGTCGCTGTTCGACCAGAAGGCATCGACCTGGATCGTGCAGGCCAATGCGATGACCAGCCCGGTCCTGAGCCTGTTCGGCTGGGAATTCCAGCTGCTGCCGGCGCAGATGCAGGCCGTCAACCCGGCGCTGGTGATGCTGCTCATCCCGTTCAACAACCTGGTCATCTTCCCGCTGCTGAGCAAGCTGGGCCTGGAGCCGACCGCGCTGCGCCGGATGACGGCCGGCATCGCCTTCTCGGCCTTCTCGTGGCTGGTGATCGGCTGGATCCAGGTATCGATGGATGCGGGCACGCCGATGTCGATCCTGTGGCAGCTGGCGCCCTATGCGCTGCTGACGATGGGCGAGGTACTGGTTTCCGCCACCGGCCTGGAATTCGCTTACAGCCAGGCACCGGCATCGATGAAAGGCTCGATCATGAGCTTCTGGACCCTGGCCGTCACCGTCGGCAACCTGTGGGTGCTGATCGTCAACGCCAGCGTGAAGAATGACGCCGTGCTGGGCCACATCGGCGATACGGGGCTGTCGGTGATCGCGTTCCAGATGTTCTTCTTTGCCGGCTTCGCCATGCTGACGGCGCTGCTGTTCGGGCTTTACGCGCGGCGCTACAAGATGGTCGACAACTACCGGGCGCAAACCGCCGTGGCCTGATGGTCACCCAACCCGGCCGACGTGTCATTCACGCAATGACATGCCGGCCGCGGTGATGAAATATGCGCTTTCCTGCGGCGCATATACAACAAATCGGCACACTCCGGACCGGATATCCATATAATTGCCGTACGGCACCATACTGCGTGCCAACGAGCCTGCGCCCAACCCTCGCGCTACCGGACATAGACCGCCCTCCTCTGCGCGGTCGCCGATACCCAACGGATAACCATGAACCTGAAGAATATGAAAGTCGGCACGCGGCTGGCCCTTGGCTATGCAATCGTGCTGGTCCTGCTGCTGATCATCGTCGGCGCGGGCGTCTTGAAAATGCGCGACATGCAGCAGCGCATCCAGAACATCACCGAATTCAACAATACGCAGATCCGGCAGCTCAACACGGCGCAGGACAGCGTCGCGGACAGCATGATCGCCCTGCGTAATCTTGCGCTGCTGACCGACGACAACGCCATGCGGCCGGAAGTGGAGCGCCTGCGCAAGCAGGAGGCGATCTACGCGGCGGAGATGGCAAAGATCAGCAAGAGCCTGGAAGACCCCAGCACGGAAGCAAAGGAAAAATCGCTGGTAGCGACGATCGTGGAGCAGGAACGGATCGCCAAGCCACTGATGGCGGAAACGGAAAAGCTGGGCCTGGCGAACCAGGCCGCGGAAACCACCAGCATGCTGCTGGACAAGGTGCGCCCGGTCCAGCAAGTCTGGATGAATGCGATCGATGAGCTGATCACGCTGGAAGAAGCATTGAACGAGAAAGAGGCGAACGACGCCAGGGACGCCTACAACACGGCCGTCCGGCTGATGGTGATCCTGGCCGTGGTTGCCATGGCGGTCGGCATCGCTGCCGCGGTGACGGTCACGCGCACGCTGCTCAAGCAGCTTGGCGGCGAGCCGGACGAAGCGGCGGCGTTCCTCGCCCGCATCGCCGACGGCGACCTGACCGTGGATGTGCCCGTCAAGGCCGGCGATACCGCCAGCATGATGTTCGCGATGCGCACCATGCGCGAGAAGCTGGCCGCCATCGTCGCCGAGGTACGCAGCGGCACCGATACAATCGCCACCGCCGCGGCCGAAGTCTCGGCCGGCAACCAGGATCTGTCGTCGCGCACCGAAGAGCAGGCCAGCTCGCTGGAGGAAACCGCGTCGTCGATGGAAGAACTGACGTCGACCGTGCGCCAGAATGCCGAGAATGCCCAGCAGGCCAGCGCCATGGCGGCCTCGGCTTCCAGCGTGGCGGCGCAGGGCGGCACCGTCGTCGCCCAGGTGGTCGATACGATGGGTGCGATCGATGCGTCGGCGAAGAAGATCGTCGACATCATCTCCGTCATCGACAGCATTGCCTTCCAGACCAATATCCTGGCGCTGAACGCCGCCGTCGAGGCGGCCCGTGCCGGCGAGCAGGGGCGCGGCTTTGCCGTGGTGGCCAGCGAGGTGCGCAACCTGGCACACCGTTCGGCCACCGCCGCCAAGGAAATCAAGGCGCTGATCGACGACTCGGTGGAAAAAGTCGGCGTCGGCACCCAGCTGGTGGGCCAGGCGGGCGCCACCATGACCGAGGTGGTGGGCAGCGTGCAGCGCGTGACCGACATCATGGCGGAAATCTCTTCCGCCAGCCGCGAACAGAGCAGCGGCATCGACCAGGTCAACGTGGCCATCACGCAGATGGATGAAGTGACGCAGCAGAACGCCGCGCTGGTCGAAGAAGCCAGCGCCGCTTCCGAAGCCATGCAGGAACAGGCCCGCAGGCTGGCCGAACTGGTGGGCACGTTCACGCTGGCGCAGGGTGCCGCGCCGGTGGCCGGCACCGCTTCCGCCAGGACCGTCGCAAGCCCGGCCGCGAAGCCGATGGCGAAGCCTGCCGTCCGCGCTGCGCTGCCGGCAGCGCCGGCCCGGCCCGCCGCGACCAGGGCGGCACCGGTGAGCCGCAAGGCGCCCGCCAGCGCCGGTTCCGAGTCGGACTGGGAAGAGTTCTAAACCCCGTATCTCAACCCGCTTCTGATCCCCGTGCGACTACAGCATGGCTGTAGTCGCAAGCTTCCTTTACCATACGTCCCCATTGAAACAGGGGGACGCATGGACCATCCACACCGCAGCCGCGCGCTGCGTCTCGCCGTCGCCGCGGCACTTGCCGCGCTGGCTGCATCGGCGGGCACCGCGCACGCCGCTTCTTCTTCCGCCGCCCTGTGCGATGGCGACGGCTTCCAGGCCATCCTTTCCCCCGCCGCGGCCGCATTCGACGCGCGCGCCGCATGGATCGACCGGCGTACCCTGGCCTGGCCGGGTGCCCGTGCCGATGCCCGCACGCGCCTGTATCACGCGAAGAACGCGGCGCTGACAGCGCCCGCCGGCGGCAAGGTCGGCGGCGCGGACGGCTTCCTGCCGCTCGACGTCACGACTGCCACGGTGCCGGACCACCTGCGCTACCTTGGCGAAGGCCCCGTGTTCGCGCTGCGCGAGGCCGACGTGGCACGCATCGCCGGCCTGCACCGCGGCGCGCTTCTGCTGGTCAGCGAGGCCGCGGACGGCACCGTGATCGATGCCACCCGCGTGCAGGTGGCCGGCGCACTGGACGACCTGTATGCGGCCGCCGAAGCGGTGCCGGACCTGGGCGCGACTCTGCGCGCCGGCGCCACCACATTCAAGCTGTGGGCGCCGACCGCGCGGAAGGTTGCCGTCTGCACGTACGACAAGGGCACCGGCCCTTCGCGCGCCGCCACGCCGCTGCGCTTCGATCCGCAGACCGGCATCTGGTCGGCCACGCTGGCCGGCAACCTGGACGGCAAGTACTACCGCTATGCCGTCGACGTGCATGTACCGGGCGCCGGCATCGTGCGCAACCTCGTCACCGATCCTTACTCGGTCAGCCTCACCACCGATTCGCGGCGCAGCTACATCGCCGACCTGGCGTCGCCGCGCCTGAAGCCGGCCGGCTGGGACAGCGACGCGCCACCCGCCAAGGTGACCGCGCAGCCGGACATGTCGATCTACGAACTGCACGTGCGCGATTTCTCGATCGGCGACGCGACCGTGAGCGCGGCGAACCGCGGCAAGTACACGGCCTTCCTGGAATCGGGCTCGGACGGCATGCGCCACCTGCGCGCGCTGTCGCAGGCCGGGCTGACCGACGTGCACCTGCTGCCCGTCTACGACATCGGCAGCATTCCCGAAAAAGGCTGCGTGACGCCGGCGCCGGCCGGCGCGGCGGACAGCGACGCCCAGCAAAAACTGATCGGCGCCAGCAAGCTGGCGGACTGCTACAACTGGGGCTACGACCCGTATCACTACAGCGCGCCGGAAGGCAGCTACAGCACCGATCCGGCGGACGGCGGCAAGCGCGTGCTCGAGTTCCGGCAGATGGTGCAGGCGCTGCACCGCGCCGGCCTGCGCGTCGGCATGGACGTCGTCTACAACCACACGTACACCGCCGGCCAGGACGAAAAGTCGGTGCTGGACCGGGTGGTGCCCGGCTACTACCATCGCCTCGATACCAAGGGTGCGATCGAGCGTTCGACCTGCTGCGAGAACACGGCCACCGAGCACCGGATGATGGGCAAGCTGATGGTCGACTCGAGCGTGCTGTGGACGCAGGCCTACCATATCGATTCGTTCCGCTTCGACCTGATGGGCCACCAGCCGCGCAGCGTGATGGAAACGCTGCAGCGGCGCGTGAACGCGGCGGCTGGCCGGCACGTCAACCTGATCGGCGAAGGCTGGAACTTCGGCGAAGTGGCGGATGGGAAGCGCTTCGTGCAGGCATCGCAGCTGGCGCTGAACGGCAGCGGCATCGGCACCTTCAGCGACCGCGGCCGCGATGCGGTGCGCGGCGGCGGTGCCGGCGACGCGGGGCGCGACATGATGACGCGCCAGGGCTATGTCAATGGACTCGTCTACGACCCGAACGGCAGCATGACGCATCCGTCCGCCGACCTGCTGAAAGCCGCCGACCTGGTCAAGGTGGGCCTGGCGGGCACGCTGCGCAGCTATCCGCTGCAGGTGCATACGGGCGAAGTGCGCGAGCTGCAGCGCATCGACTACGGCGGCCAGCCGGCCGGCTACGCGAGCGAACCGGGCGAAGTGGTGAACTACGTGGAAAACCACGACAACCAGACGCTGTACGACCTGAACGTGCTGCGCCTGCCGGCGTCGACCTCCACCGCCGACCGCGCCCGCGTGCAGGTGCTGGCCGCCGCCATCAATGCCTTCAGCCAGGGCGTGGCCTACTTCCATGCCGGCTTCGACATCCTGCGCTCCAAGTCGCTGGACCGCAACAGCTTCGAATCGGGCGACTGGTTCAACCGGCTGGACTGGACCTACCGCGACAACTACTTCGGCACCGGCCTGCCGCCGGCGGCCGACAACGGCAAGGACTACGCGCTGTTCCGGCCGCTGCTGGCCAACCCGGCATTCAGGCCCGCCCCTGCCGACATCGCCTTCGCGCGCGACGCCTTCCGCGACCTGCTGGCGATCCGCGCCAGCAGCACGCTGTTCCGGCTGCGCACCGCGAATGACGTGACACAGCGGCTGCGCTTCTACAATACTGGCCCCGCGCAGGTGCCGACCGTGATCGCCGGCCGGCTCGACGGCACCGGTTACGACGGCGCCGGCTTGAAGGCAGTGCTGTACCTGCTCAACGTCGACAAGGCCGCCCGATCGATCGTCGTGCCGCAGGAGACCGGGCGCACCTGGAAGCTGCACCCCGTCCACGCCTCGCCAGCCGCCGCCGACCGGCGCGCCAGCGAAGCCCGCTACGACCCATCCACCGGCCGCTTCACCATCCCGCCCCGCACCGCCGTCGTCTTCGTGGAATAAAAGCCACAAAAGCTGTTGCCAAAAATTCGGGGACAGTCCCCCTGGGAGGGACAGTCCCCAGATTTTTTACAACAAAAGTGTGGCGCTCCTGCCAGTAATTGCTCGAAAAATGGGGACGTACCCCATTTTTCGAGCAACTTTCAGCGGACGGCTTCGAGCAGCACGGTGTTGAACTTGCCGCCGGTGCGCACGGCGCCGTTGGCAACGGTGTAGGTGGTGCCGGCGTAGGCGTCGCGCACCTTGGTGCCGTTGGCGAAGATGCCGCCGACCTTGATCGCGACCGGCTTGCCGACCGGGACGTCCAGCGCCACCACGACCTTGTCGTTCAGGCCATTGCCGGCATAGGAACGGGAGAACGTGTACGGCGCATCGGCCACTTTGGCATGCACGCCGGCGCCGATCGATACGTGGGCGCGCCGGAACTGCCCCAGCTTCGCCCAGTGGGCACGCACGTCGGCGACACGGTAGCCGTCGCGCTGCGCGTTGTTTGCCAGCTCGTCCCAGTTCATCAGGGAACGCAGCTTGGCGTCGCCGACCGCTTCGGCGATGTCGACCCGCCGCGCGGTCTCGTCGCCGTAATAGACCTGCGCGGCACCCGGTGCCAGCAGCAGCTTGTTGGCCGATTCGAACGGCTTTGCCCGCGCGGCATCGAACGGATTGCCGTCGTCGTGCGAGTCGACGTAATTGAGCACCGACTTGCCCTGCAGCGGGCCATGCAGCTGTGCCGAATACCTGGCAAAGATGCTCTCGTAGCCGCCCTTGGCGTCGGCGGGCAGGCTGAAGTTGATCAGGCTGTCGAAGCCATTGGCGAAGAAGTCGGTCGTGACGCCGCCGCCCATGTCGAAGGCACGGCCGTTGCCGATCGCATAGCCATACACTTCGGCCACCGTGAAGAATTTGCCGTCGCCCAGCACCTTGCCGGGATTGGCCTTTTTCCATTCATCGTGCGCGGCTTCGGTGACCGTGCGCAGTTCTTTCCACACGCCCGCCTCGGTATGCTTGACGGTGTCGGCCCGGTAGCCGTCGATGCCGTACTTGCGGATCCAGTCCGCATGCCACTTCATCAGGTAGAAGCGCGGCGCGCGCGGGTAGCCGGTGCGGGCGAAGAAATCGTCCAGCTCCTTTACCTCGCGCTCGTAGCGCCCTTCCTTCTTCCATTTCTCGGCGAGTGCCGGCGGCAGGGCCACCGGCGCATCGCTTTCGGTGCGCACGTCCGGCAGGTTCGCCACCAGCGTGCACGAGATCGTCGTCGGCGCGTCCTTGTGCGCGCAGGTGGGCGACGTGCGCACCCAGTCGGCCGGCCATACGGGGTCCGCTTCCGTCACCGGGCCGGTGTGGTTCATCACCACGTCCAGCAGCACGCGGATGCCGCGCGCATGGGCCGCGTCGACGAAGTCGCGGAAGTCCTGTTCGGTGCCCAGGTTGGCATCGATGGCCGTGAAGTCGCGCGCCCAGTAGCCGTGGAAGCCATACGACATGCCGGTGCCTTCGTCGGTACCGGCATGGATCTGCTCAACGGGTGGCGTCAGCCAGATCGCATTCACGCCCAGGCTGTCGAAATAGCCTTCCTTCACCTTAGCCGTGAGCCCCTTCAGGTCACCGCCCAGGAAGCCGCGCAGCGGCGCGGCATCCGCCTTGCGGCCGTATTGCAGGTCGTTCGCCTTGTCGCCATTGGCGAAGCGGTCGGTGAGCAGGAAATAAACGGTCGCGTTCTCCCACATGAACGGCATCGGTTTTGGCGGCGCCGCCAGCGCGGAAGTGCCGGTTACCGCCAATAAAGTGGACAATGCAATGGATGTGAGCTTCATGCGACCTTTCCAAGGGTGGGTTAAGTGATCACGGTGGGATTGCTGCGCCCCGTGTTGTAGGCGATGTTGGCCACGCTGTCGGCAATGGCGATCAGCGCCGCCAGCGCCTGCTGGGTGGGAATGTGGTGCTGCTCGGGATCGGCCTCGTAGCGTTCCAGGTAGACGCGCAGCGTGGCTCCTTCGGTGCCCGTGCCGGACAGCCGGTAGACGATGCGCGAACCGTCCGTCATCACGATGCGCACGCCCTGCTGCGACGCCCGCGAGCCGTCGACCGGATCGGTATATTCGAAATCGTCGGCGAAATCGACCGTATAGTGGTTCATCTCCACGCCCTGCAGGGCGGCCAGCTTGACGCGCAGGTCGTCCATCAGCACCTTGGCGGCGTGGGCATCGATGCCTTCATAGTCGTGGCGCGAATAGTAGTTGCGGCCGAAGCGCTGCCAGTGTTCTTCCACGATCTGCTGCACGGACCGGCCCTTCACGGCCAGCAGGTTCAGCCAGAACAGCACGGCCCACACGCCATCCTTCTCGCGCACATGGTTCGAGCCGGTGCCATAGCTTTCCTCGCCGCACAGCGTGGCCAGCCCGGCATCGAGCAGCGTGCCGAAATACTTCCAGCCGGTCGGCGTTTCGTAGCAGGGAATGCCGAGCGCCTCGGCCACGCGGTCCGCCGCGCGCGACGTCGGCATCGAACGGGCGATGCCGGCAATGCCGCCGCGATAGCCCGGCGCCACCTGCGCATTGGCGGCCAGGATCGCCAGCGAATCGGATGGCGTGACGTCGAACTTGCGGCCGACGATCATGTTGCGGTCCGCGTCGCCGTCCGAAGCGGCGCCGAAATCGGGCGCATCGTCGCGCGCCATCAGCTCGATCAGTTCGGCCGCGTTGACGGGATTCGGATCAGGATGGCCGCCGCCGAAATCCTCGCGCGGGACGCAGTTGATCACGGTGCCTTCCGGCGCGCCCAGCCGGCCTTCGATGATCGCCTTCGCATACGGGCCGCCCACCGCGTGCATCGCGTCGAAGCGCATCGTGAAGCCGCTGGCGAACAGCTTGCGGATCGCCTCGAAGTCGAACAGCTGTTCCATCAGCTGCGCGTAGTCGTCCACCGGATCGATCACTTCGACCTGCATCTGCTCCACATAGGAACGGCCGCCATGGTCGATGTCGAGGTCCGGCGCATCGCTGATACGGTAGGAGGTGATGGTCGTGGTGCGCTGGTAGATTGCTTCGGTTACCGCTTCCGGTGCCGGGCCGCCGTTGCCGATGTTGTACTTGATGCCGAAGTCGCCGTCCGGCCCGCCGGGGTTATGGCTGGCCGACAGGATGATGCCGCCCATCGCCTCGTGCTTGCGGATCACGCACGACACGGCCGGCGTGGACAGGATGCCGCCCCGTCCCACCAGCACGCGCGCCACCCCGTTGGCCGCGGCCATCTTGAGGATCGTGCGGATCGCGGCACGGTTGTGGAAGCGGCCATCGCCGCCGAGCACCAGCGTCTTGCCGGACAGGTCGCCGAGCGTATCGAACACGCTCTGCACGAAATTCTCGAGGTAATGCGCTTGCTGGAAAACGCCGACCTTCTTGCGCAGGCCGGAAGTTCCCGGCCGCTGGCCGGCGATGGGCGTGGTTTGAATCGTCTGAATTGCCATGTTTGCTCCGCTGTGGTGTTACCTGAAGATTAACATCCCAGCCTACCGCGATCCAGTGGGCGATGGCGCGCGGATCATGGAGAAATCGACCCAGCCAGGAGCACGCTCCTCGCGATGTTCCCGGCTTCTTGCCGGCTTCTTGCCGGCTCATTGCCGACCCGTTTCCCGCCATTCGCTCTCATTGCCGGCACATCATCGGCTGTCTTCCAGGCTCACCAGCGTTATTCGGCGCGCCGCGCGGTGTCCTTCACGAACAGCGTCAACGCGGCGGCAACCAGCATCGAGGCACCACCCAGCGCCAGCGTGCTGGCGGTATGGCCGCCGAAGAAATGGGTGGTGACGAAGCCCAGCAGCAGGCCGGAGACGATCTGCGGGATCACGACGAAGAAATTGAACACGCCCATGTAGTAGCCCATCCGTTTGGCGGGCAATGCGCCGGCCAGGATCGCGTACGGCATCGTCAGGATGCTGGCCCAGGCAATGCCCACGCCGATCATCGGCAGCATCAGCGCCTGCTTGTCATGGATCTGGAAAACGCTGGCCAGCGACAGGCCGCCGATGGCGAGGCAGACCATGTGCACCGTCTTGCGGCTGGTGGCGCGGGCAAACACCGGCAGGATGAACGCGGCCAGCGCCGACACGCCCGAGTACACGGCGAACATGATGCCGGCATAATTGCCGGCATCCTGGTAGGCGGCCGATGTTGCATCGACCGTACCGAACACGTTCTCGGCCACGGCGGACGTGGTGTAGATCCACATCGCGAACAGGCCGACCCAGGTGAAGAACTGCACGAAGGCCAGTTGCACCATCGTCTTCGGCATGCGGCCGAAGCCGCCGAAGATCTCGGCCAGCGCATGGCCCAGGCCCTTGCCCGCACTGCGCTCGCGATGGAATTCTTCCAGGTTCTCGGGTGGCAGTTCGTCGGCCGTGAACACGGTCCACAGCACCGACAGCAGGTACACCGCACCGCCCGCGTAGAACGCATAGCGCACCGAGTCCGGAATCGCACCGGCCACCGCCACGTTGCTCACGCCGAGGTAGTCGGAGAAGATGGTCGGCAGCAGCGACGCGATGACCGCGCCGCAGCCGATGAAGAAGGTCTGCATCGCGAAGCCGGCCGTCTGCTGCGAAGGATCGAGCTTGTCGCCGACGAAGGCGCGGAACGGTTCCATCGACACGTTGATCGCCGCATCCATCATCCACAGCACGGCGGCCGCCATCCACAGCGCCTGCGAGTTCGGCATCAGGAACAGGGCCAGCGACGCGAACACGGCGCCGAAGAAGAAGAACGGCCGGCGGCGGCCCCATTTCGGGTGCCAGGTATTGTCGGACAGGTAGCCGATGATGGGCTGCACCAGCAGGCCGGTGACCGGCGCGGCAAGCCACAGCAGCGGCAGCTCATCGGGATTGGCCCCCAGCGTGGAAAAGATGCGGCTCGTGTTGGCATTCTGCAGCGCGAAGCCGAACTGGATGCCGAAAAAGCCGAAGCTCATGTTCCACAGCTGCCAGAACGACAGCCGGGGCTTGGTGGAAGAAGAATGCATCCGCGGTCTCCGATGTGTGCGCTATTCTATTTGTAACAAAATAACATGCACTGGAAAGCCAGTCAATGCGGAATCCGCCTTCAAAACGCCGAATTCCGGCGGCTTTGTAGTCAAACAACAGAAAAATAGGGACGGACCCTGTTTTTAAGGAAATTTCTCAGAAAACAGGGTCCGTCCCCATTTTTTAGAGCTGCACGGAGACCTTTGCCGCCAGCGTCGCGCGGGCCGGCAGCACGGCCTTCGCCACGCGCGTTTTCGCATCCCACGTGAATGCCAGCGCACGCCCGTCGAGCAGTACGCGCTTCGGTTTCGCGATGCCGTGCACGTGCAGCGTGTAAGCGCGCACTACCGGCACGGCGGCGCTGCCCGCTTCGGTGGCGATGCCGATGTCGAGCGTGCCGGGCTGCGCGGCGGCGGTGAAGCGGGCGATCTCGTACTTGCCTTTGCGGTAGGCATCGGCGGTCGCGCCGTCGTCGTCGTACAGCATGCCCGACGATGCCGTCACGCCGGCGTCGTGCCAGTAATGCAGGTCGATGCTGCGGCCCGTGTAGTCCCGGGTCGACTGCACCACCGGCGCCATCGGCACGAACGCGCCGGCACGCACGTAGACGGGAATGCGTTCGGCCGTCACGTCCACCGTTTCCAGGATGCCGCCGCCATGGCGCTCGCCCGTATGGAAATCGAACCATGCACTGCCCTTGGTCGGGAAGTACACCTCCTTGCGCTTCGCTCCCGGTTCGGTCACCGGCGCGACCAGGAAGCTGCCGCCCCACAGGTAGGTCGACGCGAGCGCACCCGCGTCGTTCTGGGTATCCTCGAACAGCACGGGGCGCATCAGCGGCATGCCGGTGGTGCTGTTCTCGAACGCCATCGTGTAGTGGTAAGGCAGCAGCGCATAGCGCAGCCGGATCGCTTCGGCCGCCAGCTGCTTCGCACGTGGCGCGCGGTACACCGGTTCGGCCGGCACCTCTTCCTGCGCGTGCGGCCGGAACACCGGCTGGAACACGCCATACTGCAGCCAGCGCACGTACAGCTCGTCGTCCAGCACCGGGCCGGCAAAGCCGCCCAGGTCGGAGTGCATGTATCCCAGGCCCTGCATGCCCATCTGCAGCGCGATTTCCATCTGCGACTGCAATCCGCCCCAGCTGCGCGATACGTCGCCCGACCACGGGATCATGCCGAAGCGCTGCGAACCCGAGTAGCCGGCCCGCATCAGGATGAACGGGCGCTCGTCCGGAAAGTCCTTTGCATAGCCTTCGGCGATCAGCCGCGCCCAGTCGTGGCCATAGATGTTGTGCACCTGGTCCGCCGATCCGCTGGCATGCTGCAGGGCCGCCGGGTGCAGTTCCGGCTCGCCCAGGTCGCCCCACCAGCCGGCCACGCCCTGTTCCTTCAGGCGCTTGTAGATGCTCCAGAACCAGTTCCTGCCCTGCGGGCTGAAGATATCGACCAGGCCAGTGTTCCCGAAGAAGAAGTCATAGGTATAAGGCTGGCCTTCCTTCGTGGTGGCCAGCGCCTTCGCGTCCACCGCCTCCTGCCAGCGGCTCGACGTCGTCAGCACGAACGGCTCGGTGATCACCACCGTGTTCACGCCCCTGCGTTGAAGGTCGCGCAGCATGCGCTGCGGGTTCGGGAACTTGTCCTTGTCCCACGCCAGGTTGCCCATCGTCCCCTTGACCTCCTTGCCGAACCAGTACAGGTCCAGCACCACCGCATCGAGGGGAATCTTTTCGTCGATGAAGCGGTCGACGACGGCGCGCACTTCCTTCTCGTCGTGGTAGCCGAAGCGGCTGGCGAAATTGCCGAACGCCCAGCGCGGCGGCAGCGGCTGCCGGCCCGTCAGGCTCGTGTAGCCCGCCATCACGTCGCTCCAGGCATCGCCGGCGACCACCTGGTAGGTCTTGCGGCCGCCGATCGTCTCATAGGACAGCGTGCCATCCTTGCGGCTGTCGAAATCGAGCCAGCCGGCCTGCGGATTGTCGAAGTGCAGTGCGTACTTCTTCGACGACAGCGCAACGGGAATCGTGAAGTTCAGCAGTTCCGAGCGGTTGCCGTAGCCGTAGTGCGCCTTGTTGTACAGCTGGAAGCGGTGGCCGCGGCGGTTCATGCCCACGGCGCGCGCGCCGGCACCGTACAGCGCCTCGTCGGCATCGAGGGCGAACTCCAGTGCTTCCATGCCGTTCTTCTTCGTGTAGCCCAGCTTTTCCGCCACCAGCGGCTGGCCCTTGTACGTGTAGGCGATGCGCAGGGGACGGCGCTCGATCGTTACCGCGATGCCCGGCGTGGCGAACTCGATGCGGCCGTCCGTCTCCTTCACAACGGGCTGCGTACCGGCCGGCGCCAGCACCACGGCGTGGGAACGCGCATCGAAGCGTTCGCCGTTCGGGATGAACGTGGTCTCGACGATCGACGCCGAATACGCCCTGATCTGGTAGCGCCCGTCATTGGTGACGATATGGAGCACGCCATCTTTCTCGCTCCATTCCTGCACATGGCGCGCGGCGTTCTGCGCAACGGCGAGTGGACTGGCAATGGTGAGCGCGAAGGTGAGAGCGAACGCGGCGGTCGTGATGATTTTCATGGATGCCGATGGGAGTTGGAGAAATGCCGAGAGCATGACAAAACAGCGACATGAAAACAAGTCCGCTTGCGCTATATTGGGCGCTTCATTCACGCGATCGGAGGAACGATGGACACGAAGCCGCTGGTGCTGGCGCTGATGCCGATGGTCATGCTGCTCGCGCCTGGCGCCGGCATGGCGTACGCGCAGCCGGACAGGAAAGCGCAATCGAGGCCTGACGCCAAGGCTAAGCCTGCGGCCAAGTCTGCGGCCAAGTCTGCGGCGAAGGCGAAGGCCGCGGCAAAGGCGCCTGCCGGCCCTGCGCTGGCCGAAGCCAAGCGCTTCCTGGCGCAGACCGAGGCGCGGCTCGACAAGCTCAATGCCGAACAGGCCCGCGCCGACTGGGTGGGCGCGAATTTCATCACCGACGATACCGAAGCCATCGCCGCGTACTTCGGCGAACTGCAGCTCGATGCCGCTGGCCAGGCAGCGCTGGCGGCACGCCGCTACAACAAACTGAACCTGAGCAATACCGACGCACGCAAGCTGAAACTGCTGCAGCTGACACTGATGCTGTCCGATCCGCAGGAACGCGCTGCCTACGCGGCCGCGCGGGCCGCGCTGACCGGCGCCTACGGCAAGGCGAAATACTGCCCCACCGACGGCCGCCCCTGCATGCCGCTGGGCGAACTGGAAAAGATTCTGGCCACCAGCCGCGATCCCGCGAAGCTGCTCGATGCCTGGTCCGGCTGGCATGCGCAGGCGCCCGCATACAGGGGCCGCTATGCCGACTTCGTGCAGCTGTCGAACAAGGGCGCCCGCGAGATGGGCTACGCCGACACCGGCGCGCTGTGGCGCTCCGGCTACGACATGCCGCCCGACGAATTCGCGTTCGAGATGGAACGCCTGTGGCTGCAGGTGAAGCCGCTTTACGACGCGCTGCACGAATACACCCGCTACAAGCTGCGCACCGCCTACGGGCCGGACGTGGTGCCGCTGACCGGCCCGGTCCCCGCCCATCTGTTCGGCAATATGTGGAGCCAGACCTGGGACAACATCTACCCGCTGCTCCAGCCGAAGCCGGGCGCCGCCGGCGTCGACCTGACGAAGGTGCTGGAACAGCGCAAGACCACGCCGAAGCAGATGACCGAATATGCCGAGCGCTTCTACACGTCGCTGGGCATGCCGAAGCTGCCGGCCACGTTCTGGGAACGCTCTTTGCTGGCGAAGCCGCGCGACCGCGACGTGGTATGCCACGCCTCGGCATGGACCATCGACGGGCAGGATGACGTGCGCATCAAGATGTGCATCAATCCCACGGCCGAGGACTTCGCGGTGATCCACCATGAACTGGGCCACGTCTACTACTTCCTCGCCTACCGGGACCAGCCGGTACTGTTCCGCAACGGCGCCAACGACGGCTTCCACGAGGCGATCGGCGACACCGTCGCGCTGTCGATCACGCCGGCCTACCTGAAGCGGATCGGGCTCGCGAACGAAGACCCGGACCCGCAGGCGGAAATGAACGATCTGCTGCGCCGCGCGCTGTCGAAGGTGGCCGTGCTGCCATGGGCCTACATGGTGGACCGCTGGCGCTGGGACGTCTACGCCGGCAAGACGCAGCCGGCCGACTACGATCGCAGCTGGTGGCGGCTGCGCGAGGAATACATGGGGATCCGGCGCCCCGTGCCCGCGCTGCCGGGCGGCTTCGACGCCGGCGCCAAGTACCATGTACCGGCCGACGTGCCGTACGCGCGCTACTTCCTGGCCCACCTGCTGCAGTTCCAGTTCCACCGCGCGCTGTGCCGCGAAGCCGGCCACGAAGGCCCGCTGCACGCCTGCTCGATCTACGGCAACGAGAAGGCCGGCAGGAAGCTGCAGGCAATGCTGGAACTGGGCACCAGCAAACCGTGGCCGGAAGCACTGAAGGCCATCAGCGGCGAAGACAGCATCGACGGCAGCGCCCTGCTCGAATACTTCGCGCCGCTGAAGGCCTGGCTCGACGAACAGAACCGGCTGCTGGCGGCGCAGCAGAAGGGGTGATCCCGGTGCGCGGGAGGATGGCTGGTTCTTCGACGCCGTACGGATGGAGCCCTGACCAGATGCCACGATGCGAAGACAGGCCCGGCTCGCCGGGCCTTGTCGTTCTGACACGTACCAGTTATACTTGACTGTTCCACTCAACAATTAAAGCAGCCAGCCGCCGCCAGCCCGCTACCTCAGCCACCATCAGGAAGGGTTTCATGGCGCAGTTCTCCCAGCCGGCACGGGCCGGCCTTCTCACCAGTTTCAGAGCTCATCCGCTGACATTCGCGCTGCTGTGCGCCTGGGCACCCGCCCACGCAGCCGCGCCGGCCGACGCCCCGGCCGAAGCCGATGCCGCCCCGGTCGCCGTCGTGAAGATCGAAGGCAGCAAGACCGAAGACGAGTTCGTGGCCCGGCGCAGCGGCTCGGCAACGAAGACCGATACGCCGCTGATCGAGACGCCGCAATCGGTTTCCGTGATCCCGGCCGAACGGCTGCAGCTGCAGGGTGCGCAAACGCTGCGCCAGACGC
Organism: Pseudoduganella sp. jia 9; assembly: GCF_055502615.1. NCBI lineage: Bacteria > Pseudomonadati > Pseudomonadota > Betaproteobacteria > Burkholderiales > Oxalobacteraceae > Pseudoduganella > Pseudoduganella sp. jia 9. Next base: position 268,161 of record NZ_JBUPWE010000012.1, on the reverse strand, counting down.
TGAACTACACGGCCGGCCTGGTCTCGGCATCGTTCGACAGCCGCGGCGACAGCATCACCTCGCGCGGCGGTTCGCCCACCTCGCTGGTGGATGGCTTGCAGTACAACTTCGGCTTCTATAACACCACCCGCCCGGACCCCTTCATGCTGGAACGCGTGGAAGTGCTGCGCGGCCCGTCGTCGGTGCTGTACGGCCAGGGCAGCGTCGGTGGCGTGGTCAACTACGTGACCAAGAAGCCGCTGGCCGAACGCCGCCGCGAGGTGCAGGTGCAGATCGGCAGCCATGACCGCAAGCAGGCCAGCGTGGACCTGAACGAAGTGCTGGACGATGCCGGCCACTGGCGCCTGCGCGTGGTGGCGATCGGCCGCGACAGCGGGTCCCAGGTCAACCACGTGGCTGACGACCGCAAGGTCCTGATGCCGTCGCTGACCTGGGCGCCGAATGCCGACACCTCGCTGACGCTGCACGCCCTCCGCCAGCAGGACGAAAGCGGCTCGCTGATCGGCTTCTTCCCGTGGCAGGGCACGCTGCTGCCGTCGCAATACGGCCAGATCCCGACCGACACCTTCACCGGCGAACCGGGCTGGGATGCCTACAAGACGGACCAGACGTCGTTCGGCTGGCAGTTCAACCACCATTTCAGCGACACCGTGGTGCTGCGCCAGAACGCCCGCAAGAGCAATTCCGAGGTCGACTACCGCAGTGCCTACACCAGCTTCACGGCCATCCCGTCGCGCAACCGCCCGGGCCGCCCCGTGTTCAACGCCGACAACCGCACCATCGAGCGCGACCTGATCCAGCAGGCCAACGCCCTCGACACGCTGCTGTTCGACACGCAGCTGGAGGCGAAATTCGCCACCGGCCGCTGGCAGCACACCTTCCTGGCCGGCTTCGACGTGCAGCGCGCCGAGACGCGCCAGGCCACCGGGCGCGGCACCGCCGCCGCGCTCGACGTCTACAACCCCGTGTACGGCAACTTCACGGCGCCCGCGTCGCTGGCGCACCAGCCCACCGCGGTGCTGCACCAGAAAGGGTTCTACGTGCAGGAGCAGGCCAAGTTCGACGAACGCTGGGTCGGCGTGCTGGGCTGGCGCCGCGACCATGCCGAGAACGACATCGAAGGCCGCCCCGCGTCCCGCACCGACGACAAGGCCAACACGAAACGCGTCGGCCTGCTGTACCTGGCCGATGGCGGCCTTTCTCCCTACATCAGCTATGCCGAGTCGTTCCTGCCGCTGGGCGGCGTCGATGCATACAGCAACCCGTTCAAGCCGCAGCGCGGCAAGCAGTGGGAAGCGGGCGTGAAATGGCAGCCCGCCGCCGCGGTCACGGCATCGCTGGCGCTGTACCAGTTGCGCGACCAGAACCGCAAGACCACCGATCCGGCCAATCCGCAGAACAGCCTGCAGCTGGGTGAAGTGAAGGTGCGCGGCGCCGAGCTGGAAACGGCCGGCGGCGTGCGCGGCTGGGACTGGACCGCGGCATACACGTACACCGACGCGCGCATCTCGCGCAGCAATGGCGCCGACCTGGGCAAGCGCGTGTCCGGCATCCCGAAGCACAACGTGTCGGCCTGGCTGTCGCGCGGCTTCTCGGTCGGCGGCGTGGACGGCTTCACGGCCGGCGCCGGCGTGCGCTATCTCGGCACGTCATGGGATGGCACGGACGCGCTGGAAACGCCGTCCGCCACGCTGGTCGACGCCCTGCTCGCGTACCAGACCGGCCCATGGCGCTTCGCGCTGAACGCCGTCAACCTGGCCGACAAGGTACAGATCACCACCTGCATCGCCCGCGGCGACTGCTTCTACGGCCAGCGGCGCACGGTGATGCTGACGGCGCGCTATCTCTGGTAGAGGGATTCGCTGGCGGATGCGCCGCCTGGTGTCGGACACCATGAGCAAAAAAAGCCCCGCCGCTTGCGCGACGGGGCTTTCTGCATGCAGAAAGGCGGATCAGAACTTGTAGTTCACGCCCAGCAGCACGGTGCGGCCGTACTTCTGGTATTCCAGCTGCTGGTTCTTCGAACCGTTGTAGGTTTCGTAGGCGGCGTTGCGCAGGTTGTTCGCCTGCAGCACGATGCCCATGTCCTTCAGCGGGCCGTTCTGGAACGTGTAGCCGATCTGGAAGTCGAGGATGCTCTCGCCCACCACGTAGCGCAGCGAACGTTCGGCGGCGAAGTTGCCGATCTCGCCGACGAAGTCGGAACGCTTGCGCTGGCTCAGGCGGGTTTCGAAGCCGTTCTTCTCGTAGTACACGGTCAGGTTCGTCACGCGCTTGGACAGGCCCGGCAGCGGGATGTTCTGGCCGATCGAGCCATCCGGTTCCTGGATCGCGATATTGCTGTCGGTGTAGGTGCCGGAAGCCACGATGCCGAAGCCGTCCAGTACCGGCGTCAGCATGTTCAGCGGCAGGGAGCCGGACAGTTCGATGCCGCGCATCGTGCCGCCGTTGCCGTTGTACGGTGCCTTGTAGTCGCCGAATACCGTATTTGCCTTGGTGCCTGGTACGAACGCCGAGAAGTCGTAGGTCTTCGTCTGCGTGAAGATGTACGTGTCGAGCTTCTTGAAGAAGAAGGCCGCGGCCACGTAAGCCTTCTTGCCGAAGTATTTTTCATACGACAGGTCGAACGCCTTGGCGCGCCATGGATCGAGCTGCGCATTGCCGCCCGAAGCACCCGGCTTGAAGGTGGTGTCCGACACGCCGAAGTCCAGCGCGGCGCGCAGCTGGTCCACGCGCGGGCGGGCGATCTGCTTGGCCATTGCCACGCGCACGGTCTGGTCGTTCGGCAGGCCGAAGTTCAGGTTCATGCTCGGCAGCCAGTCGTTGTACGACTTGCCGTCGTGGATAGGCTGTACCTGCTGGTCGCTGGCCAGCGCGCCGTTGAAGTACTTCGAGTCGGAGAACTGCTTGGTGTGCTGGACCTGCACGCCGACGTTACCGCGCAGCGAGATGTCGCCGAATTCGTGCTCGATGTTTGCCTTGGCGTAGGCGGTCGAGATCTTCTCGCGCACCGACCAGTTCTTGATCAGGATGGCGCCGCTGCCCGCGGTCGGATTGAACGTCATGTAGCGCGCGACGACGGCCGGCACGTTCCACGCCGGTACGTTGCCGACACCGGCGAAGCCCAGGTCGACGGAACCGTACAGCAGCGACGGATCGATCGTGGTCGGGTTGCCGGCCAGGTTGATGTTGCCTTCCGGCTGGTCCTTGTCCTTCGAGCGGTCGCTGTGGTTGACGCCGATGTCGAAGCCGGAGAACCAGTTCTCCAGCGTTTCCGGCGCACGGAAGTTGGCCGCCAGCTTCACGCTCTTCAGCTCATCTTCCACATAAGGCACCTTGCCGTAGCCGGAGCCGTAGATCGTGTTCTTCACATACAGGTTCGAGGCGTCGCTGTAGTCGGCGCGGCCTGGTGCCATGGTCGGGAACGTGCCGCCGTTGAAGGCCAGGTTCACGGTATCGAGATACTGCGCGTTGTTGACCGCGCCCAGCTGCAGGTTGTTTTCCAGGCCCAGTTCATCGCGCTTGGCTTTCGACCAGGAGAGGTCGGCCACCAGCTTCACGCCGTCGAGGCGCCATTCGTTGTTCCAGCCCAGCGCGCGGATGTCGTCGCGGCGGTTGGTGTACATGCCGCGCACCAGCGGGTAGACATTGTTGGCGATGGCGGTGCTGATGGCATTGCCGTTCTTCGTCAGGTTCGAGTAGAACGGCGAAGGCTGCAGGTCGCCGTTCCAGCCGGACAGGTTGACTTCGAACTGGTTGGCCGTGTCCTCGTGCTTGAACACCGACGCGTAGAAGTCCAGCGTCGAGGTGAACTGCTTGCTCGGGCGGTACTCGACCACGCCCATCAGGCCGTCGCGGCGGTTGTAGCCGGTGCGCGACAGCGCCTTGATGCCGTCGGTCGCGGTGGTGCCTGCCGGCAGGCCGGCGCGCGCATCGGTCTTCCACGGTTCATAGATGCCGGTCTCATTGGCCAGCACCGGCGATTCCAGGTGCGCGAAGCCGATCGCCACGCCCAGCTTGCGGTTCAGGAACTGGTCGATGTAGCTGATGGAGAAGCGGTTGCCCAGCGACTTGGTATTGGCCATGCTGCCCAGCGAGTTATGCTCGGCGCGGGCGTTCATTGCCACGGTGCGCTTGCCGAAGTTCAGCGGTCGCACGGTCTGCAGGTCGATCGTGCCGGACAGGCCCTGGCCGATCAGGCCCGCGTCCGGGGTCTTGTAGATCGTCACGCCGGACAGCAGCTCGGACGGGTACTGGTCGAATTCGACGGAGCGGTTGTCGCCCGTGGAAACCTGTTCGCGGCCGTTCAGCAGCGTGGTGGAAAAGTCCGGCGACAGGCCGCGCACCGAGATCACCTGGGCGCGGCCGGCCACGCGCTGGGCGGCCAGGCCCGGCAGGCGGGCAATCGATTCGGCGATGGACACGTCCGGCAGCTTGCCGATGTCTTCCGCGGAGATGGCTTCGACGATCGACGACGACTCCTTCTTCACGGAGATGGCATCCTCGATGCCGCGGCGGATGCCGGTCACGGTCACGGTGGCGATCGGCGCCTCGGCAGCCGGTGTGGTCTGTTCCTGCGCGACCGCCGGTGCGGCCAGCGCGGCGATGAAGATTGCGCAGCCGGTAGCTACCGGGCTCAGTTGCAGGGCCGTGCGCGTGCTGCGCTGAGGCGCGAAGAATTTCATGGAAGTCCCCTCACTAAATTACGATTTTTTCCCACGATCAATAACTAGCTCGACTACATGGGAATCCAAGGATTGCGGCCGCTCTATCAGACGTCCTGTAGGAATTTTGTATTAAAACTAGATCGAGTGTCAATTGGAGTTCAGCCCGATTACGGCCAATTTGGCCGTTTCAAGCCGTGTGCATGGCCGTTTTCGTGTTTTCGTTGTATCGCGGCTACAGAAGTCTCGGCAGCGTGCTGTAGTGGAACTACACAAAATGAAGGAAAGTTAGCGTTTCCACTGTAAAGATGTAACAAAACCGCCATTTCGGTCAGCCGCGTGTATTAAAACTAGGGATGCACAGCATGCCGAGCGTTGTGCCTGCCCGGCGATCATAGTATTCTGCTCACGTTTCATTGCCAACCAGACCGCCCAAGAGTCTGTAGTCCCACTACTTCAACAGGGAAGTTCCTGTGCCGAGGAGACCCATGCGCCATACCCTGCTGCTGGCGGCCTGCGCCGTGCCGCTGCTGTTCGCCGCCGCGTCGCAGTCCTGTGCCGCGCCGCCGCCCACGGTGGCCGGCGGCCCCACCGCTTACCGCATCGATCACCTGGAACCCGCATCCTGGTGGGCCGGCATGCGGCACCGCACGCTGCAGCTGATGGTGCATGGCGAACGTATCGCCGAACTGCAGCCGGCTGTCGACTATCCGGGCGTCAGCGTTGCCACGACGACCCGCGTGGCCAATCCGAACTACCTGTTCATCGACCTGGCGCTCGCCGCCGACGTGCGGCCGGGCAGTTTCGACATCGCCTTTCATCCGGCCGGCGCGGCGCGGCCGGAACCGAAGCGGCCCGTTTTGACGTACCGCTACCGCCTGCTGCCCCGCGCGCCGGGCTCGCGCGAGCGCGAGGGATTCGGCGGCCGCGATGCCATCTACCAGGTGATGCCGGACCGCTTCGCCAACGGCGATCCGGCAAACGACAGCGTTGCGGCGCTGGCCGACAAGGCCGACCGCGCGGCCGGCGGCGGCCGCCACGGCGGCGACCTGGCCGGCATGGCCAGGCATCTCGGCTACGTGGCGGGCATGGGCTTCACGCAGGTCTGGCCCACGCCGCTGCTCGAGAACGACATGCCGGCGTATTCGTACCATGGCTATGCGGCCACCGACTTCTACCGCATCGACCGGCGCTACGGCAGCAACGAGGACTATCGCGCCTTTGTCGCCAGCGCGCGCGAACGCGGCATCGGCGTGATCCAGGACGTGGTGCTGAATCATATCGGCGCCAACCACTGGTGGATGAAGGATCTGCCGATGGCGGACTGGATCGGCTACGGGGGCAAGCCGGTGCCGACGCAGCATCACCGCGTGGCCAGCGGCGATCCGTACGGCAGCCGCGCCGATGCCCGCAACTTCACCGAAGGCTGGTTCTCGCGCGGCATGCCGGACCTGAACCAGGCCAATCCTTTCCTGGCGAACTACCTGATCCAGAACACCGTCTGGTGGATCGAATACGCCGGCCTCTCGGGGCTGCGGGTCGACACGTACGGCTATTCGAACAATGCCTTTCTCACCGAATGGTCGCGCCGCGTGCTGGACGAGTACCCGAACCTGAACCTGGTCGGCGAGGAATGGAGCACGCGCGTGCCGGTCGTCGCGCGCTGGCAGCAGGGCAAGCGGAACCATGATGGCTATGTGTCGCACATGCCGTCGCTGATGGATTTCCCGCTCAACGATGCGCTGCGCCGCGGACTCGCCAGCGGGGCTGCCGACAGCCACCATGGCACCTTCAGCCTGAACGACCTGTATGAAACGCTGGCCCAGGACCACCTGTACCCGGCGCCGCACCGCCTGGTGCTGTTCGAGGGGAACCACGACCTGCCCCGCACGTGGAGCGTGCTGAACGAGGACATGGGCCTGTGGAAGATGGCGATGGCCTACGTGCTGACGGCGCCGCGCATCCCGCAGTTCTACTACGGCACCGAGATCCTGATGGGCAGCACCACGCAGGGCCGCGACGATGCATCGTACCGCCACGATTTTCCCGGCGGCTGGCCGGGCGACAAGGTCGATGCCTTCACCGGCACGGGACTTACCGCGCAGCAGCGCGAGGCGCAGGCCTTCCTGAAAAAGCTGCTGAACTGGCGCAAGGGCGCCAGCGTCGTCCACCACGGCCGCACCATGCACTTCGGGCCCGAGCAGGATACCTACGTGTTCTTCCGCTACCGGGGCAATGAAAAAGTGATGGTCGCGCTGAACAAGAACGCACGGCCCGTCACGCTCGACACGGCCCGCTTCGGCGAAATGCTCGACGGCACCGCCGCCGGCACCGACGTCATCACCGGACACATCTTCAACCTCGAACGCAGTGTCACGCTGCCGGCCCGCACGGCCATCATCCTGGAGCTCAAATGAAGCGCACCCTCATCGCCACCGCCGCCACACTGACCATGCTGGCCGCCGGCTCCCTGCACGCCACCGAGCTGGCCATCCCCTTCGGCTCCTGGGGCAAGCAGGAAACCGCCCGCTTCGGCACGCCGGATGCCGATGCCTCGCTGCGCACCTACACGCACGGCACCACGATGAAGCTGCGCGACGGCGATCCGGCGCAGGTCACGTATGCCGAAAGCGCCGACCTGCCGCGCGTACGCAGCGGCAACCTGGCGTTCGATGCGCTGTTCGCGATGGCGATGGCCGAGATGCGCCAGGATGCCGTATCCCACATCCGCGACGACAGCTACAACGTGGACGACAAGCGCGCCGGCCAGCCGATCCCCTGCGAATGCTTTGAAACCGGCGAGAAATGGCACTACGTGTGGACGCGCGACCTGTCCTACGCGGCCGGCCTGGGCCTGGGGATGCTGGATCCGCAACGGGTACGCAACTCGCTGCAGTTCAAGCTGTCGGGCTACCGCGACGGCTTCGCCAAGCCGGCCGACGTACCGGGCAGCGCCGACGGCCTGCAGATCGTGCAGGATACCGGCAGCGGCGGCAGCTGGCCCGTCAGCACCGACCGCGTGACCTGGGCCTTCGGCGCCGACGAGGCGCTGAAGGCGCTGCCGCCCGCCGAGCGCGCGGCGTTCGTGCCCGTCGCCCTGAAGGCACTCGCCAACACGATCGAGATCGACCGGGTGGCCGTGTTCGATCCGGCCGCCGGCCTGTACAACGGCGAGGAATCGTTCCTCGACTGGCGCGAGCAGACCTATGCGAGCTGGATCCCCGGCCAGCTGGCGCACATGGCGACCGCCAAGGCGCTGTCGACCAACGTGGCCCACTACAAGGCGCTGACCCTGGCCGCGCAACTGGCGCAGGAACAGGGCGATGCCGCCGCCGCGCAGCGCTACGGCGGCTGGGCGGTGCAGCTGAAGGACGCCATCAACGACCGGCTGTGGCTGAAGGATGCGGGCATGTACAGCAGCCTGACCGCCGGCCACTTCGACGGTGTGCCCCAGTACAAGTTCGACTGGCTGGGCCAGGCGCTGGCCATCGTTGCCGGCGTGGCCGATGCGGAACAGGCGGGCAGCATCGTCGCACGCTATCCGCACGGGCCGATGGGCGCCCCGGTGATCTGGCCGCAGCAGCCGGACCGCGCGGTGTACCACAACCGCGCGATCTGGCCGTTCGTCACCGCCTATGGCCTGAAGGCGGCGATCCAGGTGCGCAACGTCGAAGCGGCCGATGCCGGCTACGACACGCTGCTGCGCGCGGCGGCCGTCAACGCCTCCAATATGGAAAACTTCGAATGGCTGACGGGGCTGCCGATGTTCGATCCGAGCGGCGGCGGCAAGCCCGACCTGGCCGGCCCGGTGGTCAATTCGCGCCGCCAGCTGTGGTCCGTCGGCGGCTTCGCCGGCGCGATGGTGGGCGGCGTGTTCGGCGTGTCGACCACGAACGACGGCATCGAGGTGAAGCCGTTCATCACGTCGAAACTGCGCAACGAGGCATTCCAGGCCGCCGGCAGCGCCACGCTCGCCGGCCTGAAGCTGCGCGGGCATGCGATCGACGTGCAGGTGGTGCTGCCGCAGCAGCAGCAGCAGCAGCAGCAGGCCAGCGGCTACTTCCCGGTGCAGCAGGTGCTGTTGAACGGCAAGCCGGTCGATTCCCGCATCAGGTGGGCCGACCTGGCCGAACGCAACACGATCGTGGTGCAGCTTGGCCCCCTGCAGCCGGGGCGGCAGGCGCTGACGCGCGTGGCCGCCGATCCGCTGGCCGTCGATCCCGCGGTGTTCTCGCCGCCCGAACCGGCGATCGTCTCGGCCGCGAAAGGCAGGCTGGCGTTCGCCGCGAAGCCGGCGTCAGGCGCTGTCTACAACGTGTACCGCGATGGCCGGCTGGTGGCGGCCGGCATCGAGGCCGCGGCGTGGACCGATCCGAAGCCCGGCGCGGCGTCCTGCTATGCGGTGGAAGCGGTGTTCCCTGTGTCGGGCAACCGCAGCCACCACAGCGCGCCCGCCTGCATCGGCACGGCGCTCGACATTCCCGCCGGCGATGCGCGCATCGTCTCCAGCGTTCCCGCTGAAAACGGCGTGATCCGCAACTGGGGCGCGCCGGCCGATACGTTCGCCGCCACCCTCGCCGTCCGGCAGGCCGGCACGTACGCCGTGCAGGTCCGCTACCGCAACAACGCGCACCAGGTCAACCTGGGCATCACCGGCGGCGTCAAGTGGATGAAGGTGCGCGACGCCGGCGGCGCCGTCATTGCGCAAGGCGTCGTGCAATTGCCGCACTCCCCTGCCGGCGAGACGGTGTATTCGACACCGCTGGCCGCGCAGCTGAAGGCCGGCAGCCACACCGTCGAACTGGCCGACTTCCTCAACATGAGCAGCCTGCAGTCGAATGCCACGTATGCCGATGCCGGCGGCAAGGCGGGCGCGATGAACCGGGCCGACATCCATGGCATCCGGCTGCTGGCCACCAGCGCCCCGGCACTTCCGCCGGTGGCAAGGGGGCGCCTCGACATCGTGGAAAAATTCGCCTCGCCGCAACTGGGCAACGAGCGCAAGCTGCGCATCTGGCTGCCGGCCGGCTATGACAGCAATCCAGGCCGGCGCTACCCGGTGCTGTACATGCACGACGGCCAGAACCTGTTCGACCAGAAAACGGCCTACAGCACCGAATGGCACATCGACGAAGTCGCCGACCGCCTGGCCGCGCAGGGCGGCATGCGGGAAATCATCGTGGTCGGCGTCGACAACACGCCGGACCGGAACGCCGAGTACACGCCGTGCTGCGATGCGCGCGTCGGCGGCGGCAAGGTGGCGGCGTATGGCCGCTTCCTCGCCGATACCGTCAAGCCCTGGATCGACAGCCATTACCGCACGCTGCCCGGCCGGGCCGATACCGCCGTCATGGGTTCGTCGTTCGGCGGCCTGGCGTCGCTGCACATGGCGCAGCACGACGCCGACGTGTTCGGCCACGCCGGCATCGTGTCCGGCTCGTTCTGGTGGAACGGCGGCGCGCTGGTCGGCACCGCGCCGCGTGCCGCGACGACGCCGGTACGGCTGTACGTGGATGGCGGCACCGGCATGGATGGCATCGAAGGCACACGCGCCTTCCGCAAGGCGCTGCTGGACAATGGCTGGCGCGAAGGCGGCAACCTGCTGTACGTGGAAGACGAAGGCGGCATCCACAACGAGCAGGATTGGGCCGGCCGCGTGCACCGCGCCCTGGCGTGGTTCTTCCCGGCCGCCCAGCCGCGCGGAAGCAGGCGGTAAGGCCCCGCCGGGCTCCTCAGCGCAGCTGGCGGAAGTCGGCGCTGGACGGGCGGCCCGGCAGGTCGAGCCGGGCCACGGCGCGCGGCGATTCGGCGACCACGCGGCCGCGTCGCATCACCAGCCGGCGCGCGGCGCGCAGCCGGATCGCCTCGACCGGATCGGCCGCATCGAGCAGCACCAGGTCGGCGTGGCAGCCGGGTTCCAGGCCGTAGCCTTGCAGGCCCAGGATCTTCGCCGGGTTTTCGGTCACCGCGGCGAAGCAGGCGCGCATCGCCTGCTGGCTCGTCATCTGCGCCACGTGCAGGCCCATGTGGGCAACCTCCAGCATGTCGCCGGAACCCATGCCGTACCACGGGTCCATCACGCAATCGTGGCCGAATGCCACGGTGACGCCGGCCGCCATCAGTTCCGGCACGCGCGTCATGCCGCGCCGCTTCGGATAGGTGTCGTGGCGGCCCTGCAGCGTGATATTGATCAGCGGGTTGGCGATCGCCGCCACGCCGCTTTCCGCGATCAGCGGCAGCAGCTTGCTCACATAGTAATTGTCCATCGAATGCATCGACGTCAGGTGCGAGCCGGCCACGCGGCCATGCAGGCCGAGGCGGTGCGTCTCGAAGGCCAGCGTCTCGATGTGGCGCGACAGCGGATCGTCCGATTCGTCGCAGTGCATGTCCACCATCAGTCCCTGCGCCGCGGCGAATTCGCACAGCACGCGCACCGACTCGGCGCCGTCGGCCATGGTGCGCTCGAAGTGCGGAATGCCGCCGACGACATCGACGCCCATGCCGATCGCCCGCTTCAGGTTGGCCAGCGCGGTGGGGCTGCGCAGCAGGCCGTCCTGCGGGAAGGCCACCAGTTGCATGTCGAGGTAAGGCGCGACGCGGCGCTTCACTTCCAGCAGCGCCTCCACTGCCAGCAGCCGGTCGTCGCACACGTCGACATGGGTGCGGATCGCCAGCAGGCCGCGCGCCACTGCCCAGTCGCAATAGCGCATGGCGCGTTCGACCAGCGCTTCCTGGGTCAGTTGCGGCTTCAGTTCGCCCCACAGCGCGATACCCTCCAGCAGCGTGCCGCTGGCATTCACGCGCGGCAGGCCATACGACAGCGTGGCATCCATGTGGAAGTGCGCATCGACGAACGGCGGCGCGACCAGGTCGCCTTCGGCATCGATCTCGCGCGCGGCCGTCACGGCCAGGCGCGGCGCGACCGCGGCAATGCGCCCTTCCTGCACGGCGATGTCGATGCCGGTGCGGCCGTCGGGCAGCGTGGCGTTGCGAATGACGAATTCCATGCATGAACTCCGGAAAGATGACGATGGCCGATTGTAGGGACAACGGTCGGCAATGCGCAACGCTTACATCGGAAATGGATGTTGCAGTGCATTAACCAACGAATAAAGAAAGCACAAAGCGCTTTCCAATGCCTTGTTTCATCGCTAGAATGCCTTTATTGCAACGCACCATTCCTTGTTCTTAGGAGAGCTCATGTCTTCGATTACCGAACAAATATCCGCAACGGGCAAGTCGCAGCTGGAAAGCCAGCTCAACTTCCTGAACAGCGTCCTGAAGAACACCGTCGACGGCGCCGGACAGATCGTGGCACTCAACCTCAGCACGGCACGCAATGCCGCCGAACGCGGCACCGCCGCGGCACGCCAGCTGATCGAATCAAGGGATTCGCGCGCGGTACTCGACCTGGCCAAACCCGCTTCCGCCATCGAAAGCCTGGTGGCGTACCAGCGCGAGCTGTTTTCCATTGCAAGCCAGACCCAGCAGGCCTTCCTGCAAACGGCGACCGACCGCCTGCGCGCCGTGCCGGCCAAGGCGCTGACGCTCGCCGCGCCGGTCGTGGCGCAGGTGTCCGAGTCCGCGGTCAACGCGGCGACGGCCGCCACCAATGCCGCCGCCGAGGCCGCGCAATCGGCCGCCAGCGGCGCCACCGAAACAGCTTCCCATGCAGCACACGCGGCAAGCGATGCGGCGCAGGCCGCCACCAGCAGCACGGTGCAAGCCGCCCGGACGGCGACCGCTCAAGGCGAGCAGGCCGCCGCGACCGTGCAGGATGCCGCCCAGGATACTGCCACGGCAGCCGCGAAGGCCACGCAGGATGCTACCGAAGCGGCCACCAAGGCTGGCGGCGACGCGGTGGAAGCCGCCAGCGACAACATCGCCAGGGCAGCCGAAGCAGCGCCGTCGTCCACCGACGTGGTCAGCGAAGCAGTGGAACGCGTGACCGACGCGGCCGCGCAAGCACCCGTGGCGGCACCCGTGGCGGCACCGATCGCCGCTGCCGCCGAAGCTGCCGAAACGACGGCGCCGCTGTTCGACGCCGAGCCGTCCGGATCGAAAAATTCGCGCAAGCCTGCCGCGAAACCCGTTGCCGAAGCGCTGGCCGCGCTGGCCGACAACAAGCCGGCCCGCTCGGCGCCGGGCAAGTCGCGCAAGTAGCAACGCAAGTAGCAACGCAAGTAACGCCAACGCCCCTCCCCGGGCCGCCGGGTCCGCACGGACCCGGCAACGCGCTCTGCCAGCCTGATGTATCCTTGCGGGCTTCACCGAAGGATATGTCATGAGTTTATCGAGGCTAATTACCGGCTTCGTGCGCGAGCATTGGCGCGCGTATGCGGGTGCCGGCGTGATGCTGGCCCTCGTTGCCGTCATCGGCGTCTGGATTCCCCGCAAGAGCGGCCAGCTGGTCGACGCACTGGCCGCGCAGCGCCTGCCGCACACCGAACTGCTCGAAGGCGTGGGCCTGCTGCTGCTGGTCGGCGTGGCCAACTATGGCCTGCGCGTGGCATGGCGCATCCGCCTGTACTCGACCGCGTACCGGCTCGGCGTGCAGTTGCGCACCCGCTTCTACCGCCGCCTGACGATGCAGGGGCCGGCGTTCTACCAGAAGCAGCGCACCGGCGACCTGATGGCGCTGGCCACCAACGACATCGACTCGATCGAACAGGCGGCCGGCGAAGCCATGCTGGCCGGTTTCGACGGCGCCCTGACGCTGGTGCTGGTGATCGGCATCATGACGCTGGGCGTCGACTGGCGCCTGGCGCTGGTCGCCCTGCTGCCCTTCCCGCTGATGGCCTATGCATTCTGGCGCATCTCGACGCAGATCCACCTGGCGGCGGCGGACTCGCTGAAGCGCTTTTCGGCGCTGAACGACCATGTGCAGGAAACCCTGACCGGCGTGCGCACGCTGCGCACGCTGGGCCTGGAAGGGCGCAGCGCCGCCACGTTTTCCGAACTGGCCGGCAAGGCTGCCGACGCGGCGCTCACCGCGCAGCGCTGGGAAGCGGCCTACGAACCGGCGGTCGGCCTGACCCTGACGGCGGCCACCGGCCTGACGCTGGGCCTGGGCGGCTACCTGGTGTGGACGGACCAGTTGACGATCGGCGGGCTGACCAGCTTCACGATGTACCTCGGGCAGCTGATCTGGCCGATGTTCGCGGCCGGCTGGGTGCTGTCGCTGCTGGAGCGGGGCCGCGCCGGATGGCAGCGGCTGCAGCCGATGCTCGACGCGCCGCTGACGATCGCCGACCACGGCACGGTGGCCGAACTGCAGCCCGGCGAACTGGCGGTCGAGCACCTGACGGCATGCTATCCCGGCCAGGCCGAGCCGGCGCTGGCGGACGTGTCGCTGCGGCTGCGCCCCGGCCAGACACTGGGTCTGGTAGGCCCGACCGGCTCCGGCAAGACCACGCTGCTGCGCGTGCTGCTGCGGCAGATGGCGCCGCAGTCGGGCAGCGTCCGCTGGAACGGCCACGCACTGGAAGAATACAGGCTCGATGCGTTGCGCGGCGCGATCAGCTGGGTGCCGCAGGAATCGTTCCTGTTCTCGGCATCGATCGCCGAGAACATCGCATTGGCCAGGCCCGGCGCCACGCGCGCCGAGGTGGAACATGCCGCCGACCTGGCCGCGATCCACGACGACATCCTGCTGTTCCCGCACCGGTATGAAACGGAAGTGGGCGAGCGCGGCATCACGCTGTCCGGCGGGCAGCGCCAGCGCGTGGCGATCGCCCGCGCGCTGCTGTCCGACAACGACCTGCTGCTGCTCGACGATGCGCTGTCCGCGGTGGATACCGGCACGGAAACGCGCATCCTCGAACACCTGGAAGAACTGCGCCGCGAGCGGCCGGTACGCAGCGCCATCATCGCCAGCCACCGGCTGTCGGCGGTGGTGAACGCCGACTGGATCGTCGTGCTGCACCATGGCCGCATCGTCGAACAGGGCACGCACGACGAACTGCTGGCGCAAGACGGCTGGTATGCCAGCCAGTGGCGCTACCAACAACTGGAGGCCAGCCTCGATGCAAGCTGAAGACAAGGAAGACACGGCACGGATCGCCACGGAAAAAGGCGCGGAAAGCAGCCCTGCCGAATCGATGCGGCGCGCCTTCGGCCTGCTGAAGGAGGCCGCCGCGCCGGATCGCCACCACCTGTGGTGGGCCGTGCTGTGGCTGGCCATCGCCGCCGGCCTGGAAGTGGTGGGGCCGCTGCTGGGCAAGCGGCTGATCGACGAACACCTGCTGCCGCGCGTGCTGGACTGGCCGGCGATGGCGCTGCTGCTGGGCGCGGTGGTTGCGACAGGCTGTGCCTCGTCCTGGCTGCGCTACCTGCAGCTGGTGCGCCTTTCCGGGCTGGCGATGCGCTCGGTGCAGCGCCTGCGCGAGCGCGTGTATGGCCACGTGCTGCGGCTGCCGATGGCATTCTTCGACCGCGCCATCACCGGCCAGCTGGTGTCGCGCGTGACGAACGACACCGAAGCGGTCAAGGGCCTGTACATCCAGGTCCTGTTCGTGATCCTCGACAGCACCATCGTGCTGACCGGTACCATCCTGGCAATGGCATGGCTGGACTGGCGGCTGATGTCGCTGGTGGTGGCGCTGATGCCCTGCGTGCTGCTGATCGTGTGGCTGTACCAGCGGCTCTCCGCGCCGGCGGTGGCGAAGGCGCGCCAGCTGCGCAGCGACATCAACGCCCAGGTGGCGGAGTCGATCGGCGGCATGAGCGTGCTGCAGGCGAACAACGCCCAGGCCCGCTTCGCCGAGCGCTTCTCCCGCACCAACGAAGACCAGTACACGCAGCGGGTGGCCGAGATCCGCGCCAACGCATGGCTGCTGCGCCCGGCGCTGGACATGCTGAACGTGGTGCTGCTGGCGTCGGTCATCTGGCTGTTCGGCCAGCGCGCCGACGGCACCGTGCTCGGCGTGGCCGAGGTGGGCGTGCTGTACGCGTTCATCAGCTATATCGCGCGCGTGATCGAGCCGCTGATCCAGATCACCATGCAGTTTTCCCAGTTGCAGCAATCGGTGGTGGCCACCGCGCGCGTGGCCACGCTGCTGGACGAAGCGGGGGCGCCGGAACACGGCAAGGATGGGCCGGAAGCCGCCAACGAAAACGCCGCCCCCGGCACGCCGGCGATCGACATCCGCCACCTGGACTTTGCCTACGTCGGCAACCAGAAAGTGCTGCACGACCTGTCCCTGCAGATCCCGCAGGGCGCGTTCTACGGCATCGTCGGCCATACCGGCAGCGGCAAGTCGACCCTGCTGTCGCTGCTGCTGCGCTACTACCCGGCGCCGCGCGGCAGCATCCTGATGAACGGCATGCCGCTGGACGATATCGGCCACGATGCGTTCCGCGCCCGCGTCGGGCTGGTGCCGCAGGATCCGTTCCTGCTGGCCGCCTCGGCGCGCGAGAACATCGACATGGGCCGCAACCTGCCGCCCGAGCGTATCGAGCGGGCCGCCCGCGCCGCGCATGCGCACGACTTCATCATGGCGCTGGAAGACGGCTACGAAACGCTGCTGGGCGAAGGCGGTTCGCGCCTGTCGTCCGGCCAGAAGCAGCTGATCGCGATCGCCCGCGCGCTGGCCGGCGAGCCGCGCGTGCTGATGCTGGACGAAGCCACGTCGCGCATCGACAGCGCGACCGAGCAGATCGTGCAGCAGGCGCTGGACGAATTGCGCGGGCAGGTGACCATCATCGCGATCGCCCACCGCCTGTCGACGATCCGCGACGCCGATCGCATCGTGGTGCTGAACCACGGCCGCATCGAGGAATCCGGTTCGCACGATGCGCTGATGCGCATCGAGGGCGGCCTGTACCAGCGCCTGTATTTATTGCAACAGCTGGCCGCCTGATGCGGCGGGCCGGTTGTTGCGTAAAAGCCAGTCTGGAACCGCAACGGGGCGAAAAACCCCATCGAATTCAGCGCCGCTGATTATTCCTTATGGCAACAGGCCTATAATGGGTTCATCGCCGCACCCAACCCGAGTGCGGCGCAAGGACCTTACGTGGCCACCCGACCGCTTTCATCCCTTCATCCTGTTCGCAGACTCTGCCGCCAGCTTGTGGCGGCCATGGCACTGGCGCCCCTGCTGGCGTTCGGGCAGGGGAACATCGACGCGGAGCTCGCGGCCACGCGCGAAACGGTGCGGTTCGTCCCCGACGACGCGCTGCGCAAGCTGCGCGGCATGGAGGCGGCGGCCCGTGCGGCGCCCAACGCGACGCGCGCCGAATTCCTGTTCCTGTACAGCAGCGCCATGCGGCGGGCCGGCGACGCGCGGCAGGCCCTGGTCCTGGCCAACGAGCTCGTGGCCGAAGGCCGCGCACAGCGAAACGATGCCACACTGGCAAGGGGCGAGCTGGCGCGCAGCTATGCACTGACTTCCCTGAACGACCTGCCGGGTGCGCACGTGGCGGCGTTCGAAGCCGAACGCCGCTCCCTGGCCATCCCCGATATCCCGCTGCGGGTGCAGGCGATCATCACGGCCGGCCAGGCATTCCAGGAGCAGGGCAACTTTCCGGCCGCGCTGCCGAAGTTCCAGGCGGCGCTGGACCTTGCCCGCACCGTCCCTGCTGACAAGGTGCCGCTGTCGATGGCGCTGAACGGCCTCGCGCTGCTGTACACCGACATGAAGGAGTACGACAAAGGCTGGGAAGTGCAGGCCGAGTCGCTGGCAGTGGCGAAACGGATGCGCTCGCGCGGCAGGCTGGCGATCGCGTTGTCCACCGAGTATGGGCTGGCAATCGATTCGCAGCAGTACGGCCGGGCGCGCGCCGCGATGCTGGAGACGCTGAAGGTAGCCCGCCAGCTGGGCGCGCGGCCAATGGAAGCGGCCACGCTGGTCAACCTGGCCGACAGTTACCTGAAGGACCAGGACTTTCCCCGCGCGGCCGAGTACGCGCAGCAGGCCGTCGCGGCGGCCACCGCCATCAATGACCCCGCCAACGTCGCCATCGCGCGCATCAACCTGGCGCAGGCTTACCTCGGCATGGGCCGCATGGCCGAGGGGCGGCAGCAGTTCGAGGCTGGCCTGGCGGTGCATGAGAAAAGCGGCAACCTGCCAACCCTGCAGGCGGTTCTGGCCGAGTACGGTGTCGCGCTGGAGCGCGCCGGCGATTTCAAGGGTGCCATCGCCGCGTATCACCGCGAGCGCCGCATCTCGACCGAGCTGTTTACCATGCAGCGCCAGAAAGCCGTGCTGGAACTGCAGCAGAAGTACGACACCGAAGAAAAGCAGCGGCAGATCGAACTGCTGCGGCAGGAAAACCGCGTGAAGGGCGCGGAACTGGACAACCGGCGGCTGCAGCAGCGCGTCTGGTGGCTGCTGGCGCTCGTGTTCGCGCTGGCCGCCGCGATCGTGGGCCTGCTGTACCGCAAGGTGCGCCAGGCCAATGCCCAGCTCGAAGTGAAGAACCTGGAGCTGAAGCAGCAAAGTTCGCTCGACCCGCTGACCGCGCTGTACAACCGCCGGCATTTCCAGGACTTCATGCGCACCGATCCGCAGGTGGAGCGCCGCCAGCAGGGCGGCCCCCCCGGCGACGGCCTGGTGGGCGCGCTGTTCCTGCTCGACGTGGACCACTTCAAGCACATCAACGACAACCATGGCCACGCCGCCGGCGACGCGGTACTGAAGACGATCGCACACTGCCTGCGCGACACGCTGCGCGAAACCGACATGATCGTGCGTTGGGGCGGCGAGGAATTCCTGGCATTCCTGCCGGCGGTGCCGCGCGACGGCCTCGACGACGTGGCGCGCCGCATCCTGGGCGGCATCTCGTCGCAGGCGATCGCCCACGGCGGCAGCACACTGCGGGTGAACGTGTCGGTGGGCTTCGCGCCGTTCCCGCTGGCGCCGGGCGGCACGCCGCTGTCGTGGGAGCGCGCCGTCAACCTCGTCGACATGGCGCTGTACATGGCCAAGTCGCATGGCCGCAACCGCGCCTACGGCGTGCTGGGCTTCAACGGCCTGGAGCGGACCACGCTGGAAGCGGTGGAGCGCGATCTGGAAGGCGCCTGGCGCAACGGTTTCGTCGACCTTTCCGTCGTGCAGGGCGAGGCGGCCGAGGTGGCGAATTGCACGAATCTCACGCCCCCGGCCGAGCGGCCGGGCATGGCGGCCTGACCGGGCGCCGTTACTTCGCCTTCTCCTTTTCTTCCTGGTCCTGCCGCGCCGCCTCGGCGCTGGCCTGCACCTTCTCGCCGGCCCGCTCGAGCTTCTCGCCCACCACTTCGGCGGCCCTGTTCAGCTGTTCGCCGGCCTTTTCCGCTGCCTGGTCCAGCCCGCGGCCGGTTTCCCTGGCCGCATCCTGGAAGTCCTCGCGTGCCTTGTCCAGGTGCACGGCCGCCTTGTCGGTCGCCTCATCGAGCTCGCGGCCGGTTTCCTTCGCCGCGTCCTGCAAGTCCTCGCGCGCCCGCTCGAGGTGCCCGGCGGCCTTTTCGGTGGCCGAGTCGATCTCCTGGCCCGCGCGCTCGGCGGCATCCTCGACCCGGCGGTCGTCTTCCTTGTGGCAGCCAGCCATTGCCAGCAGCAGCGCCAGCGCGCCGGTGGCGGCGATGTATCGTGATATGGGTTGCATGATGTCCTCCTTCGCGGCAGCTTAACAAAATTCGCCTACTCGCAGCGCTGGCCTACCCATTCGCGGCCGGACTGCATGCACAGGTGCAGTTCGCGCTCGAGGCGGATGGCCCTGTCGCGCAGCCCGGCGCAATCGCTGCCGCCGGCCGCTGCGCACTGCCCGGCAAGGCCGATCGCGCTGCGGTAGTTGCCCTGGGCGAGTTCGCGTTCGGCTTCGCCCTGCAGGCGCCGGGCTTCGGCACCGTTGGGCACTGCCAAGGCGGCGGTCGCCACACGCGGCGGCGTGGTCGACAGCGGCGGCGGATACGCGGGCAGGCCGCCCTGCCCGGCTCCTTCCAGCAGCGTCGCTTCCAGCATCTTCGACAGCGCTTCGCGCAGGGCTTCGATGCGCGGCCGCGATTCCGGCCGGCGCAGTTTCTCGGCCGCGTCCAGCTTTGCCTCCACGCAGGCACGGTCCTTTTTCGCCAGGCAGGCATTGGCGTCGTCCAGCAGCTTCTCGGCGCGGCGCGCGTCGATGCGGCCGCGCATCTCGAGCGTCTGCTCGTCGTCGTTCCAGCGCTTGACGAAGGCCGACAGCCGCGCCGACGCCTTGTCGAGCGCATTGGCGGACAGCGCCGCTTCCAGCGCGGCCCGGGCATCGGACCACGCCTTGGCGCGCTGGCTCTTCTTCTCGCACGCCGGTGCCGTGGCGGAGATCGCTTTCTGCAGGCGCCCCAGCGCGGCGGGATCGGCCTTCTCCTTGCGCAGCTCCGCCAGCGCCGCGCGCGCATCGCCGATCTGGCAGCTTTCCGTCAGCGCGATGGCATCGTCGATCTTCCTGTCCAGCTGCCTGGCCGGATCGTCCGGCTTGACCAGGAACCAGATCGCCAGCAACAGCAGCGCCACGAGGACCCAGGTACCCTTGCCGACCGGCTTGCGCACCGGCGGCAGCGACGGCCCGCCCGGCACGCCGCCAGGCGGCCGGGGCACGCCCGCCGCCGGCTGCGGCTGCTGGTAGCGGGGCGCGGCCGCGGGTGCGACCGGTGGTGCCGGCGCGACGGGCGGCCGGGCCGGCTGCGGCGCGACCGGCGGCACGGCGGGCGGCGGTGCCACCGGCCGTGGCGGAGCGACCGGCGGCGCTGCGGGAGGCGGCGGCGCCGGCTGTGGGGCAGGAGCGGCCGCGCCGCGCGGCGCACCCGCCGACTGCCCGGTGCCGCAGTACGGGCAAAACCGCACGGACCGCGGGAACGTCCGGCCGCAGCCTTCGTTGATACAGCGATAATCGGCCACCGTTTACTCCGGATCGGGAATGTCGTCCACCGGATCGGGGATCGCCTGGGCGAACAGCGGCGCCAGTTCCGCCACCGCGCCGGCCGGCTGCCATTGATCCACGTGCGGCACCCAGCGCATGTTCCAGGCCTTGGTGGCGGCGCTCACCTCCCCGCGCGCGATCCGCTCGGCCAGCTCGGCCACGGTGTACGGCCCTTGCTGCATGCGGTTGACGAACACCTTGAACAGGGCTGCCGAGGCAGAGGAAGAAGCGCTGGAAGAAGCGGCGGACGGCCCATTGAACGCGGCGGCGCCGGCCGGCGCATCGGCCGCCTTGGCGATCGACACGCCGCCGCCCAGCAGCGCCTTCGCGGACGCTTCGCCGGCCAGGTACTCGGCGCGCGGCACGCGCTTGTCGACGCTGTGCTGCACCTCCCACTGATAGGCATCGGACGCCGATCCCGCCACCGGCTCGCTCCACTGCGGCAGCAGGTCCAGCGCCCGGTCGAACGATTGCGCGAGCGACGGCTCGGCCGCCACCGCGCGCCGCAGCCAGCCGTCGTGCAGCCGCTTCGCCGTGATGTTCGGCAGCGACGGCGACGGCAGCTCGGCCCCGGTCTCGTCCACTTCCAGGCGCGGCTGGTAGACGCGGTGCTGGTAATACCGCATCAGCGCGGCCAGCAGCAGGAACTGGTGCGGTCCCATGCGCGCCAGGCGCTGCTGCACGGTGGCCACGATCTGTTCGCGGTAGTACGACGGCAGGCCGTTCGAGCGGATCGCATACTCGTTGCCCACCTGTAGCCATTCGCCCGAGCCCTGCTCCACCTCGAACAGGTACTGGCCGCGCGGCTGGAAGGATGCCTCGCGGTCGGCGAGATCGGCCTTGCGCTTCAATACACCGGTCGCCACGGCCTGCAGGAACCATTCGTAGTCGTCGGCCAGCCGGTTCAGTTCGTCCATGCCGGGCGCGATCGGATGCCGGAAGCGCGTCGCATCGAAATGCAGGTGCGTGGGAATCTTCGGGTTTTCGATCTGGTACGAGGTGCGCCAGGTGGGCAGGCCGCGCAGCACCGTCATCGGGTAGCCGGACAGTTCGATGTAGCACACCGCCCGGCCCTTGACGCCGGTGTTGACGATGTTGACCAGCTCGCCGTGGAAATACCCGGTGGGCGCGGCGGCGCGGATCTCGCCTTCCAGCCGCTTCCACGCATTGACGTCGCCGACGCCGACAAAGCACTTGAACTGGTCGGCGCCCGGCGTGAACTCGGCCGAGAAGCGCGCGTTCACCCACGGCATCGCGCTTTTCAGCCACTCGGCGAACACGCGCTGGCGCTCCTGCACGGACATCGCCAGCAGCCGCTCGAGCAGCGGATCGACCGGCTCGCCAGCCTCCTCGGTAGACAACTGCGTCTGCGCGCGGCGGAACAGTTTCAGCAGCAGCGACGAGCGCAGTTTCTCGTCGCCCAGCTGCGGGAACAGCCGCGCCGAGCCGCCGAATTCGAGCAGCACTTCCTCGCTCCACGCCGACACATCGCCGGTCAGCTTCACCGGCGGCGCCGGCTCGTCGCTGGCCAGCTTCATGTAGGTGGCATGCTCGTGCTGCGCATCGGCGCGCAGCTGCGCCACGCGCTGGTCGACGGCGCCCAGCATCGCTTCGACGCAGCGGCGCCCTTCCTGGAACTCGCCGGCGATGCCGGACCACACGGCCTGGCCCTTCTCGTCGACCGACTGCGGCTCGCCCAGCCAGCCCGAGACCTGCCGCAGCACCTCGGCCGACTGCCCGGCGGTGACCGCCAGCAGGTGGAAGCGCAGATAGTCGGCAATGTCGCGCTTCAGGTGGACGATCACCTCGCGCGCCTGCGCGCCGGCGTTGATCCACTTGTTGGCGGCCTGCGCCAGGTTGTTCAGCGATTCCTCGACCTGGCGGGTGCGCAGCGCATCGCGCATGTCGCGGTAGCGGCGCTCGTTGTGCTCCATGCGCGGGATGTCGCGCTGCGCCACGCGGGCCTTGATCTGCTCCAGCAGCGACAGCACGAATTCCAGGCCGCCCTGGCGGCGGTCGTCCAGCAGCGCATACAGCCGCTCGCGCACGCGGCCCTTCAGCCGCGCCACCAGTTCCTGGGTGTGGCGCTTCAGGCGGTCCTCGCTGGTCTCGGCGATGGCGCCGGCCTCGCGGATCGCGTCGCGCTCCAGGTGCGGCAACAGTTCGGCAAGCTTGGCGCGCCATTCCTTCAGGTCATAGCCGTTGGTGATGCGGTCGATCTCGGCCTGCACCTTCGCTTCCACCCGCTCCAGCAGCGAGCGCTGGTCCTTGTCCATCAGCAGCTGGTCGGTCAGCGCGTATTCCTGGAACGGCGTCACCTCCACCGTGCCCTTCTTGAAATCGGGGAACTCGTCGAACGGGCGCTCGGCCAGCCACATGTGCTCGCGCATGAACACGTCGCGCTCGCCGTCGCCGGCGCGGCGGGCCGGCGCGCCATCCTTGCCGATGATGCCGAAGAAGGCCTTCACCATCAGCGCCGCCAGTTCGTAGGCGCGGATATCCTCGCGCAGGCCCTGCTGCGTGTCGAGCACGGCCTGGCCGAACGCCGAATACACCTTCGAGTACGACAGGCGCATGTCGCCGAAGCGCGCCTCCGGCACCTTCGGGTTGAACGGCCCCAGCTTGTGCTGCTGCTGGTTGACGGCGACCGAGCGCTTCCTGTTGGCGAAATCGGCCGAGGCGAAATCCTCGAACAGCGAATCGGCCACCATCTGGTACACGTCCTTGACGTCCTGCGTGGCCTTGTTCGCCAGGTTGGCGGTATCGACGAAATACACATCGTCATACGGTGCGCCGCGGCCCACCAGGCTGTCCGGGTCGGCCCAGCGCACCTGCGCGTTCATGTCGCGCATCGCCGTTTCCATTTCCATCAGCGTGGCATAGGCATTGGCCTCCGTGCGCTCCTTGTTGGCGCGCGCATACCCGGTGGGCATGAACATCACCAGGTCGACCTGGCTGTCCGACACTTCCTGGCGGGCGATCGCCTTGGCCAGCCAGCCGAGATCGAGCGCCGTGCCGGCGCCGGTGCCGCCGGCGTTCGAGGCGATGACGACGATGCGGAACTTCGACGTGTCGACCTGCAGGCCGAGGCGCTGGTAATTGTCCTTGCGCTCGATGCCGGCATTCGATGCCAGGAAGTTCAGCGCGCCCTTGATGCGGCCGCGCAGCTTCGGGTACTTGTCGAACAGGTACAGCCGCGCCACCGCGCGGATCTGGCCCGCGCCCAGCGACGGGTCGATGCCCAGCGAACGCAGCTTCTTCGGCCGCAGCGGCATCCAGCTTTCGATCAGCGGGAAGCGCGCCAGGCTGTCGTCCGATTCGTGGTACTGCTGCAGGTCGATCGGCTCGACCAGGCGTTCCTCGTCGCCCAGCTTGACCAGTTCGTACCACGGGTCGGTGCGCTGCGACTTGCCCTCGTCGATGACGGCGCCGCTATCGAGGTCGATGTGCAGGAAGCGCGCGACGGGGAACTCGCCGATCGATTCGACGCGCGCCGGGTGATGCCGGTTCCACACCGCCGACAGGATGCGCCGCCGGATGCGCATCATCACTTCCATGCCGGTGCCGCCCGCGCCGATGAACAGCGTGGGCCGCAGGTCGACTTTCAGTTCGGTCTTTTTCCCGATCGGGTCCACGGCTACCTCCGCCCGGTGAAGAGAGCGCCGGCAATCGCGGCGATGCCGAATACCAGCAGCGTGCCGGTGATGGCCACGCTGAGGAACTTGGTGGAATTGACGAAGCCCAGCACCACCGCGGCGGACAGGAAGGCCAGCCCGAAGAACAGCAGCCAGCCGGCGGTATCGGCCGACGACGGCGCCACGCGGCGGCGCACCAGGTGGTTGGCGAACGCATTGCGGGCAAAGAAGAAGATCACCAGCAGGAACAGGAATACGGCGCCGCCGATGGCGATGTCGCGCGTGGACGTGTCGGTGGCCGGTACCTGCCCTTCGGGCGCGACCTCGATGCCGGTGCCGGTGCCGGTGCCGGTGCCGGCGCCGGCGCCGGTGCCACTACTCGTTGCCGTATCGGCAGGCGGCGTGGTCGACAGCGTGCCGTCGCCCGCCGGCGCCTGGGCGGGTTTGTCTTCGGGGATCCGGAAACCGGGATCGCGCTGGGGTTCGTTGGCTTGCATGGTTTTCCTCTGGTTTTCTTACTTGCCAAGCCTGACGCTGGCGCCTTCGCGCACGTTCGCCAGCCGGTGGCCGAAGAGTGTCGTGTGCAGCTCGGCGACCTGGTCGCCGGCCGTGTTGTAGAGCGGGGTTTTCGCGCCGGCCCTGGTGCGCACCGTGCGCTGTTCGCCGTCGACGGTGACGACGACCTTGCGGCCGCGCGTGGCCGCCACCGCCAGCGCGCCGGCCGCCGCCAGCACCGCGAACAGGCCGCCGATGGCCGCCAGCAGCGGGCCGGAACCATATTGCAGCCGCACCTCCACGGGCAGCACCGCGCGCGAACCCTGGATCCGCGCCGGTGGCGTGAAAATGTCCGGCAACGGGTCACCGGGGAACAGCTCGGCCATGCGCTGCCGGAATGCCTGCGACAGTTCCAGCCGCTGGTTGGCGAGGCGCACTTCGATGCGGCCCGGAATCACCTGCGCGGACCCCGCGGTGGACAGCGCCGCCAGCGACCACTTGCCGGGCAGGTTCGCCACCGGCAGGCTGAGCGACGACGCGAGCGGCTGCGGCTTGCCCGGCGCCAGGTTGCGCACCGCGTCCGCCCCCAGTGCCACCGGCCTGACTTCGCCGGCCAGCGCGGCTTGCGCGCTGATGTCGGCCGCCGTGATGGTGTACGGGTACATGGTGTTTTCGATGCGCCAGGTGATGCGGGCGTCGCCCGATGCCGGCTTGCCCGCATCCAGTTCGGCGCGCAGCCGGCCATCCGGCAGCACCGCATAGCGCACGCCCGGCGTGTTTTCCACGCGGGCCGGCACCAGGCGCACGGTGTCCTGGTCCAGCGGTTTCAGGCGCGCCGGCATTTCGGTGATCACCTGCTTCAGCCGGCCGCTGGCCAGCAGCGCATCGAGCTCGCGCGCACCCTGCTCCTGCACGGCGAATACGTAGACCATCAGGCCGCCCGCGCTGTACTGCGCGCCCCGCACCGGCATCTTCAACGGGAACGCCAGCGCCTTGCGGATGGCCTGGCCCTCGTGGATCAGCTGGTAGAACTCGCGGTTGCGGCGCGCCGTGGCCTGGTCGTTGTTCGGACTGTTGCGGTTGTTCGTGAACAGCCATACGAGACCGGGCTTGCCGCCCAGCGCACCGTCGATCGCGCTGCCGACCGCTTCGCCCAGGTCGGTATCGGCCATCGCCTTGCCGCCCGGCTTGCGGCCGACTTCCAGCGGGTCCAGCACGCCGCGCAGCCTGGCCCGGTCAGGCCTGCCCTGCTGCGCCAGCAATGCGCGCGGCGATGGCGCCCCCGGCAGGCCCTGGTTGAATGCCGCCAGCACCAGCGCATCGCCGGGCGCCATGGCGGCCTGCACCACTTCCGTCACCAGCGCCTTGTAGGGCGATGGCGGGTCGGTATAGAACGGCTCCATCCAGCCGGAGTTCTGCACCAGGAACACGTGCGATGCCGCCTGCGCACTGACCGTGGCGCATGAGGCAACGGCGGACGCCAGGAAGGACACCAGCAGGCGCTGCAACCGCGTCACGCAAGGTCCTCCAGCTTCCAGCCGCGGATCTCGTTCCACGACGGGTGGTGCAGCCACAGGCTGCCGTGCCAGACGAACGGCACGCAATCGCCGGGATGCTTCAGGCGGGCGATCTCGTCGAGGATCACATTGTGGCGGCCGATCCATTCGACGAAGGTACGCGGCAGCAGCTCGCCGGCCAGCGCCGCCTCGGCACGGCCGGTAAAGCCGGGCACGCGCAGCACGAGGCCGGACGGCTGGCCGCGCGTGGCCGATACCGCTTCCAGCAGCGGCAGCACGAGCGCATCGCCGCGCGCCTGGTCTTCCACATCCTCGACCGACCACGGATCGTCCTTCACCTGGTGGCCGCGGCGGAACAGCAGCGTGCCGAAGCCCAGCCGCGCGCCGTCGATCGGCTCGACCTGCGGCGTGCCCAGGCCCGCGCCGTCGTCCAGCGCGCGGAACGAATAGTTGGCGCCATCGTTCCCGATCAGCCACAGGCGGCCGTCGCGGCTGCGCGCGGGGCCGCCGAACTGCAGGCGCGGCGTCCATGGGAACGGCCATGGCAGCCAGCGCGGTGCATGGCCGGGGCGCCACAGCAACTGGCCGTCCTCGTGCAGCCAGTACAGCCGGCCGTCATAGCTGAACGGACGCGACCAGCCGGCCTGCGGCACCGGCACGGCGGGGTCCATCGATTCGATGTCCAGCACTTCGGGGTCAGCCCCGTCGCCGGCCGCGCTCCACAGGCGTACGCCATCGGGCGTGACGAACGGGCAGGCGATGCGCCGGCCCACGCCGCCCGGACTGGCGGCCAGCGGCGCCTGGAACACGGCCTCGGTGTGCCAGCTTTCGGCCAGCGGATTGATCGTCAGACGGAACAGGCCCCGCGCGGTCGGCACGATGCCGAACTCGCCGCGCCTGCCGTCCTGTGCATCCGGCGGCAGCCACGCATAGGCCGAGGCGGTGAAGTGCAGGTCCGCCGCGCCTTCGTCGGCGGTGAACACGTGCCAGCGGGCAGCGGGTGGATCCCAGTACTGCACCACGTTGCGGGTATGGGCCAGTGCGACCAGGCGCTGGGCGGAGAAACCGAAATCGGCGGCGGCGAAGACGCAGACCGCGTTGGGCGGCACCGGCATGCGCCAGTCCGGCCGGCCGACGAACGGTTCCGGCTCGCGCGCCTCGATCGCATCGCCGAGCGCCAGCGCCGTTTGCGGCAAGCCGTGGGGTACGTGGCGCGGCAGGGCCGCCGTGCCGGGCGGCGTCACGGTCGAAGCGCCCCACCATGCCGGATGCCGGGCCGGCGCGGCGCGATGCAGCGCTGCGCCGCATTCGGGGCAGAAAGCAAATTCCGGGGGATAGATCGCCGCATGCGCGCAGGTGGTGGGCAGTGCCGCGCCGACCAGCAGCGCCACGTCCGTCAGCCGGCCGCGCGCCAGTTCCCAGTCGATGCGTGGCACACCCTGCACCGCTTCGAGCACGAAGCGCGTGGACGTGGCGGCATCCTCGCGCCAAACGCTGTCCCCGGCCCGCCACCAGTCATCCATCGATCCCCCATCCATGATTGCAATCTGTTGCGTCAATCATAACGCATTTGACTGTCACTTCATGAACTGGAGAAGACCTGAAACAAACGCCCCGCACAGTGGCGGGGCGTTGATTTGAATGGGTTTCCTGCGGTATCGCGGCGGATAGCGGATTTTTGTTACCGCTCGGTGTCGATGGACGATTTTTTCGGTGGCGGCGGCAGCGCCCAGGTCACGCTTTCGCTGGCGGGTGCCGTCTCCATCGCGTCGGAAAATTCCAGCCAGCGCTTCAGGCTGTCCATGCGGCGGATGTTGATGCCCTTGCCGCTGATGTAGCCGACCTGCTCGAAATATTCCAGCTTGGTCGTCATCTTCGAGGTCGTCGGCAGGTCGTCGACCAGCCGGGCATAGGCCTTGCGGGCCTTCAGTTCCCACTTGGCCAGGGTCGGTTCGTTGAAGCGGTTGCTTTCAAAATAAATCGTCACGCTGCGGTCGTGGTTGCCGAAGCCCACTACGGCAGCCCCCTTGCGCACCAGTTGCAGTACATCGTCCTTGATGTCCGCCTTCGGCACGAACACTGCAGCGCGGCCGTCCGCATCGGGCCGCTCCAGCGGCAGATCCTGGCCAAACGTTATGCTCATCTTTGCTCCGTGTTTGCGTCGGCCATATAGATGTTGCCGAGAGGATATATATCCGGCGATTCTACTTGGGGTTCGGGGCGGCTACAAGAAAGAAGCGGCGACACGCGACTTATAATGTGCTCGCCGCAACACTTTTGCGGATTTCTTTCCGCCCCTGCAAACATGACGACTTATTCACCTTCCGTCCGCGACGCTGCCGCACGCAACGTGGCCGACCTGCTGGCCCACGCGCTGGAACACGGGCCGGCGCACCGCGCGCTGGTCGTCTTCGATGGCCGTAGCGAGCTGAACGCCGTGTTGACGGAAGCCTACCGGCGCGCACTGCCCGATGGCGTGTTCATCGACTTCGACGCGGTCAGCGCCGACGAGGTCCTGGCCGCCTTCGCCGCCCTCGCCCCGCGCGACCTGGTGGTGCTGATCCAGACCACCAGCTTCCGCCTGAACGAATACCGCATCCGGATGGAACTGTTCCAGCGCGGCCTGAAGGTGATCGAGCACCTGCACCTGTCGCGCATGCCGGGCGAACAGGGGCTGGTCTACATCGACGCGCTGGCCTATGACCCGGCCTACTTCCGCGGCACCGGCCACGCGCTGAAGGCGCGGCTGGACCGGGCCCGCGGCGGCGTGGTCGACAGCGGCGCCGCCTGCCAGCTGACTTATGCCGGGCCGTTCGAGGAAGCCAAGCTGAACATCGGCGACTACTCGGCGATGAAGAATGTGGGCGGCCTGTTCCCCATCGGCGAAGTGTTCACGGAGGCGCGCGACCTGGAAGCGGTCAATGGCCGCGTGCGCGTGTTCGTGTTCGGCGACACCTCGTTCCGCGTCAACCGCCCCGTCGAACCGATCACGATGATCGTCGAGCGGGGCCGCGTCACCGGCGCGGAAAACAGCACGCCCGCGTTCGACGAAATGCTCGCCATCATCCGCGCCCACGAAGGCGAGGTCTGGGTGCGCGAACTGGGCTTCGGCATGAACCGCGCGTTTTCCTTTACCCGCACGGTGGACGATATCGGCACCTACGAACGAATGTGCGGCGTGCACCTGTCTCTGGGCGCCAAGCACGGGCAGTACCAGAAGCCGCAGCTGAAGCGCAAGGATGCGCGCTTCCACGTCGACGTGTTTGCCGTCACCGAAGGCGTGTACCTGGATGGCGAGCGGATCTATGCCGACGGGGCCTGGACGGTTTAAGCCGGCCGGCCGAATACCAGGCTGGCGTTGACGCCGCCAAAGCCGAAGCCGTTCGAGATCGCGTAGTCCGTCGCGATCTTTCGCGCCGAACCGCCGACGATGTCGACGCCCTGCGCGGCCGGATCGGGCCGCGACAGGTTCAGCGTGGGCGGCGCCACCTGGTCGCGCAGGGCCAGCACGGTGAAGATCGCCTCCACGCCGCCGGCCGCGCCGAGCAGGTGGCCCGTCGAGGACTTGGTGGCGGAGACGGCGGGGCCGCGGCCCGTGCCGAAGACCGCCTTGATGGCCGCCAGTTCGCTGACGTCGCCCACCGGCGTGGACGTTGCATGGGCGTTCAGGTGGCCGATCTGTCCGGGAACCAGGTTCGCCTGCCGGATTGCCAGTTCCATGGCGCGCCGCCCGCCGGCACCGTCCTCGGGCGGGGATGTCATGTGATAGGCATCGGCACTGGTGCCATAGCCCAGCAGTTCCGCGATCGGCGTGGCGCCGCGGCGCAATGCGTGCTCCAGTTCCTCGATGACCAGCATGCCGGCGCCCTCGCCCATGACAAAACCGTCCCGTTCCATATCGAAGGGCCGCGATGCCTGGGCCGGATGCTCGGTGAAGCTGGTGGACATCGTGCGCGCGGCGGCGAACGCGCCGAAGCTGACGCGGTCGATGCAGGCCTCGGCGCCGCCGCACACGGCAATATCGGCCTCGCCGGCACGGATCAGCCGCATGGCATCGCCAATGGCCTGCGCGCTGGCGGCGCAGGCGGTGACGGGTGCGCCGAGCGGGCCACGAAAACCATGGCGAATGGAGATGTGGCCCGCTGCCATATTGGCCAGGAAACCCGGCACGGTGAATGGCGACAGCCGCCTTGGACCGCGGCCATCGGTGGTCCGCACGGCATCGACGATGGCGCCGAATCCGCCCACGCCGGAGCCGACGATGGTTGCCGTCCGTTCGCGCGCGCTGTCGGTATCGGGGTGCCAGCCGGCCTGGTCCAGGGCTTCCTGCGCCGCGGCCAGCGCGAAGACGCTGAAGCGGTCCATCTTTTTCTGGTCTTTCGGTTCCACGGCGGCAGCGGCATCGAATCCCCATGGCCGTTCGGGCGCCAGGTCCGGCACGCTGCCGGCCACCTTGGCGGCGATCGCTTCCGTGATCTCGCCGGGCAGCACGGCCAATCCGGAATGCCCCTCCAGCAAGCGGCGCCATACGGCCTCGACTCCACAGCCCAGCGGCGACACGATCCCCATGCCGGTCACGACGATTCTTCTGGTATTCAATTCTTGCTCCTCTCGGCCAATGTACAGGATTGGCAAAATACGCCATGCGGCGGCTGACCAGTATAGGGACAGGATCGACGCATGGTCGGCACATCGCGCCAATGGATATGCAGGATGCGCCAAAAATATGCGCGATAATTCGAGGATCATGGATATGTCCTGGCAAAGCTCCCTCACCGTTTCGGCGCACTTCCTGCACGGGATGCTGGAGTTCGTACGCACGCATCGCGGCGAAACGGCGGCGGCACAGGTGCTCGCGGCTGCCGCCATCCCGCCGTCCCTGCTCGACCAGCCCGATGCCCGGCTGACGCGCCGGCAATATGTCGCGCTGTACCGCACGGTTGCGGCAACGCTCGATGACGAGATGCTGGGGCTGTGGTCGCGGCCGATCCGCACCGGCACGCTGAAATACCTGATGCTCAGCCTGCTGGATACGCCGACCGTGCTGGTCGCGCTGAACCGCTTCGTGCGATTCTGGAACCTGCTGCTGGACGATTACCGGCTGCAGCTTTCAACCAGGAACGACCTGGTGCGGCTGGCGCTGGTGGCCAGGACCCCAGGCGCAATCACCCGTCCGCTGGGGCACGAGCTGATGATCAAGCTGGCGCACGGCATCGCTTCCTGGCTGCTCGGCCGGGAGATCGCCCTGCACCGGGTCGAATTCGCCTTCGCCAGGCCCAGGCATGTGGACGACTATGCCTTCCTGTTCCCCGGCGATGTGCGCGATGTGCGTTTCGATGCCGCCGTGACGGGCCTTTACTTCGCGTACGGGGATTGCGCGGAACTGTTCAAGCGCGAGAAGCACGAACTGTGGGCATTCCTGAAACGCGCGCCGGAAGACTGGACCTTCACCGCGCTGCACCGCGCCTCCATCGCGGCCAGGACGCGCGCGTATCTCGAACAGCACCTCGGCGAGCCGGTGACGATCCGCGATCTCGCGCAGGCACTGCACGTCTCCGTGCGCACGCTGAACCGCCGGTTCGCCGAGGAGGGCACGCATTTCCAGGCGGTCAAGGATGGCTTGCGGCGCGATATCGCCGTCCACCGGCTGGCGAATTCGAATACGGCCGTGGCAGCGCTGGCTTTCGATCTCGGCTTTGCCGATGCTACCGGATTCTGCCGCGCATTCAGGCACTGGACCGGGAGCAGTCCTTCCGATTATCGCAAGGGTACGCGCCAGGGTGAGTAAAGAATTTTATTTTGCAAGCTTGCTCGACTGACGCTTCTACTTCATGGCAGTGAATGTCTTGCGCCAGTCCCTGGGGCTGACCTGGAACCGCTTCTTGAAGTGCTGGCGGAACGAGGTTGGCGTCTGGAACCCCGCCATGCCGGCAATCCTGTCGATCGACAGCGATGTGTTTTCCAGCAGTTCGCGCGTCCGGTGAAGTCGTTCATTGACCAGCCAGTCGACCAGCGTCATGCCGGTCGCCTTGCTGAAGTGGCGGGTAAAGGTACGGCGGCTCATGGCGATGCGCTCGGCCAGTTCGTCGATGCTGTGTGTCCGGTCGAGGTTATTGCGAAGATAGTCGAGCAGGATGTTGAGCTGCGCGTCCTGGGTGGACGCGGCGACCGGCTGCTCGATGAACTGGGCCTGGCCGCCCTCGCGGTGAGGCGGTATGACCATGGTGCGCGCCACCTTGTTGGCCACGCGGGCACCGTAGAATTCGCGCACCAGGTACAGGCAGCAATCGAGTCCGGCGCCGGTGCCCGCCGAGGTGATCAGCTTGTCCTCCTCGACATACAGCGCATTCATGTCGAGCTTGACACGCGGGAAGCGCCGGCAGAAATCCTGCTCCGCCATCCAGTGCGTGGATGCCCGCTTGCCGTCGAGCAGGCCGGCATACGCCAGCGGATAGGCGCCATAGCATAGGCCCACCACATGCGCTCCCCTGGCGTGGGCACGCGTCAATGCCGCCACCAGATCGTCATCGGGGCGGGCGTCCAGGTCGTGCCACCCGGGCATCACCAGGATATCGGCAGTTTCCGCCAGTTCCAGCCCGCCATCCGGATGCACCGTCAGCGCACGCTCGGCGCTGAGTGAGCCCGCGCCCGACGAGACGATGCGCAAATCGAACAGCGGCTCCTCCGGCTGCCCGGCGCTGAATACCAGGTAAGGCACCGAAAAGTGGAACGGGCTGAAGCTGGCATAGAGGATCAGGGCAACGACCGGAGGCTTT
Source organism: Pseudoduganella sp. jia 9 (assembly GCF_055502615.1). Classification (NCBI taxonomy): domain Bacteria; kingdom Pseudomonadati; phylum Pseudomonadota; class Betaproteobacteria; order Burkholderiales; family Oxalobacteraceae; genus Pseudoduganella; species Pseudoduganella sp. jia 9. The sequence continues at coordinate 235,201 of NZ_JBUPWE010000012.1, read as the reverse complement.
TTTTGCATGATGGTCGATGATAGCCCGTTTTGGCCCAAAAGTTTCGATAGTTGGCATTCGGGTCGATTTTTTGTTCGCGCCGGCCCCGCCACAATGCTGCCTGTCGATACTTAATTACGGGAGCAACAAAATGAAAACCCTCAAGACACTCGTCATCGCCATGGTACTGGCTGCCGGCAACGCGGCGGGCATCGCCCACGCCGACACTGGCGTTGCCACTGCCAGTGCAGCGGTTCAGGTCCAGCAGATCCGCAACGCCACGGCCAAGATCGATTACGCCGGCAAGACCTTCCTGGTCGATCCGTTCCTGGCAAGGAAGGGAACCTACCCCGGCTTTCCAGGCACGTTCCACAGCGAGCTGCGCAACCCGACCGTAGAGCTGCCGCTGCCGGTGAAGGACATCATGCGCGGCGTGGACGCGGTGATCGTCACCCATACCCACCTCGACCATTGGGACGGCGGCGACCACGCATTCATCCCCAAAGCGACGCCGCTGTTTGTCCAGCATGAAGCCGACGCCAAGGTGATCCGCGGCCAGGGGTATACCGATGTGCGCATCCTGGCCGACAGCACCGAGTTCGAAGGCGTGCGCCTGACCAGGACTGGCGGCCGGCACGGTACCGAACAGATGTACAGCAAGAAGCCGCTGGCCGACGCGCTGGGCGAGGCAATGGGTGTCGTGTTCCAGGCCCCGGGCGCCAAGACCGTCTATATCGTGGGGGACACGATCTGGAACGCCACCGTCGACGGCACGCTGGCCAGGTTCAAGCCCGACGTGGTCATCCTCAACACGGGCGACGCCCGCATGAAGGGTTACACCGGCGCCATCATCATGGGCAAGGACGACGTGCTGCACGCCTGGCAGGCCATGCCCAACGCAACCATCATCGCCACCCACATGGATGCCATCAATCACATGACGCTGAGCCGCAAGGAACTGCGCGACCACGTGAAAGAGCACAAGATCGGCGACCGCGTGCGCATCCCCGCCGATGGCGAAGTGCTGAAGTTCTGAACATTTTGCTTCATGCCGGAAAGCGTGAAATCCTGCCAGCAGCAGCCAAACTTTCAAATGGAGAATGCCATGACCACACCACGCCGGGCCCTCATCGTCATCGACGTCCAGCAGGAATATTTCGAGGGACTGCTGCCCATCCAGTATCCTCCCCGTGAGCAGTCCGTCGCGCGCATTCGCGAGGCGGTCGACGCCGCCGCGCAGGCGGGCGCCCCGATCGTGCTGGTCCAGCACGAACTGCCGGCCGGTGCCCCGGTCTTCGGCGCGGGATCGGCCACCTTCCGGCACCATCCCGACATTGCCGCATACGAGGGCAAGGCCGCCAGGCGTATTGGTAAACAGTTCGGCAGCGTCTTCGCCGGTACCAACCTCGACGACTGGCTGCGTGGCCAGGGCATCGATACGGTCACCCTGGTCGGCTACATGACCAACAACTGCGTACTCTCCTCCGCGGTCGACGCCGAACCTCGCGGCTTCAACGTCGAGGTCCTGTCGGACGCGACCGGGGCAGTCGACCTGGCCAATGAGGCAGGTCGTGCGTCCGCCAGGCAGGTCCATGAAACGCTCATGGTCCTGCTCAATTCGAACTGGGCCGCCGTTGCCGGCACCAGCGCCTGGATCGCTGCACTGCAGGCCGGCGAGCCGCTGGAGAAGAGCAACCTGGTTACGTCAGCCGCACAGGGCCGTAACGTACCCTGACCAGCCCCGGCCCGTCGCTCGCACCGGCGGCGTGATCGATCATGTGGAACGCCAGCACGCCGCAATCGGAGAAAAGCGCCTGTTCGCCGGACTGGTGCGCCACCTCCCCAGCCCGGCGAATACCGGCAGCGGCGCCCAGGATTTCCAGCCCAGACAATCCTGTTCGCTTTTTTCGACGCAGCCCGCATCCACGGGGCCACAATAGACCGTTGCATGTCGCCTGCGTCAAGCGCCAGCCCCGTGCACTGTTCTCAGTTGCGGCAGAGTCCGACATCCACGGCATGTCGATCCGGTGTCGGTCGTGCTGCGTCCAGGGAGTCGCAGTCTATTTCGCTCTAAAACGAACCCATATAGTCCAATAATATCTAGAATCAGCCAAACGCCGGATGGATTGGAGCGAAATCGCCTTCACTACGGGAACTCTGGACTGTTTTAGACCGCCCGGCACTCCTTTTTTGGACCGTTTTATACAATTCCGTTCTCGCGTTGGACTGTTTTCGCGGCATATTGCTGGAGCGGTCCCTGCAGTTATCAGCACGGAACCAGGCTTCCTCGCCGGGAATGCGCAGCCAGACGAAGCGCCATGCATTCCGTCCGGCCGTGTGCCGGTTGGCAAACAGCGATGGCGTCAATGCCGCGCCATCGTCCGCGATAATGTGGTCGCCGCATACCTTGGCAAACTCGACGGAACTGTCGCGACCGGTCCGCAGTATCGTGCCGTCCGGCAGGAACAGTGTTTTCCATTGAAAGCCGCGCAACGCCAACCCACCACTCCGCACTGCCAGCCTCTCGGTATCCCTGGACATCCAGCGCTTTACAAGTTCCACTATGAATTCCTCCGACGCCGGGGCGGGTATCCATCAGGTAGAGTTCCAGTTCCAGGTATTCCAGCACGGGAAAACCCACCGCCTTCTTCGCTTCATATTCCATGACTTGGTCCTTTCCAAAAGGGTCTGAAGATTGGACCGTTAGCTGGATATTTAGTTTGTTTTAGACCTTCGTTACCAGGACTTGGATCACATTAGACTTCGAGCGATCTGTTTTAGACGAGATTCGGGCCGGCATCGCCGAAACAAGATCAAAATAGACCGTTATCGCCCATATTAGACCGGATTAGACCATGTGAGAAAACGGGAACTGCGTTATGCCTCTTCCGGCTAACGACATGTCAGCTGCGGGCGCCCCAAAGCGCGGGTATTGCGCGCAGCATTAATTTCCCAAACCGGGTCTGTCCCGATTCGAGAAACTGTTGTCGAGGGGATCTCTAAATGGGCATGACCGGCGATTGCGGGCCGTCGTTGTCCTTGTTCATCAGATCGCACACGGCACTGCGCAGCCCTTTTGCGGCGCGCGTGCCGCTGCCGTCGATCCACAGGTAGGCGGCTTGCTTGCCTGCTTGCGGCCAGTGCGGCAGGCCGGGGCCGTTGGCGTCGCCCTTGCGGATGAAGTTGGCCCAGTAGCGCTGCACGGCCGGCCAGTCCTTCGGCGTGGCCTCGGCCGGTGGCGCCTTGAAGATGTAATCGTTCTCCGATGTGTGCTCGGGCGGCTCGTTGGAACCCGGCGAGTCCAGCGTCTGCTGTTCGTACCAGAAACTGGGATCGACACCCTTGGAGGTCGGGATATTCCTGGCCGCCGCGATGACGCTCGCCGCGGGCAGGGTGTGTAGCTGCTCGAGTCCCTTGGCGCCGCGCGGCAATTTGAGGCGGTCGAGCACGGTGTTGCCGATTGCTTCATTGTCCAGCGCGGTGCGGGTCTTGCCCGGCGTGGATACTGACGTACACCGGCAGGCGTGCCGTGCCGCTCGTATCCGGCGTACGCACCGACAGGGTCAGGCAGTCTTCGCTGGCGTTGTCCAGGGAGCTCTTGTTCCAGCCCGTGTCTTCCTGCACGCAGGCCGGTACCAGCCTGGTGGCGTCGCGCACGCCTTGCCAAGGCTCGCGTGCCACTGGCGGCTTCCAGCGCAGCGCGCCAGTCGGGGCGGCCGCATAAGGAATACCGTAAAAGATGGCGCTGCCGTCGGCCATGGCCAGGCCGGCCAGCCTGCCGCCGCTGACAGCGACTTCGTGCGCGTATGCCGCGGGTAAGGCCAGTGCACAGGCTACTCAAGACATTTTGCGATGACCGCGCAAGGCACCCGGCATCAATCCAGCCACGGATGCGCCGCCAGCCAGCGCCCCAGCTCGTTGTCATTGGCGCACTGCAGCTTGCTGAAGATATTGGCGCGATGGGTTTCCACCGACCGCGGCCCGCATGGCGGCACGAGGATGCGGGCGATCTCCTTGTTTTGCTGGCCGACGCCGACCAGACGGGCGACCTCGCGTTCGCGCGGCGTCAGCTGGGCCCACTGCCACAGCGCCTGGGCACGCGAGCGCGCCAGCGCCACGGCGTGCGGCAGCTTGTCGAGCAGTTGCTGGGTGTCCGGCTTTTCCACCCAGTCGTAGGCGCCGCGGCGCACCGCCTCGAGGGCGGTGGGAATATCGCCGTGGGCCGACAGGAACAAGGTCACCAGCGGGCTGTGCTCGGCGAGCAGGCGTTCGAAGACGGACAGGCCGCTCATGCCGCCCATCCGCAGGTCGAGGATCACGCAGCCCGGCTGGCGCATGTCGACGGCGTCGAGGAATGCCTCGCCCGAGTCGAAGGCCTGCACCGCGAGCCCTTGCGAGAACAGCAGCAGGAGCAGCGAACGGCGCAGCGCCTCGTCGTCATCGACGACGTACAGGGTCAGTGGAATGTCTTTCATGGCACGGTTGGCAAGGTAAAAGTAAAGATGGCACCGCCGCCGGCGCGGTTGTCGACGGTGATGGCGCCGCCGTGCGCCTCGACGATGGTACGGCAGATGCTGAGCCCGAGCCCCAGGCCGTCGGGCTTGCTGGTGTAGAACGGCGCGAAGACCTGGTCCAGCCGCTCGGCCGGGATGCCCGGGCCGTGATCGGCAACGGTGATGCGCACGCCCTGCCCGGCCCGGACACTGGCCAGCTCGATGCAGCGCCGCTGCGCCGGCAGGTCCTGCACCGCGTGCATGGCGTTGTGGATCAGGTTGACGAGTACCTGCTCCAGCAGCACCCGGTCGCAACGCACCGTCGCGCCGGCATCGTCCGGCGACACGCGCAGGCGCACGCCATCGCGCTGCAATTCGGGCCTCACCAGCGCTTCCGCATGGGCGATCACGCTGGCGACGGTCACGCTTTCGTACAGGCCGCGCTGCGGGTTGATCAGGGAACGCACGCGCTTGACGATTTCACTGGCGCGTTTCGACTGCCCCACGATCTCGTCGAGCGCCCCGGCCAGCATGTCGGACGACCCGCGCGCGGCAAGCGCCTGTGCGGCGACGGCGAAGTTCGACAGGGCCATCAGCGGCTGGTTGAGTTCATGCGCGAGCGTGGATGCCATCTCGCCGACGCTGGCCAGCCGGGCGCTGCGCTGGAGCCGCAGTTCCTGCTCGCGCTGCCGGGCTTCAGCCTGCTTTTGCGCGGTGATGTCGACCACGGAACTCATCCAGCCGCGGTGCAGCCCCTGCGCATCGACCAGCGGCGCGGTGTAGACCATCGTGATCACGTCGTGGCCATCCTTGTGCCGGATACGCGACTCGAAGCCGTGCGGCGCCGCGCGGCCCTGCAGCGCGGCGTCGCTGTCGCGTGCCAGCTTCTCCAGGTCGTCGGGATGCCAGTACGGGTATGGCGGCAGGCAGCCGAGCAATTCTTCCGCGCTGTAGCCGACCATCGCGCACAGCGAAGGATTGACGTAGATGATCCGGCCATCCGGATCGCGCGCCCGCATGCCGACGAGCAGGGAATCTTCCATCGCCTTCTGGAACGCGTGGGCCTCCTGCAAATCGCGCGTGCGCTCTTCGACACGGCGCTCGAGCTCCAGGCGCGCCGACTGCTGTTCCGCATAACGCTTTTCACGCAGGCGCCAGTACAGGGCGCCGACGAACAGCAGCGCGACGGCAAGCGCCGTCAGCGCCAACGCGGCCCGGCGTGCCTGGACCACTTCCTTCATGTCGGAGGTGACCGTCAGCGTCCAGCCCAGCTCCGGCAAGGGCGTGTCCAGCGCAAGCAGGTTCGCGTGTTGCCCGTTCAGCGAAGTGCGCAGCACGAAACTGTCCACGCCTTGCGGCGACTCGACGCGCCATGGCAGGACATCGAAGCGTTGCCGGTTGCCGTACTGGGCGTGCTCGGCGATCCAGCGCGCGTCGGCGGCGGACACCGGCCGGATGGCGCGAAACAGCCAGGCGGGCACGCTGCTGAGGAAGACGATGCCGCGGCTGTCGCGCAGCACCACCGGCTCGCTGCCGCGCATCCAGGTGGCCTGGAGCGGCTCCAGGCTGATCTTGACGACCAGTACGCCGAGGATCTCGCCGGCCGCACGCACCGGCTCGGCGATGAACAGGCCCGACTGGCCGGTGGTCAGGCCCAGGCCATAGAAGATGCCCCGCTTGCCCTGTATCGCATCCTCGAAGTACGGGCGCTGGTGGTAGGACTGTCCCATGAAACTCGACGGCAGGTTCCAGTTGCTGGCGGCCAGCGTGCGCCCTGCGCGATCGACCAGGAACAGGGCGGCGGCGCCGGTGGTCGCCTGCAGGTCGGCGAAATAGTCGTTGACCCGCGACTCCAGTGTTGCATCGCCGGGCGCGCGCAGCAAGGCCTTCACATCGGGATGGCGCGCGGCGGCATGCGGCAGGAAATCATGCTTCTCGACCAGCCCGCGCAGGCCCAGCGCTTGCGCCGCGGCGGCCTGCCGCAGCGCGTCGGTCTTGGCTTCCAGCTCGAACCGGGCGGCCCAGTCCCCCGCGGCGACGACCAGCGCGATCGCTGCCGCAGCCGCGGCCAGGCGGAACATTCGACGTCGGGTGAACCAGGTTGCCATGGCGATGCGGGAGAGTCCGGGCAGCAGACGATAACAGTTGCACAGCCGGCAGGGAACCGCCTCCGTAGTTTTACGGAGGCGGCGGCGCTGGAGTTGCGGATGTCCGGCACCGCGCCGGTGGCCACAATGGAACTCTTCACAATGAGGAGACAACCCATGAATACAGTGACCGGCACGGCCGTCGGCGGCGCCCGCCCGCACACCGCCGAACGCATTTCCGGGGCGCGGCTGCGCGCCATCTTCGTCGGATCGGCAGGCAACCTGGTCGAATGGTTCGACTTCTACTGCTACGCGGCCTTCGCGCTGTACTTCGCCAGCTCGTTCTTCCCTGCCCAGGACCCCACCGCCCAGATGATGTCGACGGCCGGCATCTTCGCGCTGGGCTTCTTCGTGCGCCCCCTCGGCGGCATCCTGTTCGGCCATCTCGGCGACCGGCACGGCCGCAAGGTGGCGCTGATGGCTTCCGTGCTGCTGATGTGCGTCGGCTCCCTGCTGATCGCCTGCGCGCCCACGTATGCCACGGCCGGCATCCTGTCACCGTGCATCCTGCTGCTGGCGCGCCTGCTGCAAGGGCTCAGCCTGGGCGGCGAGTACGGCGCCAGCGCGACCTACCTGTCGGAAATGGCCGACTCGAAACGGCGCGGCTTCTACGCCAGCTTCCAGTACGTCACGCTGATCGGCGGCCAGCTGCTGGCGCTGCTCCTGCTGCTCGCGCTGCAGCACTTCTTCCTCGACGACCAGCAGCTGCGCGAGTGGGGCTGGCGCATTCCGTTCGTCATCGGTGCGCTGCTTGCCCTGGTGGCGCTGCTGATGCGCCACGACATGCCCGAGACCCAGTCGTTTGAAACGGCCCGCAAGAAGGCCAAGGCGATGGGCGGCCTGAAGCAGCTTGCCCAGCATCCGAAGGAAGTGCTGCTGGTGGTTGGCCTGACCATGGGCGGCACGCTGGCGTTCTACGTCTACACCGTGTACATGCAGAAGTTCCTGCGCCTGTCGGTGGGCCTGACCGACGCGCAGACCACCGCCGTCTCGGCCGCGTCGCTGCTGTTCGCGATGTGCCTGCAGCCGCTGTATGGCGCCCTCTCCGACCGGATCGGCCGCCGCCCGCTGCTGGTGGGCTTCGCGCTGCTCGGCACGATCTTCACCGTGCCGCTGCTGACCGCCATCCGCAACGCCAGCGGCCCGTGGGAAGCGTTCGCGCTGATCGCCTGCGCCTGGATCATCGTTTCCGGCTATACCTCGATCAACGCGCTGGTCAAGGCCGAGATGTTCCCGGCAAGCATTCGTGCCACCGGCGTGGGCGTGCCATATGCCTTCGCGGTATCGATCTTCGGCGGCACGGCCGAGTACCTGGGCCTGTGGTTCAAATCGGTCAACCTGGAGAGCGGCTTCTACTGGTACGTCACCGGAGTGATCGCCTGCACGCTGGTGGTCTGCTGGTTCATGCGGGACACCGCAGCCAGTTCGAAGATCGATGAAGAGGCGCGCAGCCACTGAACGATGCCGGGGCCGCGGCAGCGCATCAGGGAATTCATTGCCTCATGCTGCTGTGCCCGTCGAGCTCCGTCATTTTTTCCGTGTCGAGCCGGTTCCGTTCCAGCACGACGCCGGTGCTGCTGCTCAGCCCGACACCGATGATGCCGGTGCGCGCACCATCCACGCGCACCGTATTGCCATCGACCACCGTGCCATCGGCAGAGCGCAGGTACATCGCATAGCCGCTCGATCCGGGCGTGAGGTCATGCAATCGGAACGTATTGCGTTCGATGCGCGCGGACGGGCCATAGCTGAGCAGCGCGAAGGGCGTTCCGCCGGTGGCCTTGGCGTCGAGTGCGGCGTCGATCACGTTGTCACGAATCTGGTTGCTGCTGCCGGCGACCGTCACCGCGGTCACCACATCGCTGAACTGCATGCGCTCCACCACGAAACCGGTATCGGTGAAGACGGCGTCCGCTTTGACAGGAAAGATGGGATAGGCGTGGCCGGGCGAACTGCCGCGGTTCATCAGCGTTATGCCCAGGCCGGCGCCTTCGATACGACCGTTATGAACGCGGATATTCTGGCCCAATCCCCACACGCCGGTGTAGCCGCGGGTCCCGGTCGTGCGCAGCGTGTGACCACGGAAATCGAGATCGACATTGCTGGCGCGGATCGAAATGAACTTACCGCCACAGCCATGCTCGAATATCGAGCATTCGAACTCATAATCCTGGTCCAGGCAATATTTACCAGGGCGGCTGATGCCCATCGACGGTTTGCCGAAGGCTTTGCGATCCCATTGCAGTACCTCGCACCCATCGGGGCCTTCCTGCGCGGGCGCAACCGCAGACGCCGGTGGCGTGCCCTGGATACCTGACGCCGAACGCGGCCTGAACTGCTGCTTGATGCCTTCGCTCAGCAATAGCCAGACCAGCTGTCCACCGCCTATCTCCTCGGCGCTGACACGCGGCAGCACGATAAGAGCCAGCATCGCCGCGGTGCCGATAACGTGTCTTGAATTCACGGTTGCGTTCCTTGTCGGCGCAGGGCAGGATCAGGGCCGCTGCAACTGCCCGATGACGCTGGCCACCTTGGTGGTAATGACATCGACCGCCGGCACATTGGCGCCGTGCGGCAGGATGACATCGGCGTGGCGCTTGGTGGGCTCGATGAACTGCTTGTGCATCGGACGCACCGTTTCCAGGTACTGGCCGACGATGCTCTCGACCGTGCGGCCACGCTCGGCAATATCCCTCTGCATGCGGCGGATGAAGCGCACGTCGGAAGCCGTATCGACAAAGATCTTCAGCGACATCAGGTCGCGCAAGTCCGCGTCATACAGGGCGAACAGGCCTTCGATGACGATGACCGGCGCCGGCCTGACGGCGATGGTCCGGTCGGAACGGTTGTCGATCGTGAAGTCGTACACCGGCATCGCGATCGTCTCGCCATTGCGCAGCGCCTGCACATGCTGGATCAGCAGCGGCCAGTCGAAGGCATCCGGATGATCGTAGTTCTGCCTGCGGCGCACGTCCGGGGCGAGATCTGACTGGTCGCGGTAGTAATCGTCCTGCATCACCACCGACACCATCTCGGCGCCAAACGACGCCAGTACTTGTTGGGACACCGTCGACTTGCCGCTGCCGCTGCCGCCGGCAACGCCAATCACGAACGGTTGAAAAGAAATCTCATTCATCCCCGAATGATACCGGAGCGGCGGCGGATCGGCCCAGCGCCACATCCCACGGCGGCACCGGCTGGTACTCGGCCACCAGGAAATCGATCAGCTTGCGCACCTTCGGCGACGGCCGCCCGCTGGCCGGATACAGCGCCGACAGGTGATTGAGCGGCAACTCCCAGTCCGGCAGCACGGCCACCAGCGTGCCTGCCTGCAATTCGCGCCAGGCCAGGAAAGTGGTGCTGTAGACGATGCCGCTGCCCCGCAGCGCCGCCTGGTGCAGCACCAGGCCGTTGTTCGACGTGAACGCGGCATCCACGTGGACGGTGCGGCGCTCCCCTGCCCGCTCGAAGTGCCAGGCGGTGCCGTCGGTCAGGTGGGAAAAATGCAGGCAGCGGTGCTGCCGCAGATCTTCCGGAACCGACGGCGTGCCGTGCGCACGGAGGTAATCGGGCGACGCGCACAGCACCGCGCGGCACGGCGCCAGCGGGCGGATCGCCAGCGCGCGGCTGTCGGGAATGCCGCCGACGCGGATCGTCAGGTCGAAGCCATGGGCGATCGGGTCGAGCAGCGCATCGTCGACGTGCAGCAGCGGCTGCAATTGCGGGTGCGGCTGGCTGAAGCGGGCCAGCGCATCGGCCAGCCAGGCAACGCCGAAGCTGGACGGCGCCTGGATGCGCAGCGGGCCGGCCAGCGTGTCGCCGGTCTGCGTGACGATGCGCGCCGCCTCGTGCGCCTGCCTGACCGCCGCGTCGCACGGCGCCAGGTAAGCCTGGCCGGCATCCGTGAGGCTCACTTCGCGCGTGGAACGGTGCAGCAGCCGCACGTTCAGCTTTTCTTCCAGCTGCAGGATGTGTTTCGACACCATCGCGCGCGATAGCCCCAGCCGGCGCGCCGCCGCGGAAAAGCTGCGCTGCCGGGCCACCTCGACGAAGATTTCCATTGCGCGCAACTGGTCCATGACGAACATTGTCTGCATTCCGGCGACAATGTGTCAACCATTGTCCACCTTTCAGTGAAAGACAAGGTTCCGTACAATCGCCTGCATCATCCAACAGGAGCATGGCCATGCTGAGCGCAGCGCAGAAAGAGCAGTACCAACGCGACGGGTTCCTCGTCCTTCCAGGTTTCAAGTCGGCGGACGAGATCGCCGCGCTGCGCGCCGGTGCCGCGCGCATCGTCGATGCCTTCGACCCCGCCGCCGCCAGCGGCATCTTCACGACGAAGGACCAGGAAAAAAAGGCCGACGAGTATTTCCTCCGCTCGGACAACACGATCCGCTGCTTCTTCGAGGAAGAGGCGTTCGGCCCGGACGGCCAGCTGCGCCAGGCGAAGGAACTGTCGATCAACAAGATCGGCCACGCGATGCATGACCTGGACCCGGCGTTCCGCGCCTTTTCCAGCGATGCCCGCCTGCAGCAGGTGGCCCACGATGTCGGCCTGGCCGATCCGCGGGTATGGCAATCGATGTACATCTTCAAGCAGCCCGGCATCGGCGGCGAGGTGCGCTGGCACCAGGACGCCACCTATTTTGAAACGGACCCGATCAGCGTGACCACCTTCTGGTTCGCGCTGGAAGATGCCACACTGGACAACGGCTGCCTGTGGGCGGAGCCGGGCGGCCACCGCACGCCGCTGCGCGAGCGCTTCGTGCGCAATGGCGACGACATCAGGGTGGAAAAGCTCGATGCCACGCCGTGGCCGGACGACAGCACCGCCGTGCCGCTCGAATGCAAGGCCGGCGCGCTGGTGCTGTTCCACGGGCTGCTGCCCCACTACAGCGCGCCGAACCGCTCGCCGGTATCGCGCCATGCCTACACGCTGCACGTGACGGACGGGCGCACCGTCTACTCGCCGCAGAACTGGATCCAGCGCGACGCATCGTTCCCGGTGCGCGGCTTCACGTGACTGCGCATATGACGGCGATCCGCATCCTCGCCCCGCAGTGGGGCAACAACGACGTGCCTGCCGCCGACTTCATCGCGCGCGTCGTGGACGCGGGCTTCGACGGCATCGAGATGTCGCTGCCCGATGACCGGGCCGAACGCGAGGACTGGCTGCGGCGCATCGGCGACGCACGGCTCGATCTCGTCGTATCGCAATGGCAGACCGTGTTCCACGCCGAGTTTTCTGCGCATCGGCAGGCGCTGCAATCGCTGCTGGCGCAGGCCTGCGCGGCGCGGCCGCTGCTGGTGAACTCGCATACCGGCAAGGATTTCTATACGCCGGAGCAGAACGAGGAACTGATCGCGCTGGCCGACGCGATCGCCCGCGAGCATGGCGTGCCGATCGTCCACGAGATCCACCGCAGCCGCTTTTCCGGGCACCCGATGCTGCTGCGCCCCTACCTGGAACGCCTGCCGGGCCTGCAACTGACGGCCGACCTGTCGCACTGGTGCACGGCCTGCGAATCGCTGCTGGAGGACCAGGGCGCCATGCTCGACGCCGTGCTGCCACGCGTGCGGCACATCCACGCCCGCGTCGGCCACGCGCAAGGCCCGCAGGTGCCCGACTTCCGCGCGCCCGAATACGGTGCCGAACTCGCCGCGCACCTGGCATGGTGGGACCGTATCGTGGCGCTGCGGCGCGCCGCCGGCGCTGTGGTGCTGACCATCACGCCGGAATTCGGTCCCGCGCCCTACACGTTCCGGCTGCCGTACACGCAGGAGCTGGTGGCCGATGCATGGCAGTTGAACGTGGCGATGGCCGCGCTGCTGCGCGAACGCTACAGGTAAGCGCGGTAACGGCGCCAGCCCGCCAAGCCTAGGCGTGGCCGATGCCCGCCGCGCCGTAGGCATGCTCGAAATCGGCGATCGGCATCGGGCGGCCCAGCAGGTAGCCCTGCATCGACGAACAGCCGCCGTCGAACAGGAAGGCGCGCTGGGCTTCCAGCTCGACGCCCTCGGCGACGATCTCCAGCTTGAACTTGCGCGCCAGCGCGATGATGGCCTCGACGATCGACGCCGAGCCGGCATCGACACCGATGTCGCGCACGAAGGAGCGGTCGATCTTCAGCGCGGAGAGCGGAAAGCGCTTCAGGTAGGCCAGCGACGAATAGCCGGTGCCGAAATCGTCGAGCGAAAAGCGGATGCCCTGGGTGCACAATTCATGCATGCGCCCGGTGATCTCGTGCATGTCCTCGGCAAACACGCTTTCGGTCAGTTCCAGGTACAGCTGTTCGGGGGGCGCGCCGGTGCCGCCGAGGATGCTGGCCACCGACGCCGGAAAGCGGGGATCGCGCATCTGGTGCACGCTCACGTTGACGGCCAGCTTCAGGCGCCCCAGGTTGGCGTCGAGATGCCAGCGCGCGAGGGCACGGCAGCTTTCCTTGAGTATGTACTCGCCCAGCGGCAGGATGAGGCCCGACTCTTCGGCAAAGCCGATGAACTGGTCCGGGCCGATCAGGTCCAGCTCGCTGCGCTGCCAGCGCACCAGCACCTCGGCGCCCACCACGCGGCCCAGCGCATCGAATTGCGGCTGGCAGAACAGGCGGAACTGCCCCAGCGACAGGCCGTTGCGCATCGCGGTCTCGAAATCGGCGCGGCGGTCGGCCGCATCCTGCATGCTCGGGTCGAAGAAGCGCGCGCAATTGCGGCCGTCGGCCTTGGCGCGGTACATGGCAAGATCCGCCTGCTTCAGCAGGGTTTCGATGTCCGTCTCGTTGCTGTCGAATAGCGTGATGCCGATGCTGGCGGTGGTCTTGAACAGCAGGGAACCGAGCTCGCAGGGCTGCCCCACCGCCGACAGGATCTTGGCGACGACGCGGTCGGCCTCGGCCACCGCGCCGCGTGCCGACGTGCCCAGGCCTTCCAGCACGACGACGAATTCGTCGCCGCCGAGCCGCGCAAGCTGGTCGCTGTGACGCACCGTGCAGCGCAGCCGCTGCGCCGTATGGCGCAGCAGCCGGTCACCCAGGTCATGCCCCATCGTGTCGTTCAGCAGCTTGAAGTTGTCCAGGTCGAGGTAGAGCAGCGCGCAGTGCTGGCCCGAGCGGCGGCCCCGCGCCAGCACGTGGTCCAGTTCCCCGATCAGGAAGCGCCGGTTCGGCAGGCCCGTCAGGTGATCGAAATACGCCAGCTCGTAGATGTGGCGTTCCGTCTGCTTGCGTTCGGTGAGATCGGTGTTGACGCCGGAGATCCGCACGGCCTTGCCGGCGCCATCGCGCAGCACGTAGCCGCGCGACAAGACGGACACGTAGTGCCCTTGGCGGTGCTGCAGCCGGAACTCCAGGCTGAAGCCGTCGCGCTGGCTGGGCAGCAGGTCGGCCAGGTAGGCCTGGATCATTGGTTCGTCATCCGGATGCAGCATGCGGCGCCACGCGCCCGAGTCCTCGAACCCTTCGCCGCTGGGATAGCCGAGCATGTTCCACCAGCGTTCCGAGTAAAACACTTCGTCGGCAACCAGGTCCCAGTCCCACGGCGCATCCGTGGAACCCTTCAGTACGAGCCGCAGCCGTTCCTCCGACTTCTGCAGCGAGTGCTGGGTATTCTTGAGTGCCGTGCAGTCGGTGAAGCAGACGACGACATGCCGCACGGCTCCGGCTGAGTCGACTTCGGGATAGGCATTGCATAGCAGCCAGCAGATACCGTCCGGGAGGATTACGCCGGCCACGAAGCCGGACAGCTTGCGGCCCGTCCTCAGCACCAGGTTCGCCGGAAACTCCTCGGGTGGCAGGGCCGAGCCGTCTTCACGCACGAGAGCCCAGCCGCCCGCGCTGGGCTTGGCCCCGATCAGCTGGAGTTCGCTGCGGCCCAGCAGTTCCTGGGCAAGCCGGTTGGCGGACACGATGCGCCCGTCCGCCGCGTGCACCACCACGCCCGCCGGCAGGTTGTCATGCAGCGTGTCGACGGAAAATACTGCATCCGCTGGGAGTGGGGGCTGCATGGGTTCAGACTGACAGTCGGTAAGCGATGGAACCATGCTAGCACTCCGGTAGTGCACAGGCGCGCGGTTGATGGTGTTGTCGCGGCTGGACTGAGCCGCCGGACCAGGTAACCGTTCAGCGCCGCAGCGCCAGGTCCACCAGCAGTGCCACCAGCAGCAGGAACGACACGCTCTTCCAGAACGTCACCGGGCTGCGCTCGATCAGCGGCGGGCGGTTGCGTTCCAGGAAGGCGCGGTTCGGCTGGTGCAGGTCGAACACGAACTCGTCGACGTCTTCGTAGCGCTTCCCGGGGTCGACCTGCACGGCCTTCTCGATGGCGGCGTCGATCCAGGCCGGGATCGACGGGTCATGCTCGCGCGCCGGCGCATATGCCAGCTTGCGCTGCGCGGCACGGGTTTGCGCCTGCGGGATCCGCACGCCGTACGGCAGTTGTCCGGTCAGCATGTGGTAGGCCAGCACGCCCAGCGAGAACACGTCCGAGCGCACCGTGCCCTGTTCGCCCAGGAAGTATTCGGGCGCGGCGAACAGCGCCGCGCCGGCAAGCGTAAAACCGTCGTCTGGAGACGGCGGCGCCATTTCCCGCACGCCGGCCACGCTGGCCGAGCCGAAGTCGATGATCTTCGCGGTGCCGGTGCGGTCGATCATCACGTTTTCGGGGCGGATATCCTGGTGCAGCATCTCGAGCCGGTGGAAGGCGCGCAGTCCCTTCGCGACCTGCGCGACGATGCCGCGCACGGCGTCCAGGTCCGGCTTGCCCATGTCGCGCAGCCACTGGGCCAGCGTCACGCCTTCGATGTATTCGGTGACCAGGTACACATAGCTGCGCTGGCGCTCGTTCACCACCGGTTCGCTGACGTGGGGGCTGACGATGCGCCGCGCGATCCACTCCTCCATCAGGAAGCTTTCCAGGTAGGCCGGGTCGTCGCGCAAATCGATCGACGGTGCCTTGATCGCCACGGATTCGCCGCTGGCCAGGTCGAGCGCCAGGTAGATGTGGCTGCGGCTGCTGCCGTGCAGCGTGCGCATGATGCGGTAGCCGTCGAATTCGCTGCGCGGCTCGAATTGCGGCGGGAACGGCAGCTCGGCCATTCTGTGCAGCAGTTCGCCGGCCTCGTGCGCCTGCACCGTCTCCACGCGCACCAGCTGCACGGTGAGGTTGTCGCCGCTGCCATTGTCCAGCGCGCGCGCCACCAGCAGCCGCGCCGCCTCGTTCAGGTCGATGCCGGCCGACAGCACCTCGCCGACGTCGGCCGCGCTCACGTATTCATGCACGCCATCGCTGGCCAGCATGAACAGGTCGCCCGGCTGGACCGTGACCGCCCGGTAGTCGATCTCGAGGTGCACGTCGACGCCCAGCGCGCGCGCCAGGTAGCTTTGCCCGGGCGATACCCACACGCGGTGGTCGGTCGTCAGCGGTTCCAGCGCGCAGGAATCCGGACCCGCGTACACGCGGCAGATGCGCGTGTCGCCCACGTGGAACAGGTGCGCGGTGTTCGACTTGATCACCATCGCCGACAGCGTGCACACGTAGCCGCGATCCTTGTCGTAGCGGCCCTGCCCCTGCTGGGTCTGAGCGTACAGCCAGGAGTTGGTGGCCGCCAGCACGCGCTCCACCGAGGTCTTCACCGACCACGCATCGGAAGTGCAGTAGTAATCCTCGAGGAAGGCGGCCACCGCCGTTTCGCTGGCGATGTGGCTGACGTCGCTGCTGCCGATGCCGTCGGCCACCGCCAGCGCCGCGCCCTTGACCGACAGCTGCGGCTCGCGCGGCACATAGCTGCCGTGGAAGTCCTGGTTGACGTCCTTGCGGCCGGCGTCCGTGTGCTGGCCGATGGACAGCGTCAGTCGGGCGGGCATGATGGGAGATGAACGCCGGCCGCACGGGCCGGCATGATCCTGATCGCTTGAAACCGCGCTCAGTTGAACTTGCGCTTGGCGCCGGTCTTCACGTGCGTGGAGTACAGCGTGAGGCCGGTGAAGGCCAGGCCGCCCACCAGGTTGCCCAGCACGGTCGGGATCTCGTTCCAGATCAGGTAATCCATGACGGTGAAGTTACCGCCCATCATCATACCGAACGGGAACAGGAACATGTTCACCACCGAGTGTTCGAACGCCATGAAGAAGAACAGCATGATCGGCATCCACATCGCCAGCACCTTGCCGCCCACCGTGGTCGACACCATCGCGCCGACCACGCCCATCGACACCATCCAGTTGCACAGCATGCCGCGAATGAACAGGGTCAGCATGCCGGCCGCGCCGTATTCGGCATAGCCGGTGGTGCGGTTTTCGCCGATGTGGGCCACGGTCTGGGCGATCTTGCCGCCGTCGGTGTTGAAGCCGAACGTGAACATGTAGGCCATCAGCACGGCCACCGTGAAGGCGCCGAGGAAATTGCCGAGGAAAACGATGCCCCAGTGCTTCAGGATGCGGGGAATCGTCACGCCCGGGCGGCGGTCGATCCAGGCCAGCGGCGTCAGCACGAACACGCCGGTCAGCAGGTCGAAGCCCATCAGGTACAGCATGCAGAAGCCCACCGGGAACAGCATGGCGCCGATCAGCGGGACGCCGGTGGCGACCGTGCAGCTGACGGCGAACACGGCCGCCAGCGCCAGGATCGCGCCGGCCATGTAGGCGCGGATCAGCGCGTCGCGCGTGGCCATGTAGATTTTCGATTCGCCCGCGTCCACCATCTTGGTCACGAATTCGGTCGGCACCAGATACGCCATGTTTTTCCCCTATCTTGGTTTGGTCAGTGAGCTGAGCGCTCTTTATTTGAAGGGGAGCAAGAATTGGGCCAACAAAGAGTCCAACCAAGGGGCCAACCAGTGGACCGACCGCGATGCCGCCGCCCGGCACGCCGCCGCGGGCGGTACTCATGCATGCGGTTGCACGGCATTGGCACATTGCGCCATGCGATGGTGCAGTCACGCACCAGTCGGGACCGTCATGCGCGATCGCGGCGCAGGGCGGCAAACAAAGTGCGTTCGGCGGCTGCGCGAAAGCGGTGCGTTGCCGCTCACGCGGCGGCGGCGCTCGGGACGGTACGCGGCAGCGTGATCACCACCGCGGTGCCGCTGCCCGGCGCGGATTCCACGCGGATGCCGCCTTTCAGTACACCCGTCACGATGTTGTAGACGATGTTCATGCCCAGCCCGGAACCGCCCTGCCCCATCTTGGTGGTGAAGAACGGATCGTAGATCTGGTGCAGCGTACGCCCGCTCATGCCCACGCCGTCATCGCTAAAGCGCAGCTCGGCCATGCCGTCGTCCAGCGGGCGGGCCGCGATCGTGATCGTGCCTTGCGGGCGGCCATCGAAGGCATGCAGCAGGGCATTGTTGATCAGGTTGCTGAGCACCTGGCTGACGCTGCCCGGGTAGGAGTCGAAGTCGAGCGTGTCCGGCACGTCCACCCGCGCCTCGCAGCCGGCGCGGCGCAGTTGCGCCGCGAAGGTCGCCAGCGTATCGCGCACCACGCCGGCCAGGTGGAAGCGGCGCCGCTGGTCGGATGCCTGGTCCACCGCCACCTGCTTGAACGAGGCGATCAGCTCGGCGGCCCTGCCGAGCGAACCGGCGATGATGCCGCAGGCGGTCTTCGCATCGTCGAGGTGCGCTTCCAGCGCCGAGCGGCGGATGCCCGGGCCTTCCAGCTGGCGCCGGAACTCCGCGACCATGTCGGCCAGCGCGGTGGCCGTCAGCAGGCTGTTGCCGATCGGCGTATTGAGCTCGTGCGCGATGCCTGCCACCAGCGCGCCCAGCGAGGCCATCTTCTCGGACGTGAGCAGCGTGTCCTGCGCCTGGCGCAGCCGGTCCAGCACCTCGGAGAGTTCGCGATGCGCCTGTTCCACCTGGGCCTTCTGCTGCGCCAGCGCGGCCTCGGTGCGGCGCCGGTCGCTGATGTCGCACAGCACCCATACGCATCCCTTGTCGGGTGCCTGCCGGTCCAGCATGCGCCCGTTGACGATGCACCACATGGTACCGCCGTCGCGCCGCGCCAGTTCCAGCTCGCGGTGCATGCGCTGGCCCGTGGTGCCGCACACAAAGGGGTTCGGCCCCTCCAGCCCCTCCGGCCCCTCCGGCCCTTGCAGCAGCGCGGCCGTCGGGCGGCCCGCCAGGGCGCCCTGCGGATAGCCCAGCATTTCTTCCAGGCCACGGTTGCAGCGCACGATGCGGTCATCGGAAAACAGGCCGATGCCGACCACGGCACTGTCCTGCAGCGCGCCCTGCTCTTCCAGTGCGGCGCGCAGCGTGTGCGCCAGCGCGCGGCGCCGCTGCAGTGTCACGAGCAGCGTGCCGATCAGCGCGCTGATGAAGAAGCCGCAGCCGCCGATCAGCCAGATCGTGCCGCGGTCGCGTCCGTAGCGCAGGCCATCGTAGCCCGCCACCTGGACCAGCCAGCGGCGCTGGCCCACGTTCAGCACCGCCTGCGACGCCAGTCCCGGCACGGTGGCGCGCGCTTCGCGCCGGCCGCCCAGCTTGCCCGCGCTGTCGAACAGCAGGCCATCGATCGCCGGCACGGGCCGGGCCTCGTCCAGCATGTAGCCGGTATCGTGGATCACCACATGCAGATGGCCCAGGATCTGCGGATCGAGCACTTCGCGCATCAGGTCGGCAACACGGAACACGATCGCCACGAAGCCCACCAGTGCCGCGCGGCGCTGCTCCAGCGTGGCCAGCGGGGCGTTCTTGCGGTAGACCGGCAGGCGGGCGATGAAGCCGGGCTGGCCGCTGGCATCCTGCACCAGCGTGATGCGTTCGGTGGCCACCACTTCGCCGGTATCGCGCCCCAGTTCCAGCGCGCGCAGGTGGGTCGGCAACGCGGCCAGGTCGAGGCCGAAGGCGTTCTCGTTGCCGGCCATCGGTTCGTTGTAGGTCACCGGGAAATGTTCGCCGTGCACGATCGTGGGGTGCACGCGGTAGCCGGGATACCCGCCCGGCTCGACGCCCGTATCGGCGCGCACGGCGGCGATGTGCCGGGCCAGTTCGCCCTCCGGCACGCGCGGCACCCACTGGATCGCCTGGAAGCCCGGATAGCGGTCGGCCAGGTGCAGTTCGTTGACATAGCGGTGGAAGTCGCCGCGGCTGACGGAGCCGTGCACGGCGAACGTGGCGCGGATCGCCAGCAGCGTGTCGAAGTAGGTCTTCAGGCGCGCCTCGGTGTCGCGCGCCACCTTGCTCCCGTCATGGCCGAAGCGGTCCGCGATCTGCCGGTCCTGGGTTGCCATCGCGAACAGGCACGCCCATGCGGTCAGGCAGATCCCGACGGCGAAGGCCAGGTAACCGTGTGCACGCATCGCATCCCTTGCTTGTGCTTATCTCCTGCAAGCGACTATAGCATGGGGTAAGAGGCGAAAAGGCCGCGCCGGGACAGCGAAAGCCGGCACCCGGCGGCATGAAAACAGCGGAAAGGCGGCGCCCTGCCGGAAAACGGGTAATGCCGGGCGCCTGATTGTATTACTCGGAATTTACTCGATCAGCGCGGGAGTGCCGTCTGCGAGAAAGGCGCCAAAGCAGCGCGTGCATTCCAGGCAGAACAGGTGCGGCACCCGCACGCTCTTCTGTCGCAATACCAGCTGCAGATGGCCCTCGGCACAGACGGGACAGATTTCACGCATGGTGCCGCAGGTACGGATTTCATCCGCGAGATAGGTGTCGTCATGACGCACCCCATCGACCACGGTCTGCGGGTCGAGTTGAACGAGATACAAGTGGGCAGCGTCGAGCCGCTGTTCGGACGGCTGCGCATAGTGCGAGTCTCCTCGCGATTCTGCACGGTTGCTTGCACGATTCATTGTGAGCCTCCTGGCCCGCCAACGGGGGAAAGACGGGCCCAAACACCATAGCCGCATCGGCGGCCGCTTGCAAGCACATTCGTCCGCTCAAAAGTAGGTTGCAATTAGATCGCACGCTATCTATACTGGAGGCATGAAAACGCAGACCCCTCCGCCCTTCCCCCCGCACGTTCCGCAACTCGACGACCAGCTGTGCTTTGCGCTGTACTCCAGCTCGCTGGCAATGAACAAGCTGTACCGCAAGTTGCTGCGCAAGCTCGACCTCACGTATTCGCAGTACCTGGTGATGATGGTGCTGTGGGAACGGAACGAGCAGACCGTGAGCGAGCTCGGCGACAAGCTGTTCCTCGACTCGGCCACGCTGACGCCGCTGCTGAAGCGGATGGAGCAGGCCGAGCTGATCACGCGCACGCGCTGCGTGAACGACGAGCGCCAGGTCATCATCGCGCTGACGCCGAAGGGCGATGCGCTGCGCGAAGGGGCGAAGGAAATCCCCGCCTGCGTGCTGGCGGCCAGCCAGTGCAGCCTCGACCAGGTGAAGGATCTGAAGGCGCGCCTCGATTCACTGCGCTCCAGCCTCGCCGACGCGAGCTGAGCGGGCGTCGCGGCAATGCGACACGGCCGCGGCGTCTACCTGCCCCGGTCCTGAGCCCGGCCGGGACGCGGCCCTGGCTCGTCCGAGACCCTCCGGACAGCGGACGTCCGCTTCCCGGCCCGCCAGCGGCGCGGTTCCGCGGCAGCGCTGTCCGGTCCGGACGTCCGGCCTGGTCGTCCGGCTTCTTCCCGCATGGGTTTTGTTTCCGGTAATGTTTCAGGCTTGTTACAAACGCGCTGCCAGCATGAACTGACGAGCGCGCTTAGAATACCCCGGCTGTTTCCACAAAAACACGAAGGAGTACCGCCCGGCCAGACCCGGCACGGCGCGGCACCCTCACTGCCCTGGGGTATCAATGAAGCGCCTGCGTACCGTCACTACTGTCATTGCCGCCAGCCTCGTACTCGGCCTGGCTGCCTCCGCCACCGCCGCCGAGCCGCCTGCCGGCAAGTTCGACGACAAATTCCGCCAGCTCGACGAGCTGCTGCCCACCGCGACACCGTACCGCACCGCTTCCGGTGCGCCCGGCCACCAGTACTGGCAGCAGCGCGCCGACTACACGATCCGCGCCACGCTGGACGAGGCGAACCGCTCGATCTCGGGTACCGAACAGGTCACCTACCACAACAACTCGCCCGATACGCTCACCTACCTGTGGCTGCAGCTGGACCAGAATATCTACAAGTCCGATTCGGATGCGCGGCGGGTACAGACGGCACCATCGCGCGAAGCATGGATGAAGCCGCAGGGAGAGGAAGGCGGTGCCAAGTTCGAAGGCCTGCGCAACGTGCTGACGGGCCGCGAGTTCGACGGCGGCTTCAAGCTGTCGAACATCCGCACCGCCGGCGGCGCGCCGCTGAAATATGTGGTCAACGGCACCATGATGCGCATCGACCTGCCCTCGCCGCTGAAGCCGGGCGACAAGGTGAGCTTCGGCATCGACTGGTCGTACAAGATCAACGAGCAGAAGGTGCTCGGCGGCCGCTCCGGCTACGAATACTTCGAGGAAGACAAGAACGCGCTGTTCGAGATCGCCCAGTGGTTCCCGCGCATGGCCGCGTACTACGACGTGGCGGGCTGGCAGCACAAGCAGTTCCTCGGCTCCGGCGAATTCACGCTGGAATTCGGCGATTACGACGTGAAGATCACCGTGCCGGCCGACCACATCGTGGCCTCGACCGGCGAGCTGCAGAACCCGGGCGACGTGCTGACGGCGGCGCAGCGCGACCGCCTGGCGAAGGCGCGCACGGCAAGCAAGCCGGTGCTGATCGTCACGCAGGCGGAAGCGGAAGCGGCGGAAAAAAATGTCAGCAAGGCCACCAAGACCTGGCACTTCAAGGCGAAGAACGTGCGCGATTTCGCGTTTGCCTCGTCGCGCAAGTTCATCTGGGATGCGCAGGGCTATAAAAAGGACGGCACCAACGTGCTGGCCATGTCGTACTACCCGAAGGAAGGCAACCCGCTGTGGGAACGCTATTCCACGCCGTCGATCATCCACACGATCGAGCAGTACAACAAGTACAGCTTCGACTACCCGTACCCGATCGCCATTTCCGTGAACGGCCCGGTGGGCGGCATGGAATACCCGATGATCTCGTTCAACGGCCCGCGCCCGACGAAGGACAAGAAGACCGGCGAACTGACGTATTCCCAGCGCACCAAATATGGCCTGATCGCGGTGATCATCCATGAAGTGGGCCATAACTACTTCCCGATGATCGTCAATTCGGACGAGCGCCAGTGGACCTGGATGGATGAGGGCCTGAACTCGTTCGTCGAATACCTGGCCGTGCAGGCGTGGGAGAAGGACTTCCCGATCGGCCGCGGCGACCCGCGCGACATCACCGCCTACATGCGCTCGGCCAATCAGGTGCCGATCATGACGAACTCGGAATCGGTGCTCCAGTTCGGCAACAACGCCTACGCCAAGCCGGCCACCGCGCTGAACATCCTGCGCGAGACCATCCTCGGCCGCGAACTGTTCGACCATGCGTTCCGCGAATATGCGCGCCGCTGGAAGTTCAAACGCCCGACGCCGGCCGACTTCTTCCGCACCATGGAAGACGCGTCCGGCACGGACCTCGACTGGTTCTGGCGCGGCTGGTTCTACACCACCGATGCGGTCGACATCAGCCTGGACAACATCACCGAGTTCAACATCAGCACCAAGGACCCGGAAATCGAGAAGGCGTGGGCGCGCGCCCGCAAGGCCGAGGAACCCGTGTCGATCACCGACCAGCGCAACGAAGGCATGGAGCGCCGCATCGACCGCCACCCGGAGCTGAAGGACTTCTACAACGAGCATGACCAGTTCACCGTCACCAACGCCGACCGCAACAAGTATCGGGAAACGATGGAGGGGCTGGAGCCGTGGCAGAAGGACCTGCTGAAGCAGGGCAAATACATCTACCTGGTCGACTTCACCAACAAGGGCGGCCTGGTCATGCCGCTGATCCTCGAAGTCACGCTGAAGTCGGGCAAGAAGTACATCGAGCGCGTGCCGGCCGAAGTGTGGCGCTACTCGCCGAAGAAAGTGACCAAGCTGCTGGTGACGGATGAACCGATGACGTCGCTGTCGCAGGACCCGTACTGGGAAACCGCCGACATCGACACCAGCAACAATGCCTGGCCGCGCAAGGCCGCGCCTTCGCGCCTGGAACTGTTCAAGATGGAGCGCAAGCCGAACGACATGATGAAGGACTTCAATGCGCCGCTGAAGGGCGACGAGAAGGAAAAGGCCGAAGCGAAGCCTGACGGCTCCGCCACGCCGGTCAACGGCGCCGCGGCCAAGCAGCAGGCGGAAACGCAGCAGCTGCAGCCAGCGGTGCAGGTCCAGCCCCAGGGTCAGCCTCAGAGTCAGCCTCAGGGTCAGCCGCAGGATCAGCCGCAGGGCCAGCTGCCGGAGCCGCGGAAATAATGCTGCACTGGCTCAGGAAGGCCGCCCTCGCGGCGGCACTGCTCTGCGGCGCCGCCGCGGCCCATAACTACCACATGGGCCTGGCGGACATCGGCTACAACGCCGATACCGGCAACACGGAGATCGTGCACACCTACACCGCGCACGACGTGGAAGCCCTCCTGGCGAAACTGCACGGCCGCCAGTTCGACCTGGGCCTGGAAGAAGACCAGCAAGCCTTGCGGCGCTACCTGGACCGGCGCTTCGTGCTGACCGTGAACGGCCGGCGCGTGCCGCTGCAATGGGTGGGCATCAAGGCCAGCGCCGACACGATCACCGTGTACCAGCAACTCGAGAAAACCGCGCTGCCGGCGGGCGCGGTGCTGAGGAACGGCGTGCTGACGGACCTGCTGCCCACGCAGCTCAATACCGTCAACGTCGGCGGCAGCGCCGGACGCGCCGCCGCCACGCTGACGTTTACCGCGGCAAAGGAAGAGCAGCGGCTGCCTTGAATTATAAAACGGCACTTATGTCGATTTCCGGAACAGCTGTCCGTCTATATAGACGACTGGATACACAACTGGAGATTACCCGATGCTTACCATTCCTCGAATCATCCACCGGACCGCCCAACGCTACGTCGCCGTCCGCCTTCCCGTTTCCATCCCGTTTGACAATGAGATGGATCCAGCTTTCGATGAGCTTTTCTCGGCCTTCTCGCGTGCCGGCGCAGAGCCGAACGGAATGGAGTTCATCAAATACAATCTGATCGACATGCCCCGCCTCGAGATCGAGGTTGGCATGACCACCGACGCGGCCATACCAACATCAGGGCGGCTGATCGAGGGCGAACTGCCCGCCGGTCGCTATGTCAGCCTCACCTATACAGGATCCTATGCAGACCTGATGGATGTCACTGCAATGCTTGTCGGCTGGGCCAAGGAAAAGGGAGTGAAGTGGGACTGTCACGAAACTCCTGACGGAGAGAAATTCGCTTGCCGCCTCGAGGTTCTAGACAATAACCCCTCAATCGAGCCCGATCCGGCCAAGCTCAAGACTACGCTGCTGTTCAAGCTGGCCGACTGAAAGCCACCCAAATGTCGGGGCGACACCATTCAGCCTGGCCGTCCCGATGACACCATACCGCTGGCATTCCAGCACCCGAACCTGCGGATCGGTAACTTCTGAATTGCTCCCCTGACACATTTCCGATTGAAGTCGTACAATACGACAATATCTTTAATTCAATCGAAGGCCCGCCATGACGCCGGAGTTCACATCCCTCGATCACGTCACGCAAGCGCTGCGCACGCAGGGCTGGGCGCTGCTGGCGCCCGCCGACGTGGCGGCACTGTGCGGCACGCCGCTGGCGCAGCTCGACGCGCTGGCGCCGGCCTGGGATAGCCTGGCGCTGGACAATTACCTGAAGGACGGCGGCCGCTACCGGCGCCGCCGCCATTCCTGCTTCGTGCAGAACATGCAGCAGGAAGGGGAACTGGCGCAGACCGCGCATCGCGCGCACTGGCAAAGCGTGGAGTACAACGCGCTCCATGGCGGCATGCACCGGATGTTCGAACCCGTGCTGCCGGAAACGGTAGCGGCGCCAGGCTGGCAGGGTCTGCTGACAGCGCTGGGCCGGCTGTTCTCCAGCGTGCGCAGCGAGCCGGCATGGTACGTGGAAGCCCATCAGTTCCGCATCGACACGGCCGACGGCATCGGCCGGCCCACGCCGGAAGGCGCGCACCGCGACGGCGTCGACTACGTGGCCGTGATCCTCGTCGGCCGGCATGGCATCAAGGGGGGCGAGACCCGCATCTTCGAGGCGGATGGGCCGAACGGCAAGCGCTTCACGATGACCGAGCCGTGGACCATGCTGCTGCTCGACGATGCGACCGTGATCCATGAATCGACGCCGATCCAGCCGGTGGGCGCGCACGGCCACCGCGATACGCTGGTGATCACCTACCGCGCCGGCGGCTTCCAGGGCGAGAAAGAGGCTGCACTGCAGGACGAAAAATCCGCGGCCGGCCAGTAGTACCCCTACGCGCGGGCGCCGCGGCGTCCGCAATTCATTTATAGTCGAAAATGGTATAACCCGATGAAAGCTCAGGGCAGGCGCGTGGATTCCACCTACGAAATCGAACCAGATGAAATCGAGATCCTGATCGTCGAGGACAGCCCGACGCAGGCCGAGCGCCTGCGGCGCCTGATCCAGTCGGTCCGCTACAAGGCGCGGGTGGCCGCCAACGGCCGGCTGGCGCTGGAAGCGATCGCCGCGCGCAAGCCGCACCTGGTGCTGTCCGATATCGTGATGCCGGAGATGGATGGCTATGAACTGTGCCGCGCCATCAAGGCCGATCCGGCAATGCGCGACATCCCCGTCATCCTCGTCACCTCGCTGAACGACCCGAAGGACATCATCCGCGGCATCGAATGCGGGGCCGACAACTTCATCCGCAAGCCCTACGCCGAAGATTACCTGCTGAACCGCATCGGCCACATGCTGGTCAACCAGAAGCTGCGCAAGGACCAGAACATGGAGGTGGGCATTGCCCTCTACCTGGGCGAGCAGAAGCACTTCATCAATGCCGAGCGCCAGCAGATCCTCGACCTGCTGATTTCCACCTATGAGCAGGCAGTGCAGGTCAACAGCGAGCTGCAGGCGCGCGAGCGGCAGGTGATCGAGCTGAACATGCGCCTGGCCCACCATGCCGGCCAGCTGGAAACGATCAACCGCGAGATCGCGCTGAAGAACGTCGAACTGGGCGAGGCGAGCCGGATGAAATCGGCGTTCATCGCCAATATGTCGCATGAGCTGCGCACGCCGCTGAACGCCATCATCGG
Source organism: Pseudoduganella sp. jia 9 (assembly GCF_055502615.1). Lineage (NCBI taxonomy): Bacteria > Pseudomonadati > Pseudomonadota > Betaproteobacteria > Burkholderiales > Oxalobacteraceae > Pseudoduganella > Pseudoduganella sp. jia 9. The sequence continues at coordinate 208,453 of NZ_JBUPWE010000012.1, read as the reverse complement.
CTTTACCGGCGCACTGCTGATGAAGCTGCCGGGCCCGTTGACGGACGAGCAGGAGAAACAGCTGAACACCATTCGCGGCTCGGCGCGCCACCTGCTCTCGCTGATCAACGACATCCTCGACGTGGCGAAGATCGAGGCCGGCAAGGTCACGCTGGCCATCGAGCGGGTGCAATGCCAGGACCTGGTGCGCGAAGTGGCGGAAACGCTGCGCCCGCTTGCCGCGCAGAAGGGGCTGGAACTCGACGTCGTGCTGGACGAACAGCCGATCACGCTCGACACCGACCGCCGCGCGCTGGCGCAAATCCTGATCAACCTGGCCAACAATGCGATCAAGTTCACCGAGAAGGGTGCCGTGCGCGTGACGCTGGCGCGCCGCACGCTCGACGATGGCGCCGCAGCCACCGAATTTTCCGTCGCCGATACCGGCGCCGGCATCCGCGAGGAAGACCAGGCCAAGCTGTTCCAGGCATTCTCGCAACTCGACTCCACATCCACCCGCCATGCCGAGGGCGCCGGCCTCGGCCTCTACCTGTGCCAGAACCTTGCCAACGTTCTCGGCGGGACATTGTTCTTCCACAGCGAATTCGGCCACGGCAGCACGTTCACGCTGCAGCTGAAACGCGGCAGCTGACCTTTCGATAGTCGCGTATGTTTTACGCAACCGCAAAATATTTTTGCGGAGAGCACTGTCGCGCCTGTCTCGGGCCCAAGCTTTTTACTCAGCTGAAGATCGCTTGGCCAATGTCGAAAAGCGCTGGGCGATATTCGCCATGACGCTCCAAAGCCAAATTTTGTTGCAGTGCACATTACCGGTGGAAACGCTTCCGTTGTAGAGCTGGCGCGCGCACGGTAGTTTTACGGTATTGCAGCGCAACATAAACCGCGATATAGTTAAACCGTCTCCTCCAAGCGTTCTCCGAACAATTGGACCTCGCCCGCAGCCTCTGGCTCGCGGGCATTTTTTTGCCCGCGAATTTGCTTAAAAGACAATTACAACAGGCGTTCGTTCGCTACCGCCGTGCGTCGGCCCGGGGAAAGCCCATTTCCAGGTGCCTGCGCCTCCAGACCTTAAACAAACGACTTACTTATATCAAACGTTTTAAATCTATGCTTTAATCGGGGCATGTCAGAAAAAACAACCCGAAAGACCCGGTCCGATGGGGAACAGTCGCGCGAGCGCCTGCAGCAGGCAGCGATGCGCCTGTTCGCCACGCAGGGATTCAATGCCACCTCGACGCGCGAGATCGCGCTGGCCGCCGGCGCCAACGTCGCGGCGATCGCCTATTACTTCGGCGACAAGGCGGGCCTGTACCGCGCGGCGCTGACGGACTTCATGCCGCCGCCGGAAAAGAACATCGCCCAGTTCGACCAGCCCGGTTTCACGCTGCGCCAGGTTCTGCACGGCTATTACACGCAGATGCTCGCGCCGCTGATGGAGGACGACGTGGCCCAGTTGCGGCTGCGCATGTGGCTGCGCGAGGTGCTGGAACCCACCGGCATCTGGCAAAACGAGATCGACAACGGCATCCGCCCTGAATTCGAGGCCATGGCCGCCGTGCTGGCGCGCCACCTGGGCGTGCCGGTGGACGACGAAGTACGCCGGCTGGTCCACGCCGTGGCCGCGCTGGGCGCGCACCTGATGATCTCGCAGGACATCGTGGCCGCCGTCACGCCGCAACTGATGGCCGGGCCGGGGGCGCTGCAGGAATGGCTGCCGCGGCTGGTCGATTACGCCGAGGCGATCGTCACCGCCGAACAGGAAAAGAGAAGGAAAGGAGCAGCATGAAGGCAGCACCGATGATGAAGTTGACGATGGCACTGGCGGTCGCGCTGGCGCTGGGCGGCTGCGCGCTGTCCGGCCCGCCGGCAGCGGTGGACCCGGCAGGGCCGGCGCAATGGCACGCACCGCTGCCGCACGGCGGCACGGTCGACGGCCTGTCCGGCTGGTGGCGTAGCCAGGGCGACCCGCTGCTGGCGGACCTGGTGGCGGCGGCGCAGGCCGCGAGCCCCACCGTGGCCGCGGCGCGCAGCCGCCTGGCCCAGGCCCGCGAAGGGCGCGTAGCCGCCGGCGCGGCGCTGGCCCCCGCGGTCGACGCGGCGCTGACCTCCACCCGCGCCAGCCAGCAGAGCGCCGACCTGCCCAGCAATACCACCTCGCAGGGCTACCTGCAGGCATCGTGGGAGCTCGACATCTTCGGCGCCAACCGCGCGGCGCGCGATGCGGCGCAGGCCCGCTACGAAGGCGCGCAGGCGGGCTGGCACGATGCCCGCGTTTCCGTGGCAGCCGATACCGCGAACACCTATTACCAGTTCCGCGCGTGTGAAAAACTGCTGGACGTGGCGCGGCAGGATGCCGCTTCGCGCGCCGATACCGCGCGGCTGACGGAGCTGACCGCGCAGGCGGGCTTCGAGGCACCGGCCAGCCTGGCGCTGGCCCGCGCCAGCGCGGCGGATGGCGCCAACCGCGAAATCGCCCAGCGTGCCCAGTGCGAGGTGGACGTGAAGACGCTGGTCGCGCTGACCGCCATTGCCGAGCCGGAGCTGCGCAGCCGGCTCGCAGCCGGCACGGCCGAACTGTCGCCGGCCCGCGGCATCGCCATCGACACGTTGCCGGCACAGACGCTGGCCCAGCGGCCGGACGTGTTCAACGCCGAGCGCGAAGTCGCCGCCGCCAGCTTCGAGGTGGCCGGCGCGCGTGCCCAGCGCTACCCGCGGCTGAGCATTGCCGGTTCGATCGGCCGCGGCCAGATCCACGCCGCCGGAGAAAGCGTGACGGCGAACACGTGGACCGTCGGCCCGGTGCAGATGACGCTGCCCATCTTCGATGCCGGCCGGCGCCGCGCCTCGGTCGAGGCGGCGCAGGAGCGCTACGAAGCGGCCGTGACGACCTACCGCGGCAGCGTGCGGCAAGCCGTCAGCGAAGTCGAGCAGGCACTCGTCAACCTGCAGGGGACCGACCAGCGCACCGTGCAGGCGCAGGCCGCGCTGGAAGGTTACCGGGCCTCGTTCGCGGCCGCCGAGGACCTGTACCGGAACGGCATGGGCAGCCTGCTGCAGCTGGAGGATTCGCGCCGCACGCGCCTCGCCGCCGAAAACGCAATGATCGCCGTGCAGCGCGAACGCAGCGCCGCCTGGATCGCGCTGTACCGTGCCGCCGGCGGCGGCTGGAACCGCGATAACCCGAACACCTCCGTGATTTCCACCGCGAGCAATCCATGAACAAAACGATGAAAAATCCAAAGACAACGTCGAGCAAACAACCGGGTAAACAAGCGGGCAAAAAGCCGCTCGCGCTGGTCCTGCTGGCCGCGATTGCCGTGGGTACCGCCGGCGTCGCGCTGTACAGCCCCTCCTCCACCGCGGCGGATGAAAAGAAACCGGCGGCCACGCCCGCGCTGACCGTGTCCACCACGCGGCCGCAATCGGCCACCCTGCCGCTGCGCCTCACCGCGAACGGCAACGTGGCGGCATGGCAGGAAGCCTCGCTGGGCAGCGAATCGAACGGCCTGCGGCTGACGGAAGTACGCGTCAACGTGGGCGACGTCGTCAAGAAGGGCCAGGTGCTGGCCGTGTTCTCGGCCGACACCGTGAATGCCGACGTGGCGCAGGCGAAGGCCGCGCTGGCCGAGGCACAGGCCAATGCCGCCGAGGCGCAGGCCAATGCGAAGCGGGCGCGCGCGGTGCAGGCCTCGGGCGCGCTGTCCGAACAGCAGGTGTCGCAATACCTGACGGCCGAGCAGACCGCCAATGCGCGCATCGAATCGGCCCGCGCGGCCCTGGCCTCGCAGCAGCTGCGGCTGAAATACACGCAGGTGGTCGCGCCCGACAGCGGCGTGATCTCGGCGCGCAGCGCCACGGTGGGCTCGGTGGTGGGCACCGGCACGGAACTGTTCCGCATGATCCGCCAGGGCCGCCTCGAATGGCGCGCCGAGGTGACGGCAGCGGAGCTGAAGAACATCCGCGTCGGTTCCACCGCCACCGTGAAGGCGGCCAACGGCAGCGAACTGCAAGGCAAGGTCCGCATGATCGCGCCGACCATCGACCCGCAGACCCGCTCGGCGCTGGTGTACGTCGACCTGCCGCCGGATACGCGCAGCAATGCGCCGTTCAAGGCCGGCATGTTCGCCAGCGGCCATTTCGAACTGGGTAGCTCGAACGCGCTGACCCTGCCGCAGCCGGCCGTGGTGGTGCGCGACGGCTTCCCGTATGTCTTCCGCCTGAACGCCGATTCGCGCGTCAGCCAGCTGAAGGTGCAGACCGGGCGGCGCATGGGCGAACGGATCGAGATCCTGTCCGGCGTGAAGGCCGACATGCCGGTGGTGCTGAGCGGCGCCGGCTTCCTGAACGACGGCGACCTGGTCCGGGTGGCCAATGCAGGCCAGGCAACGGCGGCGGCGCGGGCAACGTCGGCGGCGGCAAAGTGAAGCGAAGTAAAGTTAAGGACATGCGATGAATTTTTCCGCCCTGTCGATCCGGAATCCGATTCCGGCGATCATGCTCTTCGTGCTGCTCACGCTGGCCGGCCTGATGGCCTACAAGGCCAACCCGGTGCAGGATTTTCCCGACATCGAACTGCCGATCGTGACCGTCAGCGCTTCGCTGCCGGGCGCCGCGCCGGCCCAGCTGGAAACCGAGGTCGCGCGCAAGATCGAGGACTCCGTCGCCACGCTGCAAGGCGTGAAGAACATCTACACCAAGGTGCTCGACGGCGTGGCCACGATCACTGTCGAGTTCATCCTCGAGAAGAACATCTCGGACGGCGTCAACGAAGTGCGCGACGCGGTCTCGCAGGTGCGCGCCGACATGCCGGCCGAACTGCGCGAACCCGTCGTCAGCAAGGTGTCCACCGCCGGCCGGGTGATCACGACGTACGTCGCCGTCAACAAACCCGGCACCACGCCGGTCGACGATGCCGACCTGTCGTGGTTCGTCGACAACACGGTCGCGAAGCGGCTGCTGACGGTCCCGGGTGTCGGTTCCGTCAACCGCGTGGGCGGCGTGGACCGCGAGATCCGGGTCGAGCTGGACGATGCCCGGATGGCCGCATTGCGTGTCTCGGCGCTCGATGTGTCGCGCCAATTGCGGCTGGTACAGCGCGAAGCGCCGGGCGGCCGCGGCGACGTGTCCGGCGCCGAGCAGTCGGTGCGCACCATCGGCACCGTGCAGTCGGCCCAGGAACTGGCGCGCATGGACATTCCGCTGGGCGATGGCCGCCATATCCGCCTGGACCAGATAGCCAAGGTGACCGACACGATCGCCGAACCGCGCGCTATCGCCACGCAGGATGGCAAGCCGGTGGTGGCCTTCGAGGTATTCCGCACCAAGGGCGCCAGCGAAACCGCGGTGGCCGACGGCGTGCGCGAAGCCGTCGAACAATTGCGCAAGGATCATCCGAACCTGGAACTGAAGCAGGTCATCGACAATGCCGCGCCGGTCGAGGAAAACTTCGAAGGCTCGATGGAACTGCTGTACGAAGGCGCGATCCTGGCCGTGATCGTGGTGTTCTGGTTCCTGCGCGACTGGCGTGCCACGCTGGTGGCATCGGCGGCGCTGCCCTTGTCCGTGCTGCCCGCCTTCCTCGGCATCTACTGGTTCGGCTATACGCTGAACACGGTGACGCTGCTGTCGCTGGCGCTCGTGGTCGGGGTGCTGGTCGACGATGCGATCGTTGAGATCGAGAACATCGAGCGCCACCTGCAGATGGGCAAGACGCCGATGCAGGCGGCGCTGGAAGCGGCCGACGAGATCGGCATGGCGGTGATCGCCACCACGTTCGCGCTGGTGGCGGTGTTCCTGCCGACCGCGTTCATGGGCGGCATCCCCGGCAAGTTCTTCAAGCAGTTCGGCTGGACCGCCGTGCTGGCGGTGCTGGCATCGCTGGTGGTGGCACGGCTGCTGACGCCGATGATGGCGGCCTACCTCCTCAAGCCGCACAAGCCCAAGCACCCGGGTCACGTGGAGGAAGACGGTCCGATCATGTCGCGCTACATGCGCACCATGAAGTGGTGCCTGAAGCACCGCCTGTTCACCGCGCTGGCCTCGGCGATCTTCTTCGCCTGTTCGATCATGCTGGTGGGCCTGCTGCCGACCGGCTTCGTGCCGCCTGCCGACCGCGCGCAGACGCAGGTCAACGCCGAACTGCCACCCGGCTCCACGCTGGCGCAGACGCGCGAGGTGGCCGAGCAGGCGCGCCAGGCGGCGATGCGGGTGCCCGGCGTGACGGGCGTATTCAGTTCCGTCGGCGGCGGCTCATCCGGCGACGCGTTCGCGCCCGGCGCCGCGGCCGAGGCACGCCGCGCCGTGCTGACGATCACCACGGTGCACCGCACCGACCGCGATGAAACGATGCCGGAGATTGATTCGCTGCTGCGCCGCCAGCTGGCTGGCATCGCCGGCGCGCGCTTCACCGTCGGCCCGCCGGATACCGGCGTGAAGATGCAGCTGGTGCTGCAATCGGAAGACCCGGATGCGCTGATCGCCGCCGCGCGCCGCGCCGAACGCGAGCTGCGCACCCTGTCCGGCATCGGCAACGTCACGTCGTCGGCCTCGCTGGTGCGGCCGGAGATCATCGTGCGGCCCGACTTCGCCCGCGCCGCCGACCTGGGCGTGACGGCCGCGTCGATCGGCGAAACGGTGCGCGTGGCCACCGCCGGCGACTACGACTTCGACCTGACGAAGATGAACCTGCCCGAGCGGCAGGTGCCGATCCGGGTCAAGCTGCCGGACACCGTGCGCGCCGACCTCGACGCCATCGGCCGCCTGACCGTGCCGGGCCGGAACGGCCCCGTGCTGCTGGCCAATGTGGCGACGATCACGATGGAATCGGGCCCGGCCCAGATCGACCGCCTGAACCGCAGCCGCAACGTGACGCTGGACGTGGAACTGGGCAGCCGTTCACTGGGCGAGCTGAACGCCGAGGCGCGCCAGCTGCCGGCGCTGGCCAACCTGCCGCCGAACGTACGCATCGCCGAACTGGGCGACGCGCAGGAAATGGCCTCGCTGTTCGCCAGCTTCGGCATCGCGATGGCGATCGGCGTGCTGTGCATCTACGGCGTGCTGGTACTGCTGTTCAAGGACTTCATGCAGCCGATGACAATCCTGGCCGCCCTGCCCCTGTCGATCGGCGGCGCCATCGTGCTGCTGCTCATCACCGGCAATGCGCTGTCGATGCCGTCGATGATCGGCCTGATCATGCTGATGGGGATCGTGACGAAGAACTCGATCCTGCTGGTCGACTACGCGATCCTTGCGCGCGATGCCGGCATGTCGCGCACCGAGGCGCTGGTCGATGCCTGCCACAAGCGCAGCCGCCCGATCCTGATGACGACGATCGCGATGGGCGCCGGCATGATGCCGCTGGCGCTGGGCCTGGGCGCCGACCCGAGTTTCCGCGCGCCGATGGCGATCACGGTGATCGGCGGGCTGATCACGTCTACCCTGCTGAGCCTGCTGGTAGTACCGGCCGTGTTTACGTACGTGGACGACCTCGAGCACTGGATCGCCCGCATGGTGCGCAAGCTGCGCCACAAGGACCACGCGCACGGCCAGCCGCCGCATGGCGAAGCGGCCAACCTGCCGCAGGCAGCCGAGCCCGGCAAGGCCGGCGGTCACTGAGCCAAAAACCGGGGACGTACCCCTGTTTAGAGGAAATTTCTTCTAAACAGGGGTACGTCCCCAGTTTTGCTTTGGGCTTATTTTTTGCCGAATTCTTCAGAGGCGATGTCGGCCAGGTCGGTCAGCGCCTGCAGTTCGGCGCCGCGCAGCTTGCGCGGTTCGCGGTCGATCACGCACAGCGTGCCGAGCGCCTGGCCGGCGCGGTCGCGCAGCGGCACTCCCGCATAGAAGCGGATCTTCGGATCGCCCTGCACCAGCGGGTTGTCGCGAAAGCGGGGATCGGCCGCCGCGTCTTCCACGACAAATGATTCACCCGCCAGGATGGCATGCGAACAGAATGCCCATTCGCGCGGCGTTTCCTGGGCCTCCAGCCCCACGCGCGCCTTGAACCACTGCCGGGTGGATGTGAGCAGCGACATTAGCGCGATCGGCGATCCCGTCACCTGCGCGGCCAGCCGCACGATGCGGTCGAAGCGCGCCTCGGGCGGCGTGTCGATCAGGCCGGAAGCCGACAGCGCGACGAGGCGCGTCGCCTCATCTCTCCCGACCGGATAGCCGGGTGCCGCAAGCGGTGCGAACTCGGCCCGCGACACCGGCGACAGTGCCGCTTCGATCGCCTGGCCGACGGTGGCGGAAGCCTCGCCGGGCGGTGCCGCCATCAGGCCCTGGATGGCTGAAAGACGGGTGCGGCGGTGTCCACCGGGCGTCTTCCAGGAAGCGATGGCGCCGCTTTCCATCCACATCTGGACGGTGCTGGTGGCCACGCCGAGCAGGCGGGCGGCGGCGGTGGTGGTCAGGATCGGATCGTCGTCGTTGCGCATAATTTCTACCTTTAGGGCAACAGTATACGGTGTTCGGACAAATTTGACGAATTTGACGAAGTTTTACAACAATCCGTCAAATTCAACAATTTATATTGATCTTCGGAAACATAAACGGCATCATTGCGCTCGAATTCATCAAATCAACCGAGCCGCCAATCGCCATGACCGCCTTCCGCCACGCCAGCATTGCCACAAAGCTCTACGCATCCTTTGCCCTTGTGATGTTATTCACTGCCATCCTCGCGCTGTTCTCGATCTCGCGCGTCAACCAGATCGATGCGGCGCTCGACAATGCCACCGACCTGCGGCGCCTGCAGTTCGATCCGCTGGTGGAGGCGCGCGAAGCCCTGGCGCAGACCGGCATGGCGGCGCGCAACGCCTACATCTTCCAGGACAGTGCCGCGGCCATGCGCGAACTCGACATTCTCGACCGCCAGAAGGCGCTGTACCTGGCGGAACTGGACAAGCTCGAACCGCTGCTGCGCGACAACCCGCAGTTCATCAAGGTGCGCGACGAAATGCTGCAGATGGCGCGCGAACTGGAGCGTCCGCGCAAGTACCGTTCGGCCGGCGAGATGGAGCAGTACGGCATCTTCCTGGTGGAAGAATGCAGCCCGCTGCGCCGCACCATCGTGGCCGACATCGACGTGCTGATGAACCAGCTGAAGCACAACAGCCGCGTGGCGACCGATGCCGCAGCGGAAAAGGCCGAGACGGCCGGCTGGTGGATCGGTGCGATGGCCCTGGTCAGCGCGCTGCTGTGCGTGCTGATCGGCACTGCCATCGTGCGCGGCCTGCTGCGCCAGCTGGGCGGCGAGCCCGGCTACGCCGCCGGCGTGGCGCGCGCTATCGCCCGCGGCGAGCTGCATCGCCCGGTGGACACCGGCCGCGCCCACGAGCGAAGCCTGCTGTACGCGATGGGCACGATGCGCGACGGCCTGGCCGGCATCGTGACGGACGTGCGCAGCGGCACCGTGGCGATTGCCGCGGCGTCGGCCGAGATCGCCGAAGGCAATGCCGATCTGTCGGACCGCACCGAAGCGCAGGCCGAGGCCCTGGCGCAGGTGACGGCGTCGATGCGCCAGCTGGTCGGCTCGGTACGCACCAATGCCGGCTACGCGGAAGAAGCCAGCAACTTGTCGCGGCAGGCGTCGGACGTGTCGCGCCAGGGTGGCGAAGCGGTCGACAGCATCGTCGCCACGATGAACCTGATCGGCGCGTCGTCGAAGAAGATCGTCGACATCATCGCCGTCATCGACGGCATCGCGTTCCAGACCAATATCCTGGCGCTGAATGCGGCCGTGGAAGCCGCGCGCGCCGGCGAGCAGGGACGCGGCTTCGCCGTCGTCGCCACCGAGGTGCGCAACCTGGCCCATCGCTCCGCGGCCGCGGCCAAGGAAGTGAAGCAGCTGATCGAGGATTCGGTAGCCAAGGTCGATACCGGTACCGCGCTCGTCGGCGCGGCGGGCGGCACGATGAAGGAAGTGGTCGACGGCATCGCCCGCGTGTCGGCGATCATGCAGGACATTTCGCAGGTAACCCGCACCCAGGGGGCCGACATCGAATCGGTTGGCGAGGCAATCGGACGGCTGGACGATATGACGCTGCGAAACGCCTCGCTGGTGGAAGAAGCGGCCGCCGCGGCGCAGGCACTGCGCCTGCAGGCGGACCAGCTGGCCGGCGTCGTCGATACCTTCCAGCTGGAGCCGGCGCAGGCTGGCGCGCGGGAACGGCCGCTGCTCAGCGCAGGAAAGCGGCCGCTGGTCAGCGCGTGACGCGGCCAGGCGCGCGCTCCTGCCACTCCCTCCGCAGCAGGCCGTAGAGCGCCGAATCGCAGATCTCGCCGCCGACGATCCACCGCTCGCGCAGCAGGCCTTCGCGCTGGAAGCCGAGGCGCTCCAGCGCGCCGGTGGACGCGGTGTTGCGCGGATCGATGTCGGCCTCCAGCCGGTGCAGGTCCATCTCGACGAAGGCATATTCCAGCAGCGCGGCCAACGCCTCGTTCATGTAACCCATGCCCCAGTGCGCGCGGTTCAGCGCGTAGCCCACTTCGCCGCGGCGGTTCTGCCAGTGCAGCGCATGCAGCGTGCAGTTGCCGACCTGGCGGCCGGTCTCGTCGAGGATCATCGCGAAGCGGAAATACTCGCGCGCCGCGAATGCGGCGGCATCCTTCGCGATCTGCTGTGCCGGGCGTTCCGGGTCGGCCCATGCCGGCTCGCTGAAGTAGCGCATGACTTCGGGATCGCCGTGGATGGCCTGCAGGTCGGCTTCGTCGCCGGGACGCGGCGGGCGCAGCGTCAGGCGGGCGGTGGTCAAGGTCTTGTAGTAGTCCATCCAGCGATCTTACCCGATGGCCCGCCGGTCATCGCGAAGGCGAAGGCTCCGTCCACCCTCCCCCCATGGCCCGGTACAGGTCGACCGACGCAGCCAGCAGCCGCGCGCGCAGCTGCAGCCGCGCCACGTCGGCCGTATACAGGTTGCGCTGCGCGTCCAGTTCCTCCAGGTAGGCCGCATAACCGTTGGCATAGCGGTTGTGCGCGATGCGCAGCGTTTCGGCGGCGGTGGCCCGGCGCGCGTCGTTCTGCACCACCTGCTCGCGCAGCCGCGTGATCGCATCGAGGCCGTTTTCCGTTTCAGCGAACGCCTGCCGCACCGCATTTTCGTAGGCGATGATTGCCTGGTTGCGCTGCGCGGCGGCGGAGTCGGTGGCGGCCTGCACCCGGCCGCCGTCGAACAGCGGCGCTACCAGTGCGCCGGACAGGCGCCACAGCCGCGTGGGCCCGTGCAGCAGGTCGGACAGTTCGGTGGACTGGATGCCGCCGGCGGCCGTCAGGCGGAAGGTGGGCAGCAACTGGTCGCGCGTGGCGGCCAGTTGCGCGCTGGCGGCGGCGATGGCCTGCTCGGCGCGCGCGATGTCCGGGCGGCGGCGCAGCAGGTCGGACGGCAGGCCGCCCGGCACCGGCGGCGGCGCCAGCTCGGCCAGCGACTTGCCGCGTGCGATCGGGCCGGGCGTGTCGCCCGCCAGCAGCGCCAGCGCATTTTCCTGTTCGAAGATCTGCCGCTGCAATTGCGGAATCTGTTCGGCCGCCGTGTCGTATTCGGCCTGCGCCTGCAGCCATTCGAGGCGCGAGCTGTAGCCCACCTCGAACTGGCGCCGCGCCAGGTCGCGCGAACGTTCGCGCAGTTGCAGCGTGGCCTGCGCCAGTTCCAGCTGCGCATCGAGCCCGCGCAGGTTCAGGTAGCCGGTCGCCACGTTGGCCGCGATCGACAGCGCTACCGCATCGAGATTGGCCTGCTCGCCGCGCAGCGTGGCCGCGGCGGCATCGGTGGCATTGGCCAGGCGGCCCCACACGTCGATCTCGTAGGCGGCCTGGAATTCGGCCTGGAACGCATTGGCCACGTAGGGCCGTCCCGTGGCGGGCGACAGTGTCCGCGCCCGCGCGGGCGACGTGTCGAACGACAGCGTGGGCTGCTGCGCGGCAGCGGCGGCGCGCACGCGGGCACGGTAATCCTCGATGCGCTCGCGCGCCACGCGCAGGTCGCCGTTGTTCGCCAGCGCCCCGCTGACCAGCGCCGTCAGCGCGGGATCGCCGAAGCCCTGCCACCACTGCGCGTCCACCGGCAAAGCCGATGCCCCTTCCGGCAGCGGCGCGCGCCACTGCGCCGGCACCTGCAGCCGCGACGCCGGCGGGTCGGCCACTTTCGCGGCGCAGCCCGCCAGTACTGCGGCGGCAATCACCAGCACGGCACGCCTCATTGCCGGGCCTCCGCATCGTTCAGCACCGCCGACGTATCGATGCCGACGATGACGGACATGCCGGGCCGCAGCCGGTCCGCCAGCTTCTGGCCGGGATCGATGCGGATGCGCACCGGAATGCGCTGGGCGATCTTCACGTAGTTGCCGGTGGCGTTATCGGCCGGCAGCACGGAAAACTCGGAGCCGGTGGCGGGAGAAATGCGCTCGACCTGGCCGGTCAGCGTGGCGCCATCGAGCGCATCGACCTTGAACGTGGCGCTCTGGCCGACGCGCACGCCGTTCATCTGGGTTTCCTTCAGGTTGGCGATCACCCACATCTGCCGAGGCACGAGCCCCATCAGCTGCGCGCCCGAGTTGACGAAGGCGCCGCGCCGCACGCCCACCTGGCCCAGCTGGCCGTCGGCCGGCGCGACGATGCGGGTATTGTCCAGGTCCACCTTGGCCGCCTTCAGCGCCGCCGCCGCATTGGCCACCGCCGCCTCCAGCGCGGCGCGATTGACGGTGACGGACTGCGACTGCTGCCGCGAGATCTCGACATTGGCCTGCGCCTGCGCGACGGCCGCCTGGGCCTGGGCATGCGCGGCGCGCTGCGCATCCCGTTCGCGCTGCGACAGCGAGCCATCCTGCACCAGTTCCTCGACCCTCGCCAGGTCGGCCGTGGCGCGGGTTGCCTGGGCCCGCGCATTCACCAGCGCCGCTTCCTGCAGCGCGATGGTGGCGGCGGCGCTGCGGCGCGACTGGCCCCAGTTTTCCAGCGCGGCCTTCTGCGCCGCCAGCTGCGCCTCGGCCTGCTCGTAGCGCTGCTCGTAGACGCGCCTGTCGATTTCCACCAGCAGGTCGCCCGCCTTCACGTGCTGGAAATCCTGGACGTGCACCTGCGTGACATAGCCGGACAGCTGGGTACCGATCACCGTCACCTGGCCGCGCACCAGGGCGTTCTCGGTCGAGACGATCGGGCTGGTGAACGGCGGCAGCCGCCATGCATACAGCACGACCAGCACGCCGACAAGCGCGATCAGCGCAAAGCCGGCGATGGCGAGCCACTGGTGCGGACGGTCCGGCTGTCCCGGTGCCGGCGCCGCTGCCGCGGGAGGGGCGGCTGGAGCGGTGGCGGGAGCAGTTGCGGGAGCAGTTGCAGGAGCCGGCGCAGGCGCGGAAGCTGGTGGCGGAGTGGTGTCGTTGGCGCTCATTTCGATCCGGAGTTGTCGAGGGAGACCCTGGCCAGGCCTGTCTGGGCGTTCTGCGCCGGCGTGGCGGGACGGCAGGCGGTGCACAGTTGCCAGAGATAGTGCGCCATCATCCACGCCAGCGTGGCGATGGCGACGATACTGATCAGCAGGAATACGTCGTTGTAGGCGAGGATATTGGCTTCGCGCGTGGCCGCCGCGCCGAGCGACGCCACGCCCTGCGCACTGCGCAGGGCCGGATCGCCCAGGGTGCCGGCCAGCGCGGCGCCGCTGCCCTGCACGCGGCTGGCCACCAGCGGGTCGATCAGGGTCAGGTGCTCGACCAGCTGGCTGGAATGGTATTTTTCGCGCAGTACCTGGACCGTGCCCACCAGCGCGGAACCCAGCAGGCCGCCCAGGTTCTGCGTCATCGAGAACATCAGCGAAAAGCTGATCAGGTTACTCGGCTGGGCAATGATCGCGCCGAAGCCGGAGACGAACACCGGGCCGATGAAGAATACGCCGGCAAACGCCAGCAAGGCCTGGCTGACATACATCTGCGCGGGCCGCGTCAGGTTCGTCGCATGCGAATCCATGTACGCGCCGACCGCCATCAGCACCAGGGCGAACATCAGCGAGGTCTGGATGCGGCTGGGCGAAATCGTCAGCGCGCTGGCCGCCATGCCGGCGATGCTGGCCACCAGCGTGACCATCCACAGCTCGCGCATCTGGTCGTTCTGCAGCCCCAGTGCCTGCAGGAAGCCGACGGTGCCGGTGGCCTCCGACTGCACGATGCGGATCAGCAGCACCGACAGGGCCAGGCGCAGCATGTTCGACGTCGTCAGCCAGCGGATATTGAGCAGCGGCCTGGCGCGATTGTGCTCGATCGCCACCGCCGCCGTCACCAGCACGATCGAGCCGGCCAGGCACCAGCCCAGCCAGGGCGCCTCGAACCACCACACGGTGCGGCCCAGGCCCAGCACGGCGCACAGCAGCGCAACGCCCGGCGCAAACAGCGCAAAGGTGAGGAAATCGAGCTTCTCGAATGCCCGGATGCGGTCGCCGGGCGGCAGTTTCAGCAGCAGCACGCAGCCCAGCGACAGCAGGCACATGCCCAGCTCGAAGAAATACAGGCCGCGCCATTCGGCGATCTCCAGCAGGTCGGTGGAGAAGATCCGCGCGATCGGCAGCGCCAGCTGCGAGAAGCCGATGCCCAGCACCACGCCTTTCATCCGGTGCTGCGCCGGGAAACCCTGCAGCGTGTAATACAGGCCCAGCGTCGTGAGCGCAGCCCCCGACATGCCGCTGGCTGCCCGCACCAGGATCGCCGAGCCGAGGCCGTGCACGAACAGGTGGGCCAGCGTGGCCAGCGCGTACAGCACCAGGAACAGCTCGGTGAACAGCCGCAGGCCGAACTGCTGGCGGAATTTCACCAGCAGCAGGTTCATCGACACGCTGGCCATCACGTACACCGCAGGCAGCCACTGGATCTCGGCCGAGTAGACGCCCAGCGAGCCTTGCGCATAGACGAGGTTGACGGTGACGAGCGCGTTGCCCAGGCCGCCGGTCAGCGCGACGATGAAGCCGACCAGCAGGTAGGCCAGGCGCCTGCGCGTCGAATGCAGCGGCGACGACGGCGATCCCGGCAGCATCGGCCGTTCGTGGGGCTTCCAGGTTTGAGGGGCGTAAACGTCCATGCAGTCGTGCTGAGGGGGCAAGATGACATGATAAAGCCCGGCTGCCGCGCGTGGCGCATGCAACCGGGCCGGTCACCACCTATGGCAGGGCTGGCGCCCTGCCGGGGCGGCGGGCGAGACTATATTGCCCTCATACCGCCGGGGGATCGCTCTCGCGCGCCCACACGCGGTGCTGCGCCAGCGCTTCCTTGAACGCGGCCAGCGCGGCGGCGGCATCGACCGGCTGGGCGCCGATGATGCCGGGGTCGGGCGAGCCGTCGCGCAGCGTGGCCGGGATGCCGGCCTTGGCCAGCAATTGGGCGCCGGCGTCCACCACCATGATCGGCTTGCAGTGGCGATATTGCAGCCGCACGAATTCCAGCGCGTTGGCATCGGCCGCCAGCGTTTGGGCGGACTGCTCGCCGGCCGGTACCACCACCGCGTCGTAGATCACCGCGGGGCCGGCCTCCAGCGTGATTTCCACATCCAGCGTGGCGCCGTCGGCGCCGGTGACCTGGCCCAGCCGCGACGAGACCACGCGCGGCACCGCGCCGTCGGCCAGCAGCGCTTCGTAGACCGTGCGCACGCCGGCCACGTCCACGCCATCGGCCACCAGGATCGCGACGCGGCGCGTGTGGATGCCCACCTGCCCGGGCCGCGCCAGCAGCGACAGGCCGGGCGAGGTGCGGTACACAGGCAGCGGCCGCGTGGTGGCCATCGGCTGTGGATCAGGCACCGGCATGCCGAGGCCGGAGGCCACCGCGTTGACCAGCGACGCATCGACGTTGGCCAGCATCGACAGCGTGCGCTGGCGGATCGCCGGCACCGTCACGCGCGTCAGCTCGAAGCGGAAGCCGCCGATGATGTGGGCGCGCTCGACCGGCGTCTGGCTCTGCCAGAACAGGCGGGCCTGCGAATAGTGGTCGGCGAACAGTTCGGGCTTGCCGCGCACCTTGTCTTCCACGAAGGTTTGCTGCGGGAAGCTCGTGAAGCCCATGCGGCCGCCCTGGAACGGGCAGCCGCCGCCCAGCGAATTGGGCTCGTAGGACACGCGGCCGCGGTTGATGGTCTGGCGGTGCATGCCGTCGCGCTGGTTGTTGTGCACCTGCGCGACCGGCGCATTGATCGGGATTTCATGGAAGTTCGGCCCGCCCAGGCGCGACAGTTGCGTGTCCACATAGGAGTGGATGCGGCCGTGCAGCAGCGGATCGTTGGTGAAGTCGATGCCGGGAATCACGTGCGCGGTGCAGAACGCCACCTGCTCGGTCTCGGCAAAGAAATTGTCCGGATTCCGGTTCAGCACCAGCTTGCCCACCGGCTTCACGGGCACCAGTTCTTCCGGCACGAGCTTGGTGGCGTCCAGCACGTCGAACTCGAAGCTGTCGGCCTGTTCCTCGGTAAAGATCTGCAGGCCCAGTTCCCATTCGGGGAATTCGCCGGCTTCGATGGCTTCCCACAGGTCGCGGCGATGGAAGTCGGGATCGGCGCCGCTGATCTTCACGGCTTCATCCCACACCAGCGAATGGGTGCCCTGCACAGGCGTCCAGTGGAACTTGACGAACACGGATTCGCCGGCCGCGTTCACCAGGCGGAAGGTGTGCACGCCGAAGCCCTGCATCATGCGGTAGCTGCGTGGAATGGCGCGGTCGGACATCGCCCACATCAGCATGTGCGTCGATTCCGGCATCAGCGACACGAAATCCCAGAACGTGTCGTGCGCGCTGGCCGCCTGCGGCATCGCGTTGTGCGGCTCGGGTTTCAATGCATGCACCAGGTCGGGGAACTTCATCGCGTCCTGGATGAAGAACACGGGGATGTTGTTGCCCACCAGGTCCCAGTTGCCCTCGTCCGTATAGAACTTGACGGCAAAGCCGCGCACGTCGCGCGCCGTGTCGGTGGAGCCGCGTTCGCCGGCCACGGTGGAGAAGCGCACGAATACCGGCGTTTTCTTGCCGGCCCGCGCGAACGGCGCGGCGCGCGTGACGGCCGACAGGTCCTCGTAGCTTTCGAAATAGCCGTGCGCCGCCGAGCCGCGCGCATGCACGATGCGTTCGGGAATGCGCTCATGGTCGAAGTGCGTGATCTTTTCACGCAGGATGAAGTCTTCCATCAGCGTGGGGCCGCGCAGGCCCGCCTTCAGCGAATCCTGGTTGTTCGCCACCGGAACGCCCTGGTTCGTGGTCAGCACCTGCTGGCTCGAATCGGCGCGCACGCGGTCGAGCGGCGAGTTGGTGTTGTTGACGCCGATCGGCGGCTGGCCGCTGCCGGTCTTCGGCGAGGCGATGTTTTCCGCTGCGCTGCTGGCGGTAACGATGTCGCTCGATGGCTTGGCCGTCTGCCCCTGCTGCGGCGTGCGCGCGGCATCGCCGTATTCGCCCGGCTTGTTGGCGTTGTGCGCGGTCTGCGCGGCCAGGTCCATGCCGCCGGCCTGCTTTTCCAGCAGCACGTCGCCTTGCGGATTGTTGTTGCCCAGCGATTGCGGCGGCGCCGCGGTGGAAGGTCCGGAAACGGTAGAAAGAATGGAACCTGCTCCGTCGACGCCGGAGGACTGCCTGGTAGGTTTGGTGGTCATGGGGGTCCTGGTAGATTACGGTAAGCGACACCCGAAAGCCGCGAGTGGCGACATCCGGGCGCAAAGACGCCCGGCCGTGCATCACGAGGAAGCACGGCCGGGCGCTGCCGTCCGCAAGGGGTGGCGGACGACGGGCCATCGATGAGGCAACTGCCGCGGTAACTTCCGTGCAGTTGCCGCGGGATCAATGGCGGCGCGAGCCCAGCAGCTTGGACACGGCGTAGCCGGCGGCCAGGGCAACCAGCACGGACGTACCCGGGCTGTTGCGCACGTAGCTGCGGCCCGTTTCGGCCAGGCGGCCGTAGGCCACGTTCAGGTCGGCAGCTTTCCGGCTCAGCGTTTCGGACACGGCGCTGGCCTTGTCCGATACCTTTTCCACGGTGTCATGGGCCTTGCCGACCAGGCGGTCGGTGGTGGCAGGCACTTTCTCGGCCAGTTTCTCGACGGTGCTGTGCACTTTCTCGGTTGCTGCGGGGACCTTCTCGGCAACCTTATCGACAGCGCTGTGCGCTGCGGAAGCGGCCCTGTCGGCGGCTGGCTGCACCTTGTCGGCAGCCTTGTCGATCGTGTTGTGGACGTCGGTGCGGTTGGTCGTGTTATTGGTGTTGCCGATCGGCGTGACGGTGCCGGTTGCGTTGATGGTCGATTTTTCGTTGTCCATGATCGGTATCCTCTTGGTTGGTGTATGCAGGAACAACAATAGGCCGATCGCAGCGGCCGCACAGTGCGGTGCATAACAAAGTGGAAATACATCGGTACCAGCGCGGAGCACTGCCGGCCGGGCCGGTGCGCCGCTTGCACGCGCTTTGTGGCATGCTGGTTCGGATCCAGGCATCGGAGGTGCGTCATGTTTCCTGTCTCTTCAGTATCGTCCGGCATGGCTCCGCTGTTCGCTGCGGCCGACGCCGGCGCGGCACCCGTGCGCGCCGACGTGCCGCCGAGCTCCGACGTGGATGTATCTTCGCTGGGCCAGTTCATGGGCACGCTCGCGCTGTCGCAGAAACGGCTGGGCGAACTGGCCGCCGCGAACGGAAGCGCAGCAAATACGCGGATCACCGATGCGGACCTGGAACAGCTGGGCACCGCCGCCGGCGAACTGGTCGAAGCCTTCAACGTGGGCCGCGCCGTCGATACGCTGGCGCCGCCTTCCGGCGAAGCGCTGCCGGCCAGCGCATTGGCCGGCCGCCTGGCGCAAGCCTTCGCCGACCAGCGCGCCGGGCTGGCGCAACTGGGGATCGACCTGGCGCCCTCGCTGCTGGGCGACGATGGCGACATGCTGGCCGTGGACAACCGCCGTTTGCTGGCCGCGTTCGAGGCCGACCGGCAAGGCACGCTGGCAACGCTGGCGCGCGCCGCCGGCAGCTTCGACGAGGTGGCCAGCGCGCTGGCGCACGAACGCGACGCCATCGGCCCGGACGGCAATTCGCTGCAGCCGCCGGCCACCACCAACCTGCCGCCGAGCGAAGTCAGCGACGCGGCGTTCCGCAATGCGCTGCGCGATACGGCCGTGCAGCCGAACCGGCAAACTCCGGCCGGCGACAGCGACGCCGCCGGCAACGTCGACAACGCTGCCACGCGCCAGCCGGAAGCCCCCCAGATTGCCGGCTCGGGCACGCCGGCTGCCATGCTGGACAACCAGGCTGCCGAACTGACGGCCGCGCAGGCCAGCAACAGCGCCAGCGGCGCGCTCGGTCCGGCCAACGCGCCGCAGCAGGGCGCTGCACTGCCGTCCGACAGTCCGGCGCAGGTATCGGCCCAGCAGGCGGCAACTCAGCAGGCGGCAACTCAGCAGGTGCCATCCCAACAGTCGCCATCCCTGCAGGTGCCCGCGCAGCAGGTGCCCGCGCAACAGATTCCCACGCAACAAATCCCCAACTATGCGCCGCCGACGGCCGGCAATCCGCTGCCGCCGGCCGCCACCGCGCTGTCCGCGGCCGCCAACCCCTTGCCTTCGACAGCGGCCGACAGGGCTGCCGCCCAGCAGGCCGTACGAGATAGGGTACAGCCGCCGCCCACCCGCGTGGCAGGCGCCACGGGCGAAGCGCAGGCCAATCCGGTGCAGACGCCGCCGGCAGCGACGACGTCGCCCGACCAGGCCAATGCCGAGCTGCTGGCCCGGCAACTGGCCGCCGAGCGCTTTGCCGCCGAGCGGGCGGCGGTGGCGGAGAACGCCGAGGCGCGCCGCCAGCAGGCGCAACGCGACGACGCGGCCCGGCTCGACCGCGACCGGGCCGCGCTGACGCAGCAGGAGCGTGCGGCCGCCGACCGCCTCGCGCTGGCGCGCCAGACCGCGAACGAAGCGCTGGCCGAACAGCAGGACATCGCCACGCAGGACCAGCGGCTGCAGGAAACGCGCGCCGCGGCATTGCGCCAGCTGACCACTACCCGGGAAGAAGACGTGGCCGCGCAGCGGCTGGCCGATCGCCTCGACGATGCGCGCCAGGATGTTCGGCAAGATGAGTTGACGCAGGCCGACCGGCTGGCGCAGGAGCGCCTGCTGGAAGCCCGCCGCCTGGCGGCCGGGCAAACGCTGGGCACCCGCGAAGACGCGCTGGTCGAACAGCGGCTCGCGCAGGCACGGCTGGCCGCCACGCAGCAGGCCGAGGATGCGCGCCAGGCCACGGCGCTGAACGAGGCAGAGAATGCGCGGCAGCGTGATGCGCTGCGGGTCTTGCAGGAACAGGGCGCCGAGCGCGCACAGGCCATCCTGGACCGGGAGCGCCTGGCGCTGCGCACGCAGCAGGCCGCCACCGCGGCCGGTGCCGGCACCGCCGCCGGCGCCACGGCGCTGGCCGGTACCGCGAACGAGCAGGCCGTGGCCGGCGCGGCAGCCGATGCACGGATCGCTGCCTCGACGGCAACCTCTGCCGCCACTGCCCAGGCGGCGGCCGATGCGGCAGCCGCGGCGCAGGCTTCACTGGGCACGCCGGCCAATCCGGTGGCGGGCACCACGGCTGGCGGCACGCCGGCGGCAACCGGGGCGCCGGCCGGCGCAGTGCCGGGAGCAGCGGGCACGCCTGACGCAAACGCCGCGGCTGCCGGTACCGCGGGTGCGGGTGCGGCCGCGAACAATGCCGCACGGGCACCGAATGCGGCCGACCCGTCGACGGCTGCCGCGATCGCCGCGCAGTACCTGGCCGGCGGCATTGCCGGCGGCCCCAATGCGGGTGCCGCGCCGCCGCGCAGCGAGATCAACCCGGCGGTGCGCCCGGTCACCCGTACGGGCACCGCACCGACGGTTTAGTTGCCGGCGCCATTGCCGGCGCAATGCCGGCCCAATTCCCGGCACCGGTGCCGGCGCGGTTGCCGGCGTGGTGCACCGGGCAGTCGCCGGTGCGGACGCCTGTGGTGGCGGCCCGCGCACATTGCTGCTTGCTCCCGTCGCGAGAACGTGGATAATTCACGCTACTCAAGAATAACGACGGGAGATCCGATGAGATACACGCACATGGCCGGCGCACTTGCGCTGGCGGCACTCGCTGCCGGCGCCGCTGCGCAGGAAACCGTGGTCCGCATCGGTCACAGCGGTCCGCTGTCCGGCGCGCAGGCCTTCTCCGGCAAGGACAACGAAAACGGCGCGCGGCTGGCCATCGAGGAGCTGAACGCGAAGCCGGTCAGCGTCGGCGGCAAGAAGCTCCGCTTCGAGCTGGTGTCCGAGGACGACCAGGGCGACCCGAAGGCCGGCGTCAACGTGGCGCAGAAACTGGCCGATGGCGGCGTACGCTACGTGGTCGGCCCCTATAATTCGGGCGTGGCGATCCCCGCGTCGCGCGTGTACGCGAACGCCGGCGTGGTCGTGGCCAGCGTCGCGTCGAATCCGAAACTGACGCAGCAAGGTTATAAAAACCTGTTCCGCGTGAATGCCAGCGATACGCAGCTCGGTTCGCGGATGGCGCTGTACGCGGCGAAGGAACTGAAGGTGAAGACGGTGGCGGTGATCGACGACCGCACCGCCTTCGGCCAGGGCCTGGCCGAGGAATTCAAGCGCGCCGCACGCACCGCCGGCATGACGGTGGCCGGTCACGAATACACGACCGACAAGGCGGTCGATTTCACGTCGATCCTCACCAAGCTGCGGCCGAAGAACGTCGAGGCGATCTTCTTCGGCGGCTACGCGCCGCAGGGCGGCCCGATGGCGCGCCAGATCCGGCAACTGGGCATCAAGGCGAAGCTGCTGGGCGGCGACACGATCTGCACCGCCGAGATGGGCAAGCTGGGCGGCGACGCCGTCGGCACCAACGTGCTGTGCTCGCAGGGCGGCGCGCTGCTCGACAAGGCCGCCAGCGGCCCGGGCTTCAAGGCGAAATTCAAGAAACGCTTCAACGCCGACCCGGACGTGTACGCCGCGTCGTATTACGACGCCGTGTACCTGTTCGCCCAGGCGATGCAGCAAACCAATTCCGTCGAACCGTCGAAGGTCGGCGCAGCGATTTCCGGCGGGACGTACCAGGGCGTCGCCGGTACCTACGCGTTCGACGGGAAGGGCGACATGAAGGCGTCGCCGGTGACCATCTTCACGTTCAAGGGTGGGCAGCCGAATGCGTTGACCAGTTATTGATTGAACTTTACTCTTCGCCGGCCTGGTGAAACACCAGGTCGTCCACGCGCCGGCCGTTGCACAGGTGTTCGCTGATGATGCGGTCCATGTTTTCCGGCGTGACGTTGTAGTACCAGGTGCCGTCCGGCTGCACGCACGCGATGGGGCCGCCCTTGCAGGCGGCAAAGCAGCCCACGCGGCTGCGCTTGACGCGCAGCTCGCCGGTGGTCAGGCCGGCCGCCTTGAGCTTGTCGCCCAGGCTGTCGAACAGCGCCTGCGACTGGCCATCGGCGCTGCAGCGCGGGCCGGTGCACACCAGCAGGTGCCGGTGATAACTGCCGATCTTCGGCTTCACCACGGCGGGCGCGCCGGAATCGCTATCGGAACTGCTATCGCAATCGCTCATGCTTCGGCCTCCCCGGCCGTCGCCGATTCGTCCTGCCAGGGCTCGGCCAGCGTGGCGCCGATGTAGTCGGCCGGCAGCCGGTGGCGGGCGGCAAGCGTCTCGATGCTGGCGCCGCCGGCATGTTCGGCCTGCAGCGTGTCCAGCCAGCCCAGCAGGCCGGTGGACAGCGAACGGCCGGCGCGTTCGCCATCGCGCGTGGCGCCGCCCTCTTCCATGTCGTACTTGTTGGCGTAGCCGCGCGGGGTCACCATCAGGCCATTGCGCACGAAGGTGTTGCTGTTGCCGATCAGGACAGTGCTGAGCATGCCGATGTCGGCATCGGCCATGCGGTCGAGCGTGGTGAACACGATGTTCTCGCGCCGCCGGTAGGCGCTCTTGACGATCGCCACCGGCGTATCGGCGCGGCGGTGGCGCAGGAACAGGCGCTGCGCCTCGACGATCTGGCGCGTGCGCCGGCCGCTTTTCGGGTTGTACAGCGCCACGACGAAATCGGCCATCGCCACCGCGTCGAGCCGCCGCGCGATGGTCGGCCATGGCGTCAGCAGGTCCGACAGCGAGATGGCGCAGAAGTCGTGCGTCAGCGGCGCGCCGACCAGGGCGGCGCAGCTGTTCAGCGCCGATGCCCCGGGGATGATCTCGACCTGCACCGGATCGTCCGGCGTCCAGCCCGACTGGAACAGCACTTCATACGTGGGGCCGGCCATGCCGTACACGCCGGCGTCGCCCGACGAGATCAGCGCCACCTTCTTGCCGGCGCGCGCGGCTTCCAGCGCGCTGACGGCGCGGTCCAGTTCCTCGGTCATCGACTTGCGGATGATTTCCTTGCCTTCGATGAGGTCGGCCACCAGCTTGATGTAGGTGACGTAGCCGATCACGACATCGGCTTCGGCGATCGCGGCGCGGGCGCGCCCGGTCATGTGCTCCACGCTGCCGGGGCCGATCCCCACCAGCATGATCTTGCCGGCGCGCTGCGCGCCCTGTTCAGTGTCGCTCATGTCAGCGCTTCTCATGTCAGCGCTTCTCATGTCAGCATCTATCATGTCAATCTCGTTCATGTGTTTCCTTGCGATCGAAACGGTGGCATGCCGGCCATCGGCGCCCCTGTGTTTGTGTTTCTCGACGACGAGTGCCGTCATCGGCGTATCCGGCCCGGCCGCCAGCAGCGCGGCGGCTTCGCTGACCGACGGCGTGCCCGTGTGGCGCAAGACGGTCTCGGAGGGATGCGGCACCGGCACGGCCGCCAGCGCGTCGGGCGGGTAGAAACGCAGCGGCCAGCCATGCTCCTGCGCCAGGGCGAGCAATGCCGCTTCATCCTGTTTCAGCGTGATCGATGCGGCCGCGCTCACCTGCTCCGGCCCGATGCCCGCCGCGGCCAGCGCCGCCTGCACGGCTTCGCGCACGGTCTGCAATGCCACGCCGCGGTCGCAACCGAGGCCGATGGTATAGCCGCTCAAGCCGCGCTCGCCACGGGTGGCCGGTAGACCACCAGGCGTTCGTGCAATGATTCCCAGCGCCCGGGCGGCACCTCGGCATGCGTGACCCACAGCAGCGCGGCGTAGCGGTCCAGCGGCACGTCGGCAAAACGGTCGAAACGGTGGATGTTGTCCGGCAGCGGCGTGGGCCGGGTCCACCAGTCGGGGCTGCCGGCTTCCTGGATGAAGGCGATCGGCTCGCCGTTCACCACGTGGGCCGACACGCGCGTGACGTTGATCTTCGGCGCCTCGACCCGCCAGCCCAGGTGGCGCCCGAGGATATCGACGGGGATGGTGCGGCCGACATCGGACGCGGTGGTCAGCACCGGCGCCGCGCCGAGCAGCACGGCGATGCGCTCGCTCCATTCGTTGGCGCCGCCCACATGGCCCGACAGCACCGGGATGACGTACTGGCCGGCATCGTCGACGACGATCACGCCCGGGTCTTCCTCCTTGCTGCGCAGGTGCGGGGCGATCAGGCGCACTACCGCGCCCAGCGAAACAAAGAACACGATCTGGTCGTAGCCGGCGAACAGCGGGCCGATCTCGTCGCGCATCGCGCCGCCGTAAGGGTGCACCCGGTTCGGCAGGCCGCCGAACGCGCTGGCGAATTTGGCGGCCGTGCAGATGTCGGCCTCGGGCAGGTCGGCGGCCAGGCGCGCGGCCTGCGCTGCGCCGTGCTTCGTGATCGCCACCAGGCACAGGCGCGGCGTCGTGTTGGCAGTATCGGTCATGCGTTCTCCGTGAGTAAGGGATTGGGGCTGTCCTTCCTGAGGCAGCCCTTGATGCGTTCGCCGCGGATGCGGTGGGGGTGCTTGACGATCAGCAGCGACAGGTAGCTGACCTTGGTGCCGCGCAGCGCGGAAATCGCGGCGCCGCTGACCTGGCGCTGGTCCGGCGCGCCGACCCGTTCGATGAAGTGGGCGCCGGCCAGCAGGCCGCGGCGCTCGAGCCAGCCGATCAGCTCATCGAGCAGCGGCTTCACCTTCATCAGCACCAGCGTATCGAAGTCGGGCAGCAAGTGGTCGACGGCGCTCACGCCATATGCGGCCGGCACGATCGCCACCGTGTCGTCCTGCTCCGCGAAGGGCACGTCGACCGCAGCGCAGGCAGCCGTGAAGGCGTTGACGCCGGCGATGACCTGTACCGGCACGGCGGCGTCGAGCGCGCGCACGGTGCGCGCCAGGTGGCCGAACGTGGCATAGGTGCTGGCATCGCCCTCGACGAGGAACAGCACGTCGCGTCCCGCGCGCAGCCAGGGCAATACCCTTTCGGCCGCGCGCAGCCAGGCACGCGCCAGCTTTTCGCCGTCGTGCGTCATCGGAAACAGCAGCAGCGCATGCTCGTCCGGCGGCGCCAGGCCGGCGCGCTGCACGATGTCCAGCGCGTAGCTGGGCGTCTTGCCGCTGCGTGCCGGGTAGACCCACGCCGCGTCGCGCCGCTGCAGCGCTTCCCACGCGGCGCGCGTGATCAGGCCCGGGTCGCCAGGGCCCAGCGAGACACCCCACAGCGTGCCGAAGGTACCCGCGCCGCTCATGGCGTGCCTCCGGCGCGGCGCGCGCAGACGATCCATACGGGATTCTCGGCCGCCATGCGGTGCATGTGCAGGATCGGCTTGCTGCGGGCGGCCTGCAGCTGCACCACGTCCCAGTGCAGGCATGGTTCCGTGCCCTCGCCTTCCAGCGCCTGCAATGCCGCGGTGGCGGTGGCCAGGTTTTCCAGTGTGACGAAATTCATCACCAGCGTGCCGCCGGGCCGAAGGCGCCGCATCACGCCCGTTATCAGCGCGGCCAGTTCGCCGCCCGAGCCGCCGATGAACACCGCATCCGGATCGGGCCAGGCGTCGAGGCCGTCCGGCGCCTTGCCTTGGACCAGGCTGTAGTTGCCGATGCCGAAGGCCGCGTGGTTTTGCGCGGCGATGGCGTGATCGGCTTCGTTCTTCTCGATGGCGTAGACGTGGCCCCGCGGGCACAACCGCGCCGCCTCCAGGCCCACCGCGCCGGAACCGGCACCGATATCCCATACCACGCTGTCCTCGCGCAGTTGCAGGCGCGCCAGGCTGACGGCGCGCACTTCCTGCTTGGTGATCAGGCCCTTGTCGGGCTGGCGCTGCACGAACTCGCTGTCGGCCAGGCCGAAGCGCACGGGGCGCGGCAGCGGGGTAACGCGCCACAGCAGCACCACGTTCAGCGCGGCGAAACGCATGTTCGCGGCATCGCGCGGCGCGAGTTCGGCCAGCACCCGCTCTTCCGGCTGCAGCAGGTTTTCCGCCACCGCCATCAGGAAATCGCCGCCGAGGCCTTCGGCTTCGAGCAGCCTGGCGATCCGGTCGGGGCTGTTGTCCGGGCTCGTCAGGATGAGCAGGCGGGAGTGGGCGCGCAGGGCCTGGGCCAGCGCATACAGCCCGTGCTCCGGCGTGGCGCCCCGTTGCCACTCGCCCGCGTCCTTCGCGTGCACCGAGACGATGCGCGCATCGTGCCAGGCCAGTCCGATGCGCGCGCAGGCCAGCTGCAGCGTCGACAGGTTGGGCTGGATGTCGAGCGCCTGCACGCACAGGTGCTTCGCCAGGTAAGGTGCGATGCCATGGCACAGCGGGTCGCCGGTGGCCAGCACCACGCAGGCCAGGTGATCGGCGCGCGCGGCCCTGACCCAGCCCGGCACGTCCTTCAGGCGCCCGGTCAGGTCGTGGCGCAGCGCGCCGGGCTTGATCTCGTGCGCCAGCAAAGCCAATGTGCGCGCACCGCCGATCACCACGTCGGCGCTGCGCAGGCAGGCCATGGCCGTCGCGGCCAGGCTTGCCACGCCGTCGTCGAGCACGCCGATCACGCGGCACGGGTTCGGGTCTCTGGCACTGCTGTCTTGGGAAGGGATATCCATGGTTGGGCTCAAGGGAAATTCGGTTCAGGATCGACATCGAGGATGTGGGCAATGCTGGTGCGGCCGGCGCTGGCCGGCAGCGCCGGTGGGGGAACCGGGTCGGACCAGACGTCGGCCACCTGCTGGCCGCTGAAGTCGCACACCAGCACGCGCAGCCGGAACGCCTGGCCATAGCGGTCCGGCGCCGTCAGCGTATCGATGGCCGCTTGCGCCAGGGCGCAGTGGAACGCCGCCCCGAGGCCGCGCTCGACCATCAGTTCGGCGCCGAAGCGGGCCGTTTCGGCGGCGGCCATCGCCGCGCAGTCTTCGTCGGCGGCACCGATGCGCCGTGCAATCTCCGCCACCAGGTCGGTATCGACTTCGCTGCGGTTGGCGTGGGTGATGGTTTCGCCTTGCGCGATCTTGGTGAGCTTGCCCACCATGACCGCCAGCACCACCAGGCCGATGCCCTGCGCCACCACTTCGTCGAGGGCATAGCGCAGGAAGTCGCCCATCTGCACGAAGCAGGCGGACGGCAGCTCCGGCCGCTCGGCACGCAGCGTTGCCATGGCAAAGGTCTCGGTGCGCCCGCCGGTCGTCAGCGCCACCATGCCGTGGCCCGCCGTGGCCGCCACCTGCACGCCTTGCACCACGCTGGCGCGCCACGCCGCCGTGGAATAGGGTTTGACGATGCCGGTGGTGCCGAGGATGCTGATGCCGCCCAGGATGCCCAGCCGCGCATTGGTGGTCTTCTTCGCCATCACCTGGCCGTCCGGCACGCTGATCGTGACTTCGATGCCATGTTCGGCAAGCAGCCCGGGCGCCGCCTCGCGCAGGTTGTCGGCGATATTCCTGCGCGGCACCGGATTGATCGCCGGCCCGCCCACTTCCAGGCCGAGGCCCTTCATCGTGACCGTGCCGACGCCGTCGCCGGCCACCCAGGCCACCGTGCCGGGCTGGCCGGGCAGCAGGCGCAGGTCGACCGTCAGGTGCGCGCCATCGGTGCAGTCCGGGTCGTCGCCGGCGAACTTGATCACCATCGCATGCGCATGCGCCGCGTCGCAACGGCCATCGTGCACGGCGAAGCCCACCCGGCTGCCATTCGGCAGCAGTGCCTCGACGTGCTCCGGCACCCTGCCGGTGGCGAGTCCCAGCATCGCCGCGCGCGCCGCCGCGGCGGCGCATGCGCCGGTCGTGAAACCGGTGCGCGTGCCTTTTTCGGCAGCCTTCTCCTTCACCCGCGCTCCGCCGATTTCTGGCGCGCCTCGGCCAGCGCCAGCAAGGCATGCAGGGCCGACACCACCAGCGTCGAACCGCCCTTGCGGCCGCGGATCACGATCCACGGCACCTCGCCGATCCCGGCCATCAGGTCCTTCGACTCGGCCGCCGACACGAAACCGACCGGCATGCCGACCACCAGGGCCGGGCGTACCCCTTCTTCGCGGATCAGCCGCACCACTTCGATCAGCGCGGTGGGCGCATTGCCGATGCCGACGATCGCGCCATCGAGCAACCCCGCCCTGTGGGCCTTGCGCATCGCCTGCACGGCGCGCGTGGTGTCCTCGCGCCTGGCGGCGTCGATCACGTCCGCATCGCTGATGAACTGGTGGGTGCGCATGCCGAAATGCGCCAGGCGTGGCTGCGACAGGCCGGAACAGATCATTTCCACGTCGGCCACCACCGGGGTGGCGCCGGCCAGCATGGCGCGGATGCCCGCCTCCACCGCGTCCGGGTGGAAGGCGGTCGCCCCGTTGAAATCGAAATCGGCGTTCGCATGGATCATGCGGCGCACGACCGGCCACTGCTCTTCCGTGTACGCGTGCGGGCCGGCCTCGGCATCGATGATGGCGAAACTGTCATGCTCGATGGCCTGGCCGGCGCGCGTCAGCTGCTCGGTGACGGTATTCACGGTACTCATGCCGGCATGCCCTCGTGGCCATGGTCGTGGCCGTGGCCGTGTTCATGCGGATGGCCGTGTTCATGAGGGTGGCCGTGTTCATGGGGGTGGCCGTGGACATCGTCGCCGGGCTGCGCGGGCGCGTGCTCGTGCGTGTGCGTGTGCGCGTGCGAATGCCCGTGTCCCATGTCGTGGGCGATTTCTCGGAACGTGCAGCCGTCGCATAACAGGCGGCTGTCAGGCACGCCCGCGCGCAGGTTCTCCACGCGCTCGTCCATCAACGCGAAGATCTCCTTCTCGAAGCCGAAATGCGCGGTGCAGGCGAAGCGCACCTGTGGATACTGGCCGCGCAGGTGCTCGACCTGCCGGTGGATGCGCTGCATCAGCGTGCCGGTATACAGGTAATACGGCAGCACGACGATCTGCCGCATGCCCAGCACTACCTGGCGCTGCACCACTTTTTCCAGGCGCGGCCAGGTAATGCCGGTGAAGGCCAGGTCGACCAGTTCATGGTCGCCCTCTTCCAGCAGCCAGCGCGCCATCTTCGCCATCTCGCCGTTGGCGCCGCGGTCGGACGAACCGCGCCCGAGCAGCACCACGCCGGTTGTCGTCGGGTCGGGCATGTCGAGCTCGGCCATCGCCCCGCGCAGGCGGCGCCGCAGCACGGCGAGGACGGGGTCGCTGGCACCCAGGTGCGGCGCCAGCAGTATTTCCGCCTGCGGACTGGCGGCGCGCGCCTGCTCCACGGCCTCCGGGATCTCCATCTTCACATGGCCTGCCGCGTTCAGGATCAGGGGTACCACCAGCACCCGGCGGCTGCCGCGCGCCGCGGCCAGCAGCGCGGCGTTCAGTTCCGGCGCCGCGAATTCGATGAAGCACAGCTCGATGCGCCAGTCCGGCCGGGCTGCACGCCACTGGCCGGTGAACTCGCGGATCTCCTGGTTGCCCGAGTCCTCGCGCGAGCCGTGGCCGACGATGAGAATGGTATCGTCGATATTCACGCGGGACGGCATATCGGCCGCCCGCATCATGATGGGTGCGTTCATGCGCTCGCCTTTCTGAATCGGTGGGTAAAGGTAGGGTCGTACAGTTTCGATCGGGCCAGCGTTTCCCAGTGAAGCGCGCCGAGCGTGGGGCTCGCCACGATCATCGCCTGGCTGGCCACGCCGGCCTCGCGGCAACGCGCCTTGATATCGGCCAGCGTGCCGCGCAGGATCTTTTCCTCGCCGGGCCAACTGGCCTTGTGCACCACCAGTATCGGCGCGTCGTCCGGCCAGCCGGCGGCGCGCAGCGCCGTTTCCACCTTGTGCAGCAGGGTGATCGACAGGAAGATGCACAGCGTGGTGCGGTGCGCCGCCAGGCTGGCCAGGTCTTCGCCGGGCGGCATCGGCGTGCGTCCCTCGACGCGGGTGAAGATGACGCTCTGGGTGACTTCCGGCAACGTCAGCGATTCCCCGGCCGCCGCCATCGACGCCATCGCCGACGAGACGCCCGGCACGACGGTCCACTCGATGCCGGCGGCCGAGAGCGGGCGGGCCAGCTCGATCAGCGCGCCATAAAGGCCCGGGTCGCCCGTCTGCAGGCGCACCACCGTGCCATGCACGGCCGCCTGGGCGATCAGCCAGGCGGTCATCTCTTCGAGCGTCATGTCCTTCGAATCGCGGATGACGCAGCCGGCCGGCGCATACAGCGTGACCGCGCGGTCGACCAGCGAACCGGCAAACAGCACGGCGCCGGCCTCGCCCAGCAATCTGCGGCCCTTGACGGTGACGAGCTCCGGATCGCCCGGGCCGGCGCCCACGAACCAGACCTTGCCGGGAATTGCGATCGTCATGCCATTGTCCTTCCTGGTTGTTGGAGATGTTCCGGGCCCGGTACCGCGCGCAGGGCACGCAGTGCGGCAAGCAGTGCCGGCACGCTGCGCGGCGGCGGGTCGGCGCCGAGGACGCCGAGCGCCACCAGCTCCCGATGAAGCGCCACGGACTGCGGCACGTCATGACCGGCCTGCCCGAGCAGGTCGGCGCGTTGCGCCAGTTGCAGCGCCGGGCCGGACGCGATGCAGCGCCCCGCCGCCATCAGGTGCACGTCGTCGGCCCAGCCGAGCGCGAAGTCGGCGTCATGGGTCGACAGCATGACGGTGATGCCACGTGCCGCCAGCCGGTCGAGCAGCGCCGCCAGGGCCGCCTGCATCGGTGCGTCGAGCCCCGCCATCGGCTCGTCCAGCAACAGGACCTGTGGTTCCATGGCCAGCACGCCGGCGATGCAGACGCGCTTTTTCTGGCCAAAGCTCAGGTGATGGATGGCGCGGCCGGCGTGAGCGGACAAGCCGACGGCATCGAGCGCGGCGGCCACCCGCGCGCGCACGGTGGCTGCGTCGAGGCCGAGGTTGAGCGGGCCGAACGACACGTCTTCTTCGACGTGCGCGGCGAACAGCTGGCGATCCGGGTCCTGGAACACCAGGCCGACGCAGCGCCGCAGCGCGTTCGATGCGGCCCTGCCACGGCCGACAGCCTGGCCGTCATGCAGCAGCGTGCCGGCCGCCGGCCGCAGCAGGCCGTTCAGGTGCCGCAGCACGGTCGTCTTGCCGGCGCCGTTCGCGCCCAGCAGCGCATGGCGGCGCCCGCGCCCCAGTGCCAGGCTGCAGCCGCGCAGTCCGGCGCTGCCATCCGGGTAGACGTAGTCGACACCGGCGAGTTCGAGGACGGGCGGCGCGCTCACCAGCGGTCTCCCGCGGCCAGCGCGACCAGCAGCACGCCGGCCAGCACGGCCCGCGCGTTCTGGCGCCGCGCCTGCGGATGGGCCACCGGCAGGAAGCGCAGCGTGCCGCTGTACGAACGCGCATCCGCCGCCATCTGCAATGCCGCGGCACGCTGCCACACCTGCAATGCCAGATGGCCGGCCAGCATCCCGGTCGAACGCCACGCCTGGTGCCAGCCGCGATAGCCCTGCCGCGCGCGCTGCGCCTCGACACCGTCGTCCCAGGCCTGGCGCAGCACGGCAACCATGCGGTAGCACAGCGCCATCAGGTCGAGCAGCAGTTCGGGGACGCGCAGGCGGCGCAGCAGCGCCAGCAGGTCGGGCAGCGGCGTGGTCAGCACAAGGCCGAGCAGCGCGGCCAGGATGGCCAGCGACCGCAATGCGGTACGTGCGGCCACCGGCAGCATCGCTGCGCGCCAGTGCCAGTCGCCCTGGAGGTCGGGCCCGGCCAGCATCGCCAGGCAGGCCAGCAGCAGGAAGCCGAACGGCGCCAGTGCCGCCGCCAGCAGGGTGCGCAGCGGCACGCGCGCGCCCACGACAGTGCACAGCACCAGCACGGCAGCGAGCATGGCCAGCGCGCCGGGGCTGTGGGCGATCCAGGCGGCGGCAACGCCGGCACACGCGAACAGTGCCTTGGCCGACGGTGCGATGGCGCGCCAGTGGCTCGCGTAGGCAGCCGAATCAATCAGCATGGCGCTCCCTTGCCTCGATCTCTGCCTTGCGCGCGCGTTCGCGTCCCACCGACAGGCCGAGCCAGTAGCCGATCACGCCGGCGCCAAGCGCTGCCTGCAAGGCGAACAGCAGCGACGCGATTTCGCCGCTGGCCGGCTCGAACACCGGGTGGAACCAGGGCTGGTAGTGCGGCGCCAGCGTGCCGATCGCCTGCCGTGCGAGATCGTCGGCCCCGCCGAAGTCCGCACCGCCGGCGATCCACAGCGGCAGCACCGTCGACAGGGCGAGCACCGTCCACAACATCCAGGAACGCGCTCTCATGCCGGCTTGCTCCGGGCGTGCGCAAAGACGGGCGCGGCGGAAAGTTCCGCACCGTGGAACCTGGCGACCGCGTTCACTACCAGCACCGTCAGCATGCCTTCGCTGATCGCGATCGGCACCTGAGTCAGGGCAAAGATGCCGCCGAACCTGAGCAGCGAAGCCTGCACGCCGCCCAGCGGGTCGGGGAAAGCCCAGGCCAGCTGCAGCGAAGTGGTGGCATACGTGGCGAGGTCACCGAGGCAGGCCGCCGCGAACACGGCGAAGGAGCGGGACATGCCCATCGCGGCCGCGGCGCGGAACACGCCATAGGCAACGAAGGGGCCGACCACGGCCATCGAGAACACGTTGGCACCCAGGGTCGTGATGCCGCCATGGGCCAGCAGCAGTGCCTGGAACAGCAGTACCACGAAGCCTACCGGCACCATCGAAGCGGGACCGAACAGCAAGGCGCCAAGGCCCACGCCGGTGGGATGCGAGCAGCTGCCCGTCACCGACGGCAGCTTCAGCGCCGACAGCAGGAACGCGAACGCGGCGGCGACACCGAACAGCATGCGGTGCTCCGGATGCCGGCGCAGGTCGCGCCCCATGGAACGCAGGCCCCAGGCCAGGAACGAAACGGAAACAGCCGACCAGCCCAGCGCGTGCGCGGGCGGCAGGAAACCTTCCATGATGTGCATTCGAAACCTCCCGTCGAATGGTCAATATGAGCACCGGCGGGGATCGAAAAAGAAAGACGGTCGAGACGGAGCACGGACGGCAAGCCGAATCGACAGCGGCTTCCCGTCACCCCGGGGAATGGTGCTGACTTGCTTGGGCCGGTATTCTGGCTCGCCGTCATTCTTCTTCCGCGCCTTCCCGCGAGTATCGCAGTGGCTTGTTGGCGGAGTCCGTCAGGCTTACAGCAGCGGGGGCTGCACCGGAATGGCCGCATGGCGGCTTCACCGGTTTCCCGTTTAACGCCCTTCCCGAACGGAAAGAGCGCACCCAAGCGCGCATGGTAACTCATCGGGCCGGAAAAGGTACAGCACTTTGCTGCGCCGTCCGGCGTTCCAGTATCCGCGGCGGCGCTCCGGCTTCCTCCTATCTGGCCGCGTAATAGCGGGCCAGCTGCGCCACCTCCTGGTCCGAAAGATTGCGCACCGCGTTGCGCATCTGCGCATTGACGTCGTTGCGCCGAGTACCGTCGCGGAAGGCCAGCAGCTGCTGGTGCAGGTACGATTCGGGCAGGCCGTCGAGCCATGGCGATGCCGGCTTCTTTACTTCGATCGCATGGCAGGATGCGCAGGCGCCCACGTTGCGCATCGGGTCGCCGTTGCGTACCAGGCGCGGCGTGTGCTGGTCGATCGGGTCGGCCAGCCGTTCGCGCGGCAGGTAGGCGTAGTACGCGGCCAGGTCGCGCATGTCCGTGTCGGACAGTTCCTCCACCAGCGGGCGCATGATGGCGCTGGCCCGGTGGCCGGATTGATAGTCGCGCAGCTGTTTATAGGTGGCGGCGGCGGGCTGGCCGGCCAGGTGCGGCGAGCCGGCGGGACTCATTCCCCGCGCGCCATGGCACATCGTGCACTGCATCGCCAGCGTGGCGCCGCGGCCGATCGATGCGCTGTCGGCCGGCGCCATCATCTGCGCCATCACGATCACGTCGCTGGAGCGGCGCCCGGTGTCGTCCAGCGCCGCGGTGTAGTACCGGCCGGGTACGCCGGCGGCGCGGCAGATCGATTCCCACATGCTCGTCATCGCATCGCGCGCCTGCGCACGCGGCACCCAGACGAAGCCGACCAGCGCCGCCAGCAGCGCGATGGCCAGCAGCGCCAGCACGCTGCCGGTGAACCAGCGGTTCCGCAGCGAGAACGATTTTTCGGAATTCATGGCTGGCTCCCGATCGGCACGGCCGGCACGGATGTCTGCGGCAGCGCCATCAGCTGCATGATCGGGAAGCCGTAGTTGACGACCGACAGCCCGATCATCAGCGCCAGCCAGATCGCGTAGCCGTTCAGCGCGGCCGGCGTGCGCTCGGCGTGCACCGTCTGGCTGAACGTGAATTCGGGCAGCGCAACGAGCGCGCTGCGGTGGCCGCGCGCCAGCACCAGCAGGAACAGCAGGCCGGAGACCACCAGCAGCAGGCCGCCGATGAAGGTGATGATCACGGTGATGGCCTGCGGCGCAATATGCGGATCGCTGTAGTCGAAATAGGCCATCCGGCGCGGCATGCCGAGGATGCCCACCACGTGCCACGGGAACGTCAGCACGATCATGCCGACGAACCACAGCCACAGCTGCCAGCGCATCGCCCGGCCGTTCTTCAGCTCGCGGCCGGTGAGATGGGGCCACAGGTCGTAGGCCAGCGCGAAGTACATGATCACGATCGCCCCGCCGAAGATCAGGTGGAAGTGCCCGGTGATCCACTGCGTGTTGTGGATGGCGAAGTCGAGCTGGTAGCTCATGTTGATCAGGCCCCCTGCCCCGCCGAAGCCCAGCATGATGAAGGAGAACGCCACCGCCAGCATCATCGGGTTATGCCACGGCAGGCGCTTGACCCAGCCGATCGCGCCGGTGCCGCCGCGCAGCCTGCCGGCGATTTCCACCGACGCGGTGATCGTGAAGATCGTCAGCAGCGTCGGCACGGAAACCAGCCCGGTGAATACCGCGTGCAGGAACTTCACGCCGGAACCCACCTGCGGATCCTGGAACAGGTGGTGCACGCCGATCGGCATGGAGAACACCAGGAACAGGATGAACGACAGGCGCGCCATCGTGTCGCTGTACAGGCGGCCACCGATCGCGCGTGGCACCAGCGTATAGAACGCGATATAGGCCGGCATCAGCCAGAAATAGACGATCGCATGCAATGTCCATGAGAAGAACACCCGTGCCAGCCCCGCATCGATGGTGTGCCGGAAGCCCAGCGCCACCGGCAGGATCTGGAACAGGATCTCGATCGCCGCGCCCAGCGAGGTCCAGGCCCACAGGTAGGCGCCGGCCACGTTGGCGAACATCGGCAGCGGCACCACGGCACCGGGATTGGCCTTGCGCCAGGCGCGCAGGTTCACCGACATCAGCGCCACCCAGATCCACGAGCCCACCACCACCAGCACCACGCCGATGTAGTAGAACGGGTTGCCGATCAGCGGCGGGTAGAAGGTGTACAGCACCGAGGCCAGGCCCATCGACACGGGCACCATCGCCGTGACGGTGCCCACGACCACCAGGCCGAAGCCGGCCCATGCCCAGCGCCTGCCGATCAGCGCCTGCTTCAGCGACAGTTCCACGATCGCATAGCCGAAGCCCATCGCCACCAGCGTGGGGAACACATAGCCCATCGCCGAGCCGTGCGCTGTCACCGAGCGGTAGTACAGTTCCGGGTTGCCGATCCAGTCGCGCAGCGGGCTGCGGATGTACATCTGCCATTCGCCCAGCACCAGCGCGACGAAGAACGCGGCGAAGGCGATCCAGAAGTGCCACAGCACCAGGCGCCTCGTTTCGTTACCGAACTTATTGCCTGACACAGCTGGCCCTCCCGTTCCGCATTGCACGATCGAACTCGGCGGCTTCCACCACCTTCACGCGCGCCCACATCGCCGCATGGCCGATGCCGCAGAATTCGTGGCACGGCATCACGAAGTCGCCTGTGCGGTGGAAGTTGGCGCTGAAGTTCGAGATGTAGCCGGGCGCCAGCATCACGTTGACATTGGTTTCGCTGATCGAGAAGCCGTGCACCACGTCGGAACTGGTGCCGCGGATCGCTACCTTCGTATCCTTCGGCACCAGCACGCACTGCGGCGTGAACGCATACTGGCTGGCCAGCAGGCGCACGGTCACCGAACCGTCCGGCTCGCGCGCCGAGCCCAGGTTGGCTTCGACGAATTCGCCGGACAGGTGCAGCGTGGCCGGGTCGATGGTCTCCATGCGCTGCGCCGGCATGGTGATCCAGTGCAGGCTCATGTACGCCATCATCCCGGTCAGGAACACGATGATGGCGCCGACGATCCACGCCCAGCGCGTTTCCGCCTTCGCCGCGACGGCATGGGCATCGGGCGTGCGGGTATCCGGTGCGGCCATCAGGCGCCTCCGCGCGCGACGAACACCAGCAGGTAGAACGCCAGCCAGATCGCCAGCACGACGGCGACCGCCGTGCCCGCGACGGCGAAGGCGCCGCCCGGGCCCTGCGCCACGATCGCTTCCACGCGGCGCTGCTGTTCGGGTTCCAGGGTGTCCGGCGGTTCGACGATCATGGCGGCTCCTACTCGACGGTGGCGGAACGCAGCGCGTTGACGTCGCGGGTGCCGACGGCACCGGCGCGGTTGCCCCACGCATTGCGGATATAGGTCACGACGGCGGCGATCTCGCCGTCGGACAGTTCGTGCGCGAACGGCGGCATCCCGTACGGCATCGGGTTTTTCCTCGTACCCGGCGGGTAGCCGCCGTTCAGCACCATGCGCACCGGATTCACGGCGGACGTCATGATGATCGACTGGTTGTTGGCCAGCGGCGGATAGTGCGGCAGCTTGCCGCGCCCTTCCGCGCCGTGGCAGCTGGCGCACTGGGCGGCATAGATGCGGCGGCCTTCGGAAAACATCTGGCTGACGTCCGCGCGCAGCGGCGCATTGGCCGCCGCCGGGCGTGGCGGCTCGTCGCTCGGCAGGCTTTTCAGGTAGACGGCCATGGCGCGGATGTCCTCGTCCGTCATGTGCTGCAGGCTGTTGTAGGTGACTTCGGCCATCGGCCCGTACACCGTGCCGCGGTTCGAGACGCCCGCCTGCAGCAGGTCCATGATGTCCTGCAGCGCCCAGTTGCCGAGGCCCGCCTCCCTGTTCGACGTGAGCGACGGCGCATACCAGTTCTGCATCGGGATCAGGCCGCCCCTGAAGGCTTCCTGCTGCGACGAGCCGCCCAGCGCGTTGATCGGCGTGTGGCACATGGCGCAGTGCCCCAGGCCTTCGACCAGGTAGGCGCCGCGGTTCCATTCGGCCGATTTCGCGCGGTCCGGCTGGTATTCGCCCTGCTGGAAATACAGCGTGCGCCAGCCGATCAGCAGGTTGCGGTTGTTGTAGGGGAAGCGCAGGTCGTGCTCGCGGGTGGCCAGGCGCACCGGCGGTACCGAGCGCAGGTAGGCGAAGATGGCGTCGCAGTCGGCGCGCGTCACCTTCGTGTAGCTGGCGAACGGCATGGCCGGATACAGCAGCTTGCCGTCGCGGCCGCGGCCCGTGTGCATCATCTGGTAGAACTCTTCGGCGCTCCAGCGGCCGATGCCGGTTTCCGGGTCGGGCGTGATGTTCGGCGCGAACAGCGTGCCGAACGGCGTGGGCATCGGCCGGTTGCCGGAAAAAATCTTCGCGCCAGGTACCGTGTGGCAGGCGATGCAGTCGCCGGCCTGGGCCAGGTACTTGCCGCGCTGTATCAGCGCGGCCTGGGCCGATTGTGCGGCCGCGGGCCGCTGCACGGCGGGCGCGCGCGACTGGGCGGCCAGTTGCGGCAGCGCGAGCATGCCGCCCAGCAGCATCAGCGGCGGCAGCAGGAAGGCGAAAGCGAAGGGGACGCGGACAGGGCGCATGACTGGGCTCCTAGCGGTGGCTGCCGCAAGCCATCGGCAGGTTCACGTTCGCCGCCCTGGCCGGCCGCACGCCGGGATCGACGGGCAGCGACGCCAGCCAGGCCGACACGGCCGCCACTTCGGGTTCCGTCAGGCTGGACGCGATGACCTGCATGCAGTCCGGCGCGATCGCGGTGCGCAGGCCGTAGCGCCAGGCGCCCAGTTGCGCGCTCACGTAATCGGCGCGCAGGCCGAGCAGGCCCGGAATGCCGGGCTCGCGGCCCGCCAGGCCGGCGCCGTGGCAGGTCGCGCAGGCCGGGATCCTGCGCGCCGGGATGCCTTCGTCGACGATGCGGCGCCCTTCCACCAGCTGCTGCGCGGGCCGGTTCACGGCGGGCTGCCGAAGCGGCGGCGGATCCTGCTGCGCGAAGTACTCCGCCATCTTCATCAGGTAGGGATCGGGCAGGTACGCCAGCATGTAATTCATCGGCAGGTACTTGCGCCGGCCGTCGCGGAAGGACACGAGCTGGTGGTACAGGTAGCCGGCGGGCTTGCCGGCAAGGCGGGGAAAGTAGACGTTCTCGACGCCCCTGCCCTGGACGCCGTGGCAGCCGATGCACGCGCGCACCCGTTCTTCCATCGTGTCGGGCGGCCGCTCCGCGGCCGGCTGGGCCTGCGCTCCCGCCATGCCGGGCGCAAGCAGCGCCATCGCGGCAAAGACGATGGCGGCAGCGGCGCTGGCGCACACGGTTCCCGGCATGATCGAGCGAGTACTGTCCACGACAACGACCTCCTTCCTGCGGGCGACGGCAAAACCGTTACTGGAGCTGGCTGGATAAGTTATCGATACGGTAGCACAGGGCGCAACGAGCCCGTGTTAAAAAATGGCGAATATCGGCGGGCGCGCGACGGCGGCCGGCGCGCCACGCAAAGGGGGACGCGTAAGCGCCGGCAGCGATCAGCCGACCGCCCTGGAAGCCACGTGCAGGCCGGGACGGCCGTAGAATTCCAGCGCCTTGACGGTGTTGCGGCCATCGCGCTTGGCGGCGTACAGCAGCTGGTCGGCCAGCTCGATCACCGCTTCCTGCGGGAAGCGCGCGACCACGTTGGCGAAATTGACGGAGGTGACGCCGAAGCTGGCCGTGACGCCCACCGTCTTGCCGGGAGCGATCTCGGTGGACATGGCCGACAGCGCGGCGCGCATCCGCTCGGCCAGGTGCACCGCGCCGGGCAGGTCGGTTTCGGGCAGCACCAGCAGGAATTCCTCGCCGCCGAAGCGGATCAGGTTGTCGACGTTCTCGCGGATCATCCCGCGCAGCAGCGCGGCGAATGCCACCAGCACCCGGTCGCCGGCCGCGTGGCCGTATGTGTCGTTGACGGACTTGAAGTAGTCGATGTCGCAGGCGATGACGGCGACACTGAGGCGGAAGCGGCGCGCCCGCGACAGTTCCATGTTCAGCAGTTCCTGCTGCAGGTAGCGCCGGTTGTGGCAGCCGGTCAGCGGATCGCGCTCGGAAAGGTTCTTCAGCACCGACTGCACGCGGAATTCCTCGCGGCGAATCACGTGGTAGCGGCGTGCCGAGATGTAGCCGAAGCTGTTCGCCAGCGCCAGCAGCATGATCATCGTCAGCTGTTCCTGCGCGCCCAGGCTGCCCGTGGCGAGCGCGATGGCGATGAAGACGACCGTGGAAATCGCTGCGATGGCCAGCGAATAGATCAGGCGGTTCGGAATGTACAGGTACACCACCAGCACCATCAGCCCCATCGACATCGCATGCCAGGGCAGCTCGTGGGGCCGCGCCAGCACGATCGGCGCAAAGGCCAGCATGCCGGCGATCTCGGTGATGCTCGCCGTAAGATAGACACGGCCGACGGAATGCGGATGCAGGTGATTGGTGACGCAACTGGCGACGGCCACCACGGCCACCGCGAAGCGGCAGCCGAACAGTGCCAGCGACAACGGCGCCAGTCCCAGCGCCAGGATGTCCGTGATCGCGAAAATCAGGTAAACGGCGGAGCAGAACAGCAGCGTGGTACGCAGTTGTTCCTTGGTCTGCGGCAGCAGGTGATGGCTGAAATGCGCCTCGATCGTCCTGTCGGAAAATTCCGCCGAGAACCGGGAGATCGCGAACGCCGCGTCATGAACCGGGGGTGACACGTCTCCTCCTGATACTGATGAGCCCGGTATACGGGCAAACGGGGGATATTGTAAACGTATCCCTGAGAGCATTTCTCACTAAAAGTCACTGCGGCGGTTATTTGTAAAGAATTTACGGCGCCCCGCGGCTTTCGTGCGCGGACGTGATTCTACATGAGCATGGATTTGCATTTTAGCAAAAAGCATGCTTAGAGGGAAATTCTGGGAGCACCAGACGGACAACAAGAGTTGCAGATTTACATCGGCACGTGGATCGAAGATGGCCCCGCGCGTCTTCCGGACAGCTCCTGCCGGATTGAATGCAAAGCAAAAAGGGCCACCCTGATGGGTGGCCCTTCTCACTTGTTTGGTGCCGCTGACCGGAATCGAACTGGTGACCTTCGCATTACGAATGCGCTGCTCTACCGACTGAGCTACAGCGGCTAAACCTGTACAACCTGTTTAACCTGCCTTCCGCTGCACATATAGCGCTGCGAAAGAGGCCACATTATAGCAACAGGTTTTACAGTTGACTAGGGTCTTGCCCAGAAAAACTTAGGCGGCCGTTTCGTGGTGATAGCCGGTGACCACGGCCACCTCGTCGCGCGAGCCGAGGAATACCGGGACGCGCTGGTGCAGCGTGGTCGGCTGGATGTCGAGGATGCGGTGCTTGCCGTCGGTGGCCATGCCGCCTGCCTGTTCGACGATGAAGGCCATCGGGTTTGCTTCGTACATCAGGCGCAGCTTGCCCGGCTTGCTCGGGTCGCGCACGTCGGCCGGGTACATGAAGATGCCGCCGCGGTTCAGGATGCGGTGCACGTCGGCCACCATCGAGGCGATCCAGCGCATGTTGAAATCGGTGCCGCGCGGGCCGGTGCTGCCGGCCAGCAGTTCGCCGATGTAGCGCTGTACCGGCGGTTGCCAGTGGCGCTGGTTCGACATGTTGATGGCGAATTCCTTCGTCGTCGTCGGAATCTGCATATTGCGCTGCGTGAGCACCCACGAGCCCATCTCGCGGTCCAGCGTGAAGCAGTTCACGCCGTGGCCGGTGGTCAGCACCAGCATCGTCTGCGGTCCGTAGACCGCGTAGCCGGCGGCGACCTGTTTGGCGCCCGGCTGCAGGAAATCGGTCTCGGTCGGCGTGGCCATGCCTTCCGGCGCCTTGATCACCGAGAAGATGGTACCGATCGACACGTTGACGTCGATGTTCGACGAGCCGTCCAGCGGATCGAACACCAGCATGTATTCGCCCTTCGGATAGCGGTTCGGGATCAGGTGGATCGTCTCCATTTCCTCGGACGCCATCGCGGCCAGGTGGCCGCCCCATTCGTTCGCTTCCAGCAGGATCTCGTTCGAGATCACGTCGAGCTTCTTCTGCACTTCGCCCTGCACGTTCTCGCTCTCGAGCGCGCCGAGGACGTCACCGAGGGCGCCCTTGCCCACCGAGTGGGCGATGGTCTTGCAGGCGCGCGAGACCACCTCGATCAGCAGGCGCAGCTCGGCCGGGATATTGTGGTGCTCGCGCTGTTCCTCGACGAGGTATTGGGTAAGGCTGATACGTTTCATGGATTCCCTTGGTTGATTGCGATTCTTTACGGGCGTGTCGGGACCTCGAGAAACCGTAGCGAGCGACGTCAGACGTGGTCGAGAAGCGGAGCTGTACTTTTTTGTACAGCGAGCATCGGAGACCAGCGGCTGGCGTTGCGCAGCAGGTTTATCGAGGTTCCCTCAGTTCGCCAGCGCTTTGGAAATGACTTCCATCACGTCATTGGACAGCTTCGGCGCGCCGGCCACTTGTTCCAGGGCGCGGCGCATGTGCGCCTGCAGCTCCGGGGCGTAGCGGCGCCAGCGGTCCATGCTGCGCGCGAAGCGGGCCGCCACCTGCGGGTTCAGCGCATCGAGCTTGACCACGTGCTCGGCCCAGAATTCATAGCCGCTGCCATCCTTGGCATGGAATTGCGACGGGTTGTTGTTGGTAAAGCTGAACAGCAGGCTGCGCGCGCGGTTCGGCGTGCGCAGCGTGAAGGCCGGGTGCCCCATCAGCTCGCGCACGCGCGCCACGTTCGTGGTCGGTGCGCTGGCCTGCATCGCGAACCACTTGTCGATCACCAGCGCCTCGCCCTTGAACTGGTCGTAGAAGGCCTGCAGCTGCTCTTCGGCGTCGGCGCCGCTGTGGATCAGTGCCGTCAGGGCGGCGGCACGGTCGGTCATGTTGGTCGCGCCGTTGAACTGGCGGCGCGCCAGGTTCAGCGCATGCATGTCCGGCGCGGCCAGCAGATAGGCCAGCGCCAGGTTCTTCAGGCCGCGCTTGCCGGCAGAGACGGCGTCCGGGCTGTACTCGCCCGGCGTTTCGTTCGCGGCAATGGCATTGAGCAGCTCGTTGCGCATCACTTCGGCGATGGTGCGGCGCATGAACTGGCGCGCGTGGTGGATGGCCTGCGGATCGACGGTTTCCATCTGGTCGGCAATCACCGATTCGGACGGCAGGATCAGCGCCTGCTCGCGGAATGCCGCCTCCAGCGAATCGTCCAGCAGCAGCGCGCGCTGGGCGGCGACAAAGGTGTAGTCGAGATCGAGCTTGTCGCCCGCCTGCACGGCGGCGGTCAGCTTGAGCAGGCGCGTCATCGCCAGGCGCTGGCCCGCTTCCCAGCGGTTCACGGGATCGCTGTCATGGCGGAACAGGTGCAGCAGTTCCTCGTCCGTGTACGGATATTCGAGCACCACGGGCGCCGAGAAATCGCGCAGCAGCGACGGCGTCGGCGCTTCGGGAATACCGTCGAACGTGAACACCTGC
The DNA here is from genome assembly GCF_055502615.1 of Pseudoduganella sp. jia 9. Lineage (NCBI taxonomy): Bacteria > Pseudomonadati > Pseudomonadota > Betaproteobacteria > Burkholderiales > Oxalobacteraceae > Pseudoduganella > Pseudoduganella sp. jia 9. The sequence goes on along the minus strand of NZ_JBUPWE010000012.1, from coordinate 165,468 downwards.
TGCGCTTCGGTCAGCTCCAGCACCACCGTGGTGTCGCCGTTCGGATTGAGCGGCAGGTCGCGGCCGCTGCCGGCCAGCAGGCCGACCGCGACGGGAATGTGGAACGGCAGCTTGTCCGGCTGGCCCGGGGTCGGCGGACAGCGCTGCGACAGCGTCAGTACATAACGCTGGGCACCGGCGTCGTATTCGCCGCTGGCCGTGACGACCGGCGTGCCGGCCTGGCTGTACCAGCGCTCGAACTGCGTCAGGTCGCGGTCGTTGGCCGAGGCCATCGCGGCGCGGAAATCGTCGCAGGTGACGGCCTGCTCGTCATGCCGTGCGAAGTACAGGTCCATGCCCTTGCGGAAGCCTTCGCGGCCCAGCAGGGTCTGGTACATGCGCACGACTTCGGCGCCCTTCTCGTACACGGTGACCGTATAGAAATTGTTGATCTCGACGAAGGAATCGGGGCGCACCGGGTGCGCCATCGGGCCGGCGTCTTCCGGGTACTGCGCCTGGCGCAGCGTGCGCACCTGGTCGATGCGCGTGACGGCGCGGCCGCTCGCGGTGCCGATCATGTCGGCCGAGAATTCCTGGTCGCGGAACACCGTCAGGCCTTCCTTCAGCGACAGCTGGAACCAGTCGCGGCAGGTCACGCGGTTGCCGGTCCAGTTGTGGAAGTACTCATGGCCGACCACCGCTTCGATGCCGGCGTAGTCGACGTCCGTGGCGGTGGCGGGATTGGCCAGCACGAACTTGGTGTTGAAGATGTTCAGGCCCTTGTTTTCCATGGCGCCCATATTGAAGTCGCCGACGGCGACGATCATGAAGCGGTCCAGGTCCAGTTCCAGGTTCCAGCGCTCTTCGTCCCAGCGGATCGAGTTCTTCAGCGACTGCATCGCGTAGTCGGTCTTGTCGAGATTGCCCTCCTCGACCCACACCTGCAGCAATGCATCGCGGCCATCGGCCAGCCTGAAGGTTTCTTCCTGGCAGACCAGCTTTGCCGCCACCAGCGCGAACAGGTACGACGGCTTCCTGAACGGGTCTTCCCATTTGGCGTAATGGCGGCCGTCATCGAGATCGCCCGCTTCCACCAGGTTGCCGTTCGACAGCAGGACCGGGTATTTTTCCTTGTTGGCGCGCAGCATCACGGTGAAGACGGCCATCACATCCGGCCGGTCCGGGAAATAAGTGATGCGGCGGAAGCCTTCTGCCTCGCACTGCGTGTAGAAACTGCCATTCGAAACATATAGCCCGGAAAGGGTGGTGTTTTTTTCCGGCGCGCAGGTGGTTTCGATTTCCAGCACCACGTTCAACGGCGCCTTCTTGATAGTCAGCGTGTTCGACCCCAGTATGTACTGACCAGGGTTCAGCTCGGTACCGTTCAGGCGGAGCGCCACCAGTTCGATGTCTTCGCCATGCAGGACGATGTCGCGGTCGTTCTTGCCGCCCTGGCTGTCGGGATTGTGGCGCAGCGTGATGCGGTTGGCGACGATCGTGCGGGCCGGGTCGAGATCGAAACCCAGTTCCACCGTTTCCACGAGGTAGTTGGGCGGCGTGTAATCCTTGCGGTAAATCGTCTGCGGGCTGTCGGTTCTCATGGGGCCTTCACCTTCGTTGCGGACAAAAGATTATTTTACCAACACCGGCGCCCTCGCATGCCCGTGATTTGCTGCCGTACCGGTTGCGATCGTTTCAGCTTTCCGTGCCGCCGTAACATTCTGTAATAATTAAGGAGTGCAAGCGGGCCAGTCATACACTGTATGTGGGGAAATACCTTTTTCTGGGAGTAGATCATGAAATCCTTCGCCATCCTCGTCGCAGCGGGCAGCCTGCTGCTCGGCGGGTGCGCAACGACCATCCGCAGCGACGTCACGGTGTTCCACCAGTGGCCGGCCCAGCTGCAGGAAAAAACCTATGTATTCGATACGCCCGCGCCGAGCGAAGACACGCTGGAATACCGCAGCTACCAGGGCCTGGTGGCGAACGAACTGTCGAAACTGGGCTTCGCCCAGGCCGGCGCGCCGGAACAGGCGAAGCTGCGCGTCGATATGGCGTTCTCCACCATCGACCGGCCGACCCGCGTGCTGCAGGCCTACGATTCGTTCGGCTATGGCGCCAGCCCGTACTGGAGCATGTACGGCGGCTGGCCATACCGCGGCGGTTTCTACCCGTCGCGCTACCGCTACCGCCACTGGGCATTCCGGCCCTACTACGACCCGTGGATGTTCGGCCCGACCGAATACCGCGAAGTCATCCGGCATAACTACGAGCGCAAGCTGAACGTGTCGATCGCCGACAATACCGGCAAGAAGCTGTACGACGTCACCGTGCAGAACACCAGCCGGCGGCAATCGACGCCCGCCGTGATGCCGCTGCTGGTGCAGAGCGCGTTTACCGGCTTCCCGGGCGAGAGCGGCAAGGCGAAGCAGATCGACCTGGAGCTGCAGTAACTTCCGAAAAAATGGGACGGACCGGGACGCCGGACCGCCTGTTTTCTGGGAAATTTCCTTAAAAACAGGGTCCGTCCCTATTTTCGTCCTATTTTCGGGGCACATCCTGTTTTTACCGTGCGAGGTCGCGTTCGACCACGGACTGGAACTCGGCGGTAGTCCACCGCAGGGCGGTCACGGCGATGTCCGGCCGGTAGAACTCGCCATTGCCGCGCGGCCGGTTCACGTAGAGCTTGACGGGCACGATCACGCGGGCCAGGCCGCCCGGCAATTCCTGCGAACGCACTTCCATGTAGGTCGAATCGGCCGAACTGGGCGCGCCGATCAGCTTCGTGTTCGGGAACAGCTTGAACACGTCCACCGCGTCGAGGCAGGCGCTGGCGCAATCGCCCGGCACGATCACATAGACCGGCCGCGTGAAGACTGGCGGATCGCCCGGCCGGTCCGCCTGGGGATTGGCGGCGGCCGCCGGCGCATCCTCGTTGGCGATGTAATACGGCTTGCCGGCCCCCAGTGCCGCGCGCATGCCCGCTTCGTGGGTGGCCGCCCATGAAGCGATCGCCGTTTCCTTCTTCGCAGTGAACGTCTCGACGATGTTCCTGAAGTGGGCGATATTGTCCGGCGTTGCCCGGTACCACACGCGCTGGCTGGCGGTACGGGCTTCGGCAAGGCGCCGTACCCGGTCGCTGCCCCACAGCGCCGCGGCGAAGCGCGCGCTCCACACCGAGTTGCCGCCGCCGTTGCGGCGCAGGTCGACGACCACCGCGTCCGCGTCCAGGAAGCGTTCGCGCTGCGTCTCCACCTGCCGGTAGACGGCGTGGTAGGCGGCGCGCTCGGCGTCCGACGGATGGAAGGTGGGCATCGCCATCCAGAACAGCTTCGGGCGCGGCTCGGTCAGCCCGACCGGCAGCGCATCCGCCGCCAGGTTTTCGCCGTGCCAGGCGAACGCCTGATCCGTCATTGGCCGCCAGGCCAGCTCGCGTTCAATGCGCGCGCCTGCCGATTCGAACACGCAGCGCGCCGGCCGCGCCAGGAAGGGATTGTGCGAATCGACGAACAGCCAGGGCGCCAGGCTCCACCACTGGCCCTCTTCGTCGATGCGGCCCTCGAACGCGAACACGTTGTCCGCCAGCAGTTGCCGGGCCGGCTTGCCATCGCAGGACACGATCCGCTCGCCCTGCCGCGCCGCGCCATCCTGCGCCGCGCCATCCTGCGCGGCATACACATACAGGTCGCCGCGCCAGACCGCCACGAAGCCGGGCCACTGCCGGCCCGCCCGCGCGCTGCTGTCGATCCTGGGGCGTACACCCGCGTGTCCATCCTGGATGCGGGCGGTGAATCCCTGCAGCGCCGCCATGTAACCGTTGGCGTCGGCCACCTTCGCGGCCAGCGCCAGCCCATGGTCGCGCGCCGCCTTCAGGTTGTCCGGGAAGGCCGGATTGTGCGGATCGAGCGCGCCGGCGTGGTTCGCCAGGGTGATATCGTAGGCGGCCGCGATGTCGCGCGCCGCGGCCGCCTGCCAGCCGGCCGGCGTATCGGGCAGTACGGGTGCGGGACCGGCAGCGAAGGCCGTAAATGGCGCGCAGGCCGCGGCGGCGGCCAGCGCCAGCATCGGAACTAGGCGCTTCATGTGAACATGGCCTCGCTTGCAAAGGTGATCAGTACCACCAGCACCAGCGCCAGCAGCAACGCCACCAGCAGACGGCCGAATTTCGGATTGCCGTCGTCTTCTTCGTTCGGGCTGGACATGTCAGCGCGGGATGATGATCGACGAACCGGTGGTCCGGCGCGATTCCAGGTCGATGTGGGCCTGCGCCACATCCGCCAGGTGGTAGCGCTGGTTGATGGCGATCTTCACTTCGCCGCTGGCCACTACGCCGAACAGCGAACGGGCCGTGGCTTCCAGGTCTTCGCGCTTCGCCGTGTAGTGCATCATCGTCGGCCGGGTCAGGAACAGCGAACCGCGCGACTGCAGTTCGGACGGTGCGAATGCCGGCACCGGCCCGGAGGCGTTGCCGAAGCTGACCATCAGGCCCAGCGGCGCCAGGCAATCCAGCGAACCGTAGAAAGTGTCCTGGCCGATCGAATCGTAGACCACCGAGACGCCCTCGCCATTCGTCAGTTCGCGCACCTTGTCGACGAAGTTGTCGCGCCTGTAGTTGATCACGTGCGCCGCGCCGTGCTCGATCGCCAGCGCGGCCTTTTCGTCCGACCCCACGGTGCCGATCAGGTTCACGCCCAGCACCTTCGCCCACTGGCAGGCAATCAGTCCGACCCCGCCGGCCGCCGCGTGCCACAGGACTGTGTCGCCCGGCTTCAGGTGCGCGGTGCGATGCAGCAGGTACTGCGCCGTCATCCCCTGCAGCATCATGGCCGCCGCCGTATCGAACGCGATCTGGGCGGGCAGCACCACCAGCAGGCTGGCCGGCAGGTTGCGTTCCTGCGCATAGGCGCCGTTCGGGCGGCCGGCATAGGCCACGCGGTCGCCCACCTTGACGTGCGTGACGCCTTCGCCCACCGCTTCGACCGTGCCCGCGCCTTCCATGCCCAGGCCGTTCGGCAGCGGCTGCGGATACAGGCCGGTGCGGAAATACACGTCGATGAAATTGATGCCGATCGCCGCGTGCTTCACGGTGGCTTCGCCCGGACCGGGCGGGCCGACGTCGACGTCGACGTATTCCATCACTTCCGGGCCGCCGGTGCGGCTCATCCTGATTGCCTTGCTCATTGCGCCTCCCCGTTCGATGCGGCGCCTGCCGCCTGCAGCTGCGACAGCACCAGGTGCGCCGTCGCCATATTGGTGGCACATGCCACGTTGTGCACGTCGCAGGCCCGCACCAGCGCGTTGATGTCCGGCTCGTGCGGCTGCGGCGTCATCGGATCGCGCAGGAAGATCACCGCGTCGATCCGGTCTTCCACCAGCAGCGCGCCGATCTGCAGGTCGCCGCCCAGCGGGCCGGAGTGCTTGCGATCCACCGTCAACCCCAGTTCGCCGGCCAGCCTGCCGCCCGTGGTGCCGGTGGCGGTCAGCGTGCAGCTGCGCAGGAACGCCAGGTATTCGCCGGCCAGGGCGATCATGTCGTCTTTCTTCTTGTCGTGGGCGATCAGGGCAATGCGGGGCGCTGCTGTGGAATTCATTTCAGGTTTCCATTCTTGGGGTTGGCCGTTTTGGCATGCGAGAGCAGGTAGATCCCGGCGAGCACCAGCGCGGTGCCGGCCAGTTGCCAGCTCGTGACGGGTTCGGCGAGGATGACTGCGCCGAGGAACAGCGTGGAGACGGGGCCGATCATGCCGGCCTGGGAAGCCGCGCCGGCGCCGATGCGCTGCACGGCGGTCATGGTCATGAACACCGGCGCCACCGTGCACAGCAGGCCGTTCACCAGCGACAGGCCGTACACCTCCACCGGCTGGACCAGGCCCGCCGCGGGCCGCAGCAGGAAGTACTGGCCGATGCAGGCGGCGCTGGACACGCACATCGCGTACGCCACCAGCCGCAGCGCGCCGAGGCGCTTGACCATCTCGCCGGACAGCAGCAGGTAGGCCGCATAGGCGGCGGCCGAGGCCAGCACCAGCGCGGAACCCAGCAGCACGTTCGAACCGCCGCCCTGCAGGTCGTGCACGAACACGAAGACGATGCCGGCATACGACACGGCCAGCGCCAGCCATTGCAGCCGGCCGATGTGCTGGCGCAGCCAGGTGGCCGAGATCAGCAGCACCAGCGTGGGCGTGAGAAACAGGATCAGGCGTTCCAGGCCCACGGTGATGTACTGCAGGCCGAGGAAATCGAGGAAGCTGGACAGGTAATAGCCGACCAGCCCGAGCCCGACGATGCGCCAGCGGTCGCCGGCCGCCAGCGGCACGGCCCCGCGCATCTGCCACAGCGCCACGGCGGCAAACACGGGCAGCGAGAACAGCATGCGGAAAGCGATCAGCGTGACGGCATCGATGTGATAGCGGTACAGCAGCTTGGCAATGACCGCCTTGGCGGAAAACAGCATGGCACCGCCGACGGCCAGAGCCAGGCCGCCCAGGTAGGACGTCGATGGAGTCGTCAGTGGTTTTTCCATCGGGCCATTGTACGGCAAACCGTGCTCCCTGCCGCTCTTGGCCCTACATACACCCGGCACCGCCAGGCGACCGCACGATTGAAAGCCACCCATCGACAACTCAGCCATTTCCTTGTAGCATTGACAATGCAATATTGTTATCAAAATAAGCAGCGAGCATTTCGTTGCGGCGTCAGTGCAGCCTCAGTGGCAGCTTCAGTGGCAGCTTCAGTTGCAGCAGTCCAGTTGCAGGCACTTCAGCCACCGTACCAATGGCCTTCAGCAATCAGGCATCAGAAACAAGGAAATCATCATGGCAGACACACCAACGTTCCAGGGCGGCACGGCCGCCAGCGAAACCCTGACCGGCAGCACCGGGCAAGACCTCATCTGGGGCCAGGGCGGCGCGGACACGCTGATCGGCGGCGACGGCAACGACGGCCTGTACAGCGGCGAATACGTCGTCGGCACCACCACCACGCCTGACTTCATCGGCGACAGGCTCGACGGCGGTGATGGCAGCGACCAGCTGACCGGCGGTTCCGGCAGCGACCTGCTGATCGGTGGAGCGGGCACCAATTATCTTGGCGGTGGCGGCGGCTATGACACCGCCATCTATGCCGGCATGCGCGGCGACTACACGGTGGCGATGCACAATGGCATGCCGGTTGGCGTGACCGCGCCTGCCGGCCCGACCGATACGCTCTCCTCCGTCGAGCGCCTGAGCTTTTCGGACACGTCGATCGCGTTCGACATCGACGGCAACGCCGGCAACATCTACCGCCTGTACCGCGCCGCGTTCGACCGCAAGCCGGACGAAGGCGGGCTGGGTTACTGGATCTCGATCGCCGACAAGAATGTCAGCAGTACCTTCATCGCCAACTCGCTGATGGACAGCGACGAATTTCGCGACCTGTACGGTACCAGGATGAGCGACGAGCAATTCCTCACCCAGGTGTATGCCAACGTGCTGGACCGTCCCTACGACCAGGGCGGCTTCGACTACTGGATCGGCGTGATGCGCGACCAGGGCGTGTCGCGCGGCGACGTGCTCAACCTTATCGCGCAGGATACGGAGAACTCCGCGGCGGTGATCGGCGAAATCCGCAGCGGCATCGAGTACGATATTTATACGGCATAGAAAAGGCCACAGGCCCGGCCCGGGCGGCGTAATCGGCAAGGGGCGGTATGCTAGAATACCGCCCTCGATTGCATACCGTCTAAGGAAGATTGAACATGGCTGGACACAGCAAATGGGCCAATATCAAGCATAAAAAGGCTGCAACGGACGCGAAACGCGGCAAGATCTGGACACGCCTCATCAAGGAAATCACCGTTGCCGCGCGCATGGGCGGCGGCGACATCACGACCAATCCGCGCCTGCGCCTGGCTGTGGACAAGGCGGCCGATGCCAACATGCCGAAGGATAACGTGCAACGCGCGATCACGCGCGGCACCGGCGGCGAAGACGGCGCAAACTACGAGGAAGTTCGCTACGAAGGCTACGGCATCGGCGGCGCGGCGATCATCGTCGACTGCATGACCGACAACCGCGTGCGCACCGTGGCCGAAGTACGCCACGCATTCAGCAAGTTCGGCGGCAACATGGGCACCGAGAATTCCGTGTCGTTCCTGTTCAAGCACTGCGGCCAGTTCCTGTTCGCCCCCGGCACCGACGAGGCGAAGCTGATGGATGCGGCGCTCGAAGCAGGCGCCGAAGACGTGGTCGCGGACGAGGAAGGCGGCTTCGAAGTGCTGTGCGCGCCGAACGACTTTGCCGCCGTCAAGGATGCGCTGGACAAGGCCGGCTTCAAGGCCGAGGTGGCCGAGATCGTGATGAAGCCCGCCACCGAGACCGTGTTCACGGGCGACGACGCGGTCAAGATGCAGAAACTGCTGGACGCGCTGGAAAACCTGGACGATACGCAGGAAGTCTATACCAACGCCGTCATCGAAGAATAAGCACGGCGCCGCCTGGAAACCGGGCGAAAGAGTAATGTCATGATGCAGCAGCGGCCCGCGGGCCGCTGTTTCAGTCTCCGAGGTTCTTTCCGCATGCGCGCAGTCATCCATATGTCCTGTACATGTGTGCATGCGGAAACAGCTTCTAAAAAACCAACCGAAGATCCTTATGAAAATTCTGGTAGTCGGCTCCGGCGGCCGCGAGCATGCGCTGGCTTGGAAATTGGCCCAATCGGAACGGGTGCAGATCGTCTACGTCGCGCCCGGCAACGGCGGCACGTCCCGCGATCCGCGCCTGCAGAACCTGCCGGTCACGGACCTGGGCGCACTGGCCGAATTCGTCACGCGGGAACACATCGCGCTGACCGTGGTCGGCCCGGAAACGCCGCTGGCCGGCGGTATCGTCAACCTGTTCCGTGCGCGCGGCCTGAAGGTCTTCGGCCCCACCAAGGAAGCGGCGCAGCTGGAATCGTCGAAGGATTTCGCCAAGGCATTCATGAAGCGGCATGGCATTCCCACCGCCGAGTACGAAACCTTCAGCGATGCCGCCCAGGCGCACGCCTACATCGATGCCAAGGGCGCGCCGATCGTCATCAAGGCCGACGGCCTGGCTGCCGGCAAGGGCGTGGTGGTGGCGATGACGCTGGAAGAAGCGCACCAGGCGGTCGAACACATGCTGTCGGACAACCGCTTCGGCGATGCCGGCGCGCGCATCGTCATCGAGGAATTCCTGGCCGGCGAGGAAGCCTCGTTCATCGTCATGTGCGATGGCAAGAACGTGCTGCCGCTGGCCACCAGCCAGGATCACAAGCGCCTGCTCGACAACGACCAGGGCCCGAACACGGGCGGCATGGGCGCTTATTCGCCGGCGCCGATCGTGACGCCGGCGATGCATGCGCGCGTGATGCGCGAGATCATCAACCCGACGATCGCCGGCATGGCGAAGGACGGCATTCCGTTCTCCGGCTTCCTGTACGCGGGCCTGATGATCGACGCGGCCGGCAACCCGAAGACGCTGGAGTTCAACTGCCGCATGGGCGATCCGGAAACCCAGCCGATCATGGCGCGCCTGAAGACCGACCTGGTAACCGTGATGGAACACGCGGTCAACGGCACGCTGGACGCCGTGGGCCTCGAATGGGACCGCCGCACCGCCGTCGGCGTGGTGCTGGCCGCGGCCGGCTATCCGGACGATCCCGTCAAGGGCGACGTCATCGAAGGCATTCCGGCGGAAACGCCGGAATCGGTCACCTTCCACGCCGGCACGGCCGAAGTGGACGGCCAGCTGGTCACGTCCGGCGGCCGTGTGCTGTGCGTGGTCGGCCTGGGCGACTCGATCAAGCTGGCGCAGAAGCAGGCCTATGAGACGGTCGGCGAAATCCGCTTCGATGGCATGCAATGCCGCCGCGACATCGGCTGGCGCGGCCTGAAGCACTGAGCGCCGGGAAGCGAGCAAGATGACGACACCCAACCCCGAAGCCGTCAAGGCCTGGCTGATCGGCCTGCAGGAGCGCATCGTCGCCGCCCTCGAGGAAGCCGACGGCACGCCGTTCCTGCGCGACAGCTGGCAACGCCCGGAAGGCGGCGGCGGCATCTCGCGCCTCGTCGAGGAAGGCAATGTGCTGGAACGGGGCGGCTGCAACTTCTCGCACGTGACCGGCGCGAAACTGCCGCCGTCGGCGGCGGCGCACCGCCCCGGCATCGGCGGGCGCGCCTGGGAAGCGATGGGCGTGTCGCTGGTGCTCCACCCGCGCAACCCGTACGCGCCCACCGTGCACATGAACGTGCGCTTCTTCTCGACCTCCACGGAAGACGGCACGCCGGTCTGGTGGTTCGGCGGCGGCATGGACCTGACGCCCTACTACGGCAACGAAGCGGACACGCGCCATTTCCACCGCAGCTGCCGCGAAATGCTGGCGCCCTTCGGCGACGACCTGCACCCGCGCTTCAAGCAATGGTGCGACGAGTATTTCTACCTGAAGCACCGCCAGGAAGCGCGCGGCGTCGGCGGCATCTTCTTCGATGACTTCAACGAGCGCGATTTCGACACCAGCTTCGCGATGGTGCAAAGCGTGGGCGACGGCTTCCTGGGCGCCTACCTGCCGATCCTGCGCAACCGCATGGATACGCCGTACGGCGAACGGGAGCGCGACTTCCAGGCTTACCGGCGCGGCCGCTACGTGGAATTCAACCTCGTGTTCGACCGCGGCACGCTGTTCGGGCTGCAGTCGGGCGGGCGCACCGAGGCGATCCTGATGTCGATGCCGCCGGTGGTCAAATGGCGCTACGACTGGCATCCGGCGGACGGCACGCCGGAGGCGGCCCTGTACACCGACTTCCTGCCGCACCGCGACTGGCTGGCGTGACCGCGCCGCATTGTCCTGCCGCCTTCCGCTGTGTCCTGCTGCTGGGTGGCAGCTTCGATCCGATCCACAACGGCCACGTGGCGCTCGGCGCCACGTTCGTGCGCCTGCTCGGCGCCGCCGAGCTGCGCGTGATCCCGACCGTACCGTGGCAGAAGAGCAGCCTGGTGGCGACACCGGCACAGCGCGCGGACATGGCCGCGCTGGCGTTTGCCGGCCAGCCGTACCGCGTGGTGGTCGACCGCCAGGAGATCGACCGGGGCCGGCCCACTTATACGGTCGAGACGCTGCGTGCCCTGCGCGCCGAACTCGGGCCGGATACCTCGCTGTGCTTCCTGATGGGCGCCGACCAGCTGCAGCGGCTGGACACCTGGCACGACTGGCGCGAACTGTTCGCGCTGGCGCACCTGTGCGTGGCGGCCCGCCCCGGTTTTTCGCTCGACGGTCCGGACATCCCGGCCGCCGTGGCGGCCGAGTTCCGCAACCGGCTGGCGGCACCGGAACGGCTGTGCGGCCGGCCGGCCGGCAACACCTGCATCGCGGCCGACCTGGCGGTGGATATCTCATCCACTCGCATCCGGCAGCAGCTGGCTGGTGGAAACTATGAATACGATAGCGGCTCGCCGATTCCGGCGCCGGTGCTAGACTATATCGAACAACATAATCTTTATAAGAAGTAAAACTGAATGGATATCAAAAAACTGCAAGCCCTCGTCGTCGACGCCCTGGAAGACGTCAAGGGCCAGGACATCGTCCTGTTCGACACCACCGGTCTGACAAGCCTGTTCGACCGCATCTGCATCGCCTCGGGTACCTCGAACCGCCAGACGCGCGCGCTGGCCGCTTCGGTGCGTGACAAGGTGAAGGAAGCCGGCGGCGACGTCATCGGCGTCGAAGGCGAAGACACCGGCGAATGGGTGCTGGTCGACCTGGGCGACATGATCGTCCACATCATGCAAGGCCCGATCCGTGCCTACTACCGCCTGGAAGAAATCTGGGGCGAGAAGCCGGTAAAGCTGGGCGCCGCGAAGCGCAAGACTTCCACCGAAGGCAAGGCCGCCGAGGCCGCCGACGCCGCGCCGAAGAAAAAAGCCGGCCACCTGGCGGCCAGCAAGGTTGCCAAGGAAGCCGAACCGGTGATCGAGAAGAAAGCCCCGGCACGCAAGCCTGGCACGGTCAAGGCTGCCGCAGCCGCGGGTGCCGTGGCGAAGAAAGCCGCGGCGAAAAAGGCCGCGCCGAAGGTCGAAGTGCCGGAAGGCAAGAAGGTGAAGGTTGCCGCACCGAAGGCTGCCGTGGCATCGGCGAAGGCTGCCAAGGAAGCCAAGGCCAAGGAGCCGGCAGCGCCCGCCAAGACCGTGATCAAGCGGATTCGCAAGCCTGCCGCGGAAGAGTAAGGGTCGCCGATGCAGCTGATCATCGCTGCCGTCGGGCACAAGATGCCCGCCTGGATCGAGACCGGCTTTGCCGAGTACGTAAAACGGATGCCGCCCGAGCTGCGCATCGTGCTGAAGGAAATCAAGCCCGTCGAGCGGTCCGGCAGCAAGACCGCCGCCACCGCGATGGCGCTCGAGCGCGAACGTATCGAAGCGGCGCTGCCGAAATCGGTGCGCATCATCGCGCTCGACGAGCGCGGCAAGGATCTCACCAGCGTGGGCCTGTCGCAGCAGCTCGAGCTGTGGCAACAGGATGGCCGCGACACGGCCTTCCTGATCGGCGGCGCGGATGGCCTCGATCCCGGCCTGAAGGCCAGGGCCGAAGGGCTGATCCGCATCTCCAGCATGACGCTGCCGCACGGCGTGGTGCGGGTGATGCTGGCCGAACAGCTCTACCGCGCATGGACAATTACCCAGAATCACCCCTATCATCGGGTGTAACCCCGGCGTGCGCCGGGCCACGACTACAACAACAACGATGAAACCGGTCGAACGAAAAATCTACCTGGCGTCGAAAAGCCCGCGCCGCCGCGAACTGCTGCGCCAGATCGGCGTCGATTTCGAATTGCTGCTGCTGCGCAGCGATGGCCCGCGCGGCGCCGACGTGACGGAGGAAGTGCTGCCGGACGAGCCGGCCGATGTCTATGTGCGCCGCGTGGCGAACGAGAAGGCCGATTTCGCATACGACCTGTCGCGCCGCCGCCACCTGCGGCCGCGCCCCGTGCTGACGGCCGATACCACGGTGGCGATCGATGGCGCCATCCTCGGCAAGCCGGCCGGCAAGGACGAGGCGCAGGCGATGCTGCGCCAGCTGTCGGGCCGCACGCACCAGGTGCTGACCACCGTGGCGGTGCGCACCCACGATTTTTCGGACAGCTTCACGCAGGTGTCGCAGGTGCGCTTCGCGGCGCTGAAGGAGAGCGATATCCAGGCTTACTGCGCCACCAGCGAACCTTATGACAAGGCCGGCGGCTACGGCATCCAGGGCCTGGCGGCGATGTTCATCGAACATATCGATGGCAGCCATTCCGGCGTCATGGGCCTGCCGCTGTTCGAAACGGCGGACCTGCTGCGCCGTGCCGGCCTGAGGCTGCCATGAGCGAAGACATCCTCATCAACATCACGCCGCAGGAAACCCGCGTTGCCCTCGTGCTGCAGGGCGCCGTGCAGGAACTGCACATCGAGCGCACGCTGACGCGCGGCCTGGCCGGCAACGTCTATTCGGGCAAGGTGGTGCGCGTGCTGCCCGGCATGCAATCGGCGTTCATCGACATCGGCCTGGAGCGGGCCGCCTTCCTGCACGTGGCCGACATCTGGGAAGCACGCCCGCACGACGGCACCAATACCACGCCGACGCCGATCGAAAAGCTGCTGTTCGACGGCCAGGTGCTGACGGTACAGGTGATCAAGGACCCGATCGGCACCAAGGGCGCGCGCCTGTCGACGCAGATCTCGATCGCCGGCCGCATGCTGGTCTACCTGCCGCAGGATTCGCACATCGGCATCTCGCAGAAGATCGAGAAGGAAAGCGAACGCGAAGCGCTGCGCACGCGCATGCAGGGCCTGCTGCCCAAGGAAGAGAAAGGCGGCTACATCGTGCGCACGCAGGCCGAGGATGCCGGCGACGGCGACCTGGCCGCCGATATCGAATACCTGCGCAAGACCTGGGCCGCGATCACGCATGGCGCGCGCACGCGGCCGCCCACCTCCCTGCTGCACCAGGACCTCTCGCTGGCCCAGCGCGTGCTGCGCGACTTCGTGCACGACGAAACAGCCACGATCCAGGTCGACTCGCGCGAGAACTTCGTCAGCCTCACCGAATTCGGCAAGACCTACACGCCCAGCGTGCTGCCGCGCATGCACCATTACACGGGCGAACGGCCGCTGTTCGACCTGTATGGCGTGGAAGAGGAAATCCAGCGCGCGCTGGGCCGGCGCGTGGACCTGAAATCGGGTGGCTACCTGATCGTCGACCAGACCGAGGCCATGACGACGATCGACGTCAACACCGGCGGCTACGTCGGCGGGCGCAATTTCGCCGACACGATCTTCAAGACCAACCTGGAAGCGGCGCACGCGATCGCGCGCCAGCTGCGGCTGCGCAACCTGGGCGGCATCATCATCCTCGATTTCATCGACATGGAAAACGCCGAGCACCGCAGCGCCGTGCTGGCGGAACTGAAGAAGGCCCTGGCGCGCGACCGCACCAAGGTCTCGGTCAGCAGCTTCTCGGCACTGGGCCTGGTCGAGATGACGAGGAAGCGCACCCGCGAATCGCTGGCCCACATCCTGTGCGAGCCCTGCCCCGCCTGCAGCGGCAAGGGGCAAGTAAAAACTTCGCGCACGATCTGCTACGAGATCCTGCGCGAACTGCTGCGCGAAGCCAAGCAGTTCAACCCGCGCGAATTCCGCATCCTCGCCTCGCAGGAAGTGGTCGACCTGTTCCTGGAAGAGGAATCGCAGCATCTCGCCATGCTGGGCGATTTCATCGGCAAGAAGATTTCGCTGCAGGTGGAGACCTCGTATCACCAGGAGCAGTACGACGTGATTTTGATGTAAGCCGGCGGCCATCGCGCCCGGCACCTCGGATCCTTCACTCACGGCTGCGCATTGCGTGGCCGTTTTTTCGGCTTGATGTGCTCCCGGATACTGCCGTTCCGGCCATCGCTTGCCGATTCAAAATGCTCGGCCAGGAAATCGATGAATACCCTTGCCCGCAACGGCAGGTTGCGGCGGTCCGGGTAGTAGACGTACAGGTCCGCCGCCGGCAGCGCGAATTCGGGCAGGACCACCCGCAGCCGTCCGCTGTCGAGATACTTCGCCAGGTCCCATTCGGAGCGGATCAGGATGCCGTGCCCGTCCAGCGCCCAGCCCAGGACGATGTCGCCATCGTTACTGGACAGCATGCCGTGAACCTTGATCACTTCGCTGTGCTGGTGATGGATGAAGCGCCAGATGCCGTAGGCATCGTCGTTCTGCCGGTGGATGATGCAGCGATGGCTGGCCAGGTCGGCCAGCGTGGCAGGCGTTCCATGGCGTTCCAGGTAAGCCGGCGACGCGCACAGGAAGCGCCGGTTGGACAGGATGCGGCGCGCATTGAGCCGCTTGTCCGGCAGCATGCCGAAGCGTATCGCGAGATCGAAGCCGCTGTCGACCAGGTCGATCGGCTTGTCGGTCACCTCGACCAGCACTTCCACATCCGGGTAGCGCACGGCGAATGCCGACACCAGCGGGGCGATCGCCGTGCGGCCGAAGCCCAGCGTCGCGTTCACGCGCAGCAGGCCGCGCGGTGTGGCGCGGCCCTGCGACACGACTTCCTCCATCTCCCGCACCTCCGCCAGGATGCGCGTCGCATGCTCCAGGTAGGTCTCGCCCTCGCTGGTCAGGCTGATGCTGCGCGTCGTACGGTTTACCAGGCGCACGCCGAGGCGGCTCTCGAGCAGCGCCAGCCGCCTGGTGGCCGCCGGCGGCGTCAGGTCGATGGCGCGCGCGGCCGCGGCAAGGCTGCCCAGGCGCGCCACCAGGACAAAGAACTGCATGTCCGACGTTACATCATTCTTCACTTGGATTCATTTTTGAATTCATTCCAGGTGAATTATAGGCTGGCCTGGCGCGATTAATCTACGGTCTTCCACCCCCCTGCCGTGCCCTTGCCGGTGCGGCGCCATCAGGAGACCCCGTCATGAAAATCGTAGAAATCCGCGAAAAAACCGTTCCCATCAGCTCGCCGATCCGCAATGCGTACATCGACTTCAGCAAGATGACGCTGAGCCTGGTCGCCGTGGTCACCGACGTCGTGCGCGATGGCAAGCCGGTGATCGGCTACGGCTTCAACTCGAACGGCCGCTATGGCCAGGGCAAGCTGATGCGCGAACGCTTCATCCCCCGCATCCTGGAAGCCGATCCCGCGTCGCTGGTCGACGACGCCGGCACCAACCTCGATCCGCACAAAATCTGGAACTGCATGTTCACCAACGAGAAGCCGGGCGGCCACGGCGAACGCTCGGTGGCGATCGGCACCATCGACATGGCGATCTGGGATGCCGTGGCCAAGATCGAAGGCAAGCCGCTGTTCCAGCTGCTGGCCGACCGCTACGGCGACGGCAGGGCGAACCGCAAGATCTTCGTGTATGCCGCCGGCGGCTATTACTACCCGGGCCAGGACCACGGCAAGCTGAAGGACGAGATGCGCAGCTACATCGACCGCGGCTACACCGTCGTCAAGAAAAAGATCGGCGGCGCCTCGCTGGACGAAGACCTGCGCCGCATCGATTCGATCCTTTCCGTGCTGGGCGATGGCCAGAAACTGGCGGTGGACGCCAACGGCCGCTTCGACCTCGACACGGCGATCCAGTATGCCAAGGCCCTGTCGCAGTACGACCTGTTCTGGTACGAGGAACCGGGCGATCCGCTGGACTTCGA
This sequence comes from Pseudoduganella sp. jia 9, assembly GCF_055502615.1. Taxonomy (NCBI): domain Bacteria; kingdom Pseudomonadati; phylum Pseudomonadota; class Betaproteobacteria; order Burkholderiales; family Oxalobacteraceae; genus Pseudoduganella; species Pseudoduganella sp. jia 9. The sequence goes on along the minus strand of NZ_JBUPWE010000012.1, from coordinate 148,810 downwards.
GCTGCAGGCAACCCTGCGCAATTACTACAAGAACCCGATGGCGACCGGCGAAGACCTGTTCTCGATGCAGGATGCGCGCAACCTGATCCGCTACGGCGGCATGCGCGCCGACCGCGACTGGCTGCAGTTCGACTGCGCCCTGTCGTACGGCCTGGTGGAGTACCTGCGCACGCTCGACATGCTGCGCGAGCACGGCTGGTCGCCGAGCCGCTGCATCCCGCACGGCGGCCACCAGATGTCGCTGAACATCGCGGCCGGCCTGGGGCTGGGCGGCAACGAATCCTACCCCGACCTGTTCCAGCCCTACGGCGGCTTCCCGGATGGCGTGCAGGTCGATAACGGCTACATCACCATGCCGGACCTGCCCGGCATCGGTTTCGAAGGCAAGGCGGACCTCTTCGCGGAGATGCAGAAGCTGTCGGCTTAAGCCTGCGCGACCGGCCGACCGGTAACGCCTCCAAAGAAGAGGCGCGGTCCGCCAGCAGTTCAATCGACAGGACAGTGCGCAGCGCGGCAGCCCCCGCGGTTGCCACGGCCACGCCTGTCCATCGGAAGTTCGGATTATTCGCAACAGGAGACAGCCATGCGATCCACCTTCATCGGAACATCCCTCTCCAAGCTCTATGTCCAGGTCCTGATTGCCATTGCCGCCGGCATTGCGCTGGGCCATTTCATGCCGGACCTGGGAGCCCAGCTGAAACCGCTGGGCGACCTCTTCATCAAGCTGATCAAGATGCTGCTGGCACCGATCATCTTCGCCTCCATCGTGGTCGGCATCGCCCGCATGAACAATGTCCACGAAGCCGGCCGCGTCGGCCTGAAGGCCGTCCTGTATTTCGAGATCGCTTCCACGCTCGCGCTGGCTATCGGCCTCGTCGTCGTCAACGTTTTCCAGCCCGGCGCCGGCATGAACATCGACCCCGCGCATATCGACGGTTCATCGGTTGAAACGTACGCCAGGAGAGCGGAACAGCAGGGCGGCACGTTCGATTTCATCCTGAACATGGTGCCGAACAGCGTGGTGGGCGCCTTCGCCGCCGGCGAAATGCTGCCGATCATTTTCTTCTCGCTGCTGTTCGCCATTGCGCTGGCCCGTGCCGGCAAGCCGGTCGAACCCTTTGTCGACATGCTCGACCAGTTCCTGCAAGGCATGTTCGGTGTCGTGCGCATCGCCATGTACGTGGCGCCGCTGGGTGCCTTCGGCGGCATGGCCTTCACCGTGGGGAAGTACGGCATCGGCACGCTGGCGTCGTTTGGCCAGCTGATCCTCTGCCTCTACCTGACGTCAGCCGTATTCATCGTGCTGGTACTGGGCTTCATCATGCGGGTCTGCGGGCTGTCGCTGTTCAAGTTCATGCGCTACATCAAGGATGAGCTGCTGGTCACGCTCGGCACCGCATCGACCGAGGCGGTCCTGCCGCAGATGCTCGTCAAGCTGGAAAAACTGGGCATTCCCAAGCCGGTCGTCGGCCTGGTGCTGCCGACCGGCTATGCATTCAATGCCGACGGCACGGCGATCTACCTGACGATGGCGTCGATCTTCATCGCCCAGGCCATGAACATCGACCTGACGCTGTGGGACCAGTTGGTGCTGCTGGGCGTGCTGCTGTTCACCTCGAAGGGCTCGGCCGGGGTGGCCGGCGCCGGCTTCGTGGCACTGGCGGCCACTCTGGCCTCGATGCACAAGATTCCTGTCGAAGGGCTGGTGCTGCTGCTGGGTGTCGACCGCTTCCTGAACGAAGCCCGTGCGGTGACGAACCTGGTGGGCAACGGCGTCGCCACGGTCGTGGTGGCGCGCTGGGAAAAAGCCATCGACATGCAGCAGGCCAGGGCCGTCCTTGACCGCGGTGCGGCCTTCGCCGACGAGCAGCCCGCCGCGGTACTGGAACCGCTTGCTCCGGTCGCCAGGATGCACAAGTGATCGCCGGGCGCGCGGCATCGCCCATTTGCGCGCTGGTCTGCATTCCGGGCTTCACGCGGTGGCGGCAGCGCCCGGACGGCGCCTTCCAAGTTTCCGCTCCACAAGTAATACCCTACCGGATGGATACGCGATTCTTGCTGTTATCATGCATTGTTACCAACAAAGTTCTCCGCATGACATGCCACTGGAATTCGAAGCAATCGATGCCGAATCGGGCGAATTCGGCTATACAGAAGACAAGTACGGCCCCTTGCTTGGCCAGTTCAACGCCATCCTCGACGGCCATGAAACCGGCCAGCTGAGCGACGCCGGGTACCTGGCGGCGCTGCAGGAGCTGCTGGCCCAGGCGCCGGACTTCATCGATGCGCAGACGCAGATCGCCTTTTACTGGCATCGCCAGGGCAAGCCGGAAGAAGCGCTCGACGCCGCGCTGGCGGGCCTGGCCGTGGCCAACCGGCAAATTCCCGCAGGCTTCGCCGGACGCATCGAATGGCTCAACATCGACAATCGTGCGTACCTGCGGCTGATGCATGTGGCCGTACTCGGCTATATGGGCCTGCGCCGCCACAAGGACGCCGCCGCGCTGATTGAGCAGATGCTGCTGCGCAACCCGACCGACAACCAGGGAGTGCGCTATCTGTGGGGCTCGGAACTGCTGCGCGCCGGCCAGACGGACCGGGCCGTCGACGTGCTGGTGGAACATGCCGAAACGTATCCGCCATACTGGTACGAACTGGCGCTGGGCCACTTGACTGCGCGCCGCTTCGTGGCCGCCGCCACCGCGCTGCGCCGCGGTTTCGTCACCAATCCCTACATCGCCGAAATTCTCGGCGGCAATCCGGACCCCGCTCCGCACGTCGCCTGGCACCCGGACGACACGACCATGCCGCAGGCCGCGCGCGAGTACATGCAGATGTATGGCCTGCTCTGGCATGAGCGCAGCGATTGCACGCCGTTCGTGCGCTGGCTGTTCCATCATCCGGAAGTGATGATCGAGCGGGCGTCGATCGCGGCATGCTGGGAGGCGCTGCTGTGGGAAACCGACCCCGGCAAGCGCGGCGAGATCCTGGCGCGCGTGGAAGAGCTGAGCGCCTGCATCGACGACAGCCTGTCGGCCGCCATCGTGATGCAAAAGGAAGCGGTGGGCAGGCGCCTGATCTGGCCCTGGGAACTTCAGCTGACCCTGCTCGACTGAGTCGCACCCGGCGTGCCGGCGGCATCGCCGTGCCGCCTTGGCCGGCTGCGCCGGCGGGCTCCCGCCCTGCCTTCAGGCCGTGACGGCCGCCGGCAGCATCGGCTGCAAGGTGCGCCAGACGGTGCCGGCGTCGAGCTTGCGCATGCAGTCGTGGTGGCCCAGCGGGCACTCGCGCTGCCGGCACGGCGAACAGTCGAGCCGCAGCGACAGCGCCGCCGCCACGGTCGAGAACGGCGGCGCGTGGTCCGGATCGGTGGGGCCGTAGATCGCCACGACCGGGCGGTCCAGGCTCGATGCCACGTGCAGCAGGCCGGAATCGTTGCTGACGACGGCATCGCTGTGGCCGATCAGCGCCACCGCTTCCGCCAGGCTGGTCTGGCCGGCGATGTTCAGCACCGCCTTCGCGGCAGGCGTGCCGGCGACGGCGGCCAGGATCTCCTCGCACACAGGACGGTCTTTTGGCGAGCCCAGCAGTGCCACCTGCGCGCGCGGCACCTGCGCCACGATGGCCTGCGCCAGCGCGGCGAAATGGGCCGGCGGCCAGCGCTTGGCCGAACCGAACTCGGCACCCGGGGCGAACACCACCAGCGGGCGCTCCGGCGCCAGGCCGGCCTTCGCGCAGGCGGCGGCCACCTGTTCCGGCGTCACCTGCAGCGCCGGTTTCGGTGCGGGCGCCAGCGGCGCATCCGGCGCGTTGGCCAGTGCCGCGTAGAACGGCACCATCGGCCGGGGCGGCACCTCGTCATGGTGCATCACGTTGATCAGGCCATAACGGCTCTCGCCCTTGTACCCGACCCGGCGCCGGATGCCGGCGAGCCATGGAATCAGCGCATATTTCAGCGTATTCGGCAGCACATAGGCTTCGGCATAGCCGCGCGCCTTCAGCAGGCGCGCGTAGCGCCAGCGCTCGCGCAACTGCAGCGGGCCATGGCGGAATGGCGTCTGCAGCACCTCGTCGACTTCGCGCATCTGCCGCCAGACCGGGGCTACGGCGGGCGGCGCCAGCACGTCGATCGGCCAGTCCGGGTGCAAGGCGCGCAGCCGCTGCAACAGCGGTTGCGCCATCACGGCGTCGCCGATCCAGTTGGGGGAGATAACGAGAATACGTGGCAAATTCGGGGACATTTACTGCTTTCCTTCACGGGCATTCAGGCACAGGGCCATCAGCACGAACAGCATCAGCGCATAGAACATCGCGCTGCGCATGGACCAGAAGATCACTTCCGTCAGGCCGAAGCTGAAATAGCTCAGCACGAGAAGCAGTCCGGCCAGCGCCGACGACACCAGCGCCGGCGGCGCCGATTCGTGCGAGTGCAGCATGCGCAGGAAGAACAGGAACGGCAGCAGCAGCGTGCCGAACCAGCAAAACAGGCCCAGTACGCCGCCGAACACGAGCGCCTGCAGTGCATCGTTATGGAAATGCTCGGCTTCCAGCACGAACGGCTGCAGCGTGCCGGCGGCCACCAGTTCACCGAGCTCCGCATGGACCTGTTCCTGGCCGCTCGGCATCCACGGATCGCGCGCCGCCAGCAGTGCGGCGCCCTTCCACAATTCCAGCCGCACCCCCACGTTGGTAAAGGCGCTGCCGCCGGTGAAATAGGTCTGCACGTCGCTGACGCCCTGTTCCAGCCGTTCGCTCATGCCCGTCTGCGGCACGAAGTAGGCGCCGATCATCAGCACCGCCACCAGCGAGGCGGCGCCCTTGGCGAAGCGGCCGCGCAGGTAGTGGCCATACTTGAGGAACAGCAGCGCCGCGAAAACGATCGCCACCCAGCCGCCGCGCGTGCCGGTGGCCAGGGTGCCGACCAGGCCGGCCACCACGCCCAGTGCCGGCCAGAGGCGTTGCCGGCCGCGGAAATCGAGCACCGCGGCCAGGCACATCAGGCCCATGCACAGTACGATGTCGCCGAACGTGATCGCATTCATCAACCCGCCGGGCCGGTCGATATGCAGTATCCAGCGCTGGTAGCCGACCAGGCAGGCGCCGCCCACGGCACCGCCGATCAGGCCCCACCACAGGGCCTTGCGGCTGGGCCGGCAAGCGAGCACGGCAATGAGCGCGGTGACGGCGAGCAGCATGCGCACAGGTTTTTCCCAGTTGCGCAGGTAGATATCGCCATGCAGCAGCACGGACAGGCCGACGAACAGGCAGGCCGCGGCGAAAGCTGTCAAAACGCCGCGGATGTCGTTAAGATGTCGCCGGAACTCCGGCAGGCCCTGCCTGTGGCACCAGATCGCCGCCAGCAGGAAGCCAAAGCTGCACAGGCCTACGCCGGCATTGGTGATCAGGGTCAGGAAAGGCAGGAGGAAGACCAGGCATTGGACGGTAACTGCGGCAACAGAGGAAACAGCGGCTACAGGGGTAACGTCGTCGGCTTGCCTGGCAATATTTTTATTCATCAATGTTCTTGTGGGGCGCGCCGACTTCATGCAACCAGCGTCAAAAATCTCTGTCATTGTCACGACCTATAACCGCCCGGATGCGCTGGCGGCCGTGATCGAAGCCTGCTTTGCACAGGATGACCCGCATTTCGAAATCATTATCGCTGATGACGGCTCCACGAACAACACGCGGGACTGCGTGGAAGCGCTGCGCCGGCGCGCCCCGGTGCCGCTGCGGCACGTATGGCAGCCCGACGAAGGCTTCCGCGCGGCGCGCGTGCGCAACCTGGGCACGCTGGCCGCCAGCGGCGACTACATCGTGTTCCTGGACGGCGACTGCATCCCCGAAAAGAACTTCGTGTCGCAGCACCGCAAGCTCGCGCGCCCGGGATTCCTCGTCTCCGGCAGCCGCGTGCTGCTGTCGGAGCGGTACACCCGCACGCTGCTCGATGCGCATATCGACCTGCACCGGCTGGGCACGCTCGAGCGCCTGCGACTCAGGATGGCAGGCGATTTCAACAAATTCCTGCAAACGGTGCTGGTATTGCCGGACGCGGGCCGCGAACGGCGCAAGTTCAGCTGGCGGCGCATCAAGAGCTGCAACCTGGCCGTGTGGCGCAGCGACCTGGATCGCGTGAACGGCTTCGACGAGAGCTTTACGGGCTGGGGCCACGAGGATTCCGACCTGGTGGTACGGCTGTTCAATGCCGGCGTGCTGCGCAAGGATGGCGCATTCGCCACCGAGGTCTATCACCTGTGGCACCGCGAGAACCAGCGCGACCAGGAAAGCTCGAACCGCCAGGTGGTGCTGCAGCGCGCCACCGACGGCACCATGCTGGCGACCGCCGGCCTGCACGAACTGGCCGCCACGCTGGACAAGGCGCCGGCCAGGTAGGCGATTTGCGCATTCCGGCGCACGCCGGCGCGCATTCCCATCCGGAACGGCGGCCCGGCGGGCGCGGAGTACAATCGATTGCTGACGGCTTGTGCGGTACCGAACTGAGCTTGCACGCAGGTACTGCCAAGCTAGGCACTCACCGTATGTAGCAACTCAAGCAACCCAACGAGGAGGAACCGCAATGCGCCTGGACATCTACCGACGACCCGAACACGATGGCATTTTTTCCTATCTGGCCGTGCCGGAAGGGAAGCCGATCCCGCAGGAAGCGATCAACACCGACTGGGAACCGCAAGCCAAGGCGCTGGAAGTCGACGACGACGCCGACACCCTGCCGGACTTCCACATCGAACGTCTGCCTGAACAGATCGGCACCAAGGGCTATGCGATTACCGGCCTGAAAGACATGTAGAGAGCCCATGGGCGGCGGCGCCGGCACCGCCGGATGCCGTGGTTGGTTATCCGCCCTGCGTCGGCGCAACACTGGATGGCGCCGCGCGCCGCGCCAGCGTTCACACGCGGTTTGCACGGGGTACAATTAACAGATTGGTAATGCCTCTTTGTTAACTCCAACCGCGACAGGGCCGCCGTGATCCATTTCTTCCCCACCTACACGAAGGACGGCACGCGTTCGCCGTTCGCCCTCGGCCTGAAGGAACTCGGCGTCGACTACCGGCTGTTCGCGGACGACGTGCGCTTCCGCTATCGCTCGCGGCTCAAGCTGCTGCTGGTCGGCTGGCCGAAACTGGCCTGGTTCGCGCTGCGCGCCGCGATCCGTTCGCTGATCACCAGCCGCACGCATCCGGAGGCGGTGGTACTGGGCTCGGACATCGAAGTGCTGATCTTCGCGCCGCTGCGCGCCCTGTTCTCGCGCCGCACGCAGATCGTGCTGCTGGGCTTCATCCTCACGCCGCGCCAGCATCCGCTGTTGAACCGGCTGCGCCTGCTCTACTTCCGCTTCGTGATGTCGTTCGTCGACAAGGTCATCTGCCATTCAAAGAAGGAGCGCGAGCGCTACAGCGAGCTGTTCGCGAACGGCCGCACCGAGGTGTTCTACATCCCGCACGGCACCCACATCTACGGCCGCGAGGAATTGCCGGAAGCATCGGCCTCACCGTACATTCTCACCGCCGGCAGATCCGGCCGCGACTACGGCACGCTGTTCGCCGCGATGGCCGGCCTGCCGATCGACCTGCACGTGGTGTGCGACAACGACAAGCCGCTTGCCGGGCTGGCCATTCCGCCCAACGTGAACGTGCTGCGCAACTGCTACGACGGCGACTATGTCGAACAGCTGAAGAACGCGCGCTTCGTGGTGGTGCCGCTGGGCGTGGCCGACATCTCGGCCGGCCAGATGGTGCTGCTGCAGGCAATGGCCTTCAACAAGGCCACCGTGATCACGCGCACGCTGACGGTGGAGGATTATGTCAGCGACGGCAACGAGGCATTGCTCGTGCCGCAGGGCGACGCCGCCGCGATGCGGGCCGCCATCCTGCAGCTGCTGGACGATGCGCCGTACACGGCGCAAATGGCCGACCGGGCGCTGCATGCGTTCGACGACCGGTTCGACATGAAGGCCTTCGTGCGCAACCTCGTCGCCGCCGTGCGCGCCCCGCGCAGCAAATAAATAGGGACAACAAATAGGGACCAACAAATAGGGACAGACCGGAACGCCGGACCGCCTGTTTTCTAGGAAATTTCCTGAAAAACAGGGTCCGTCCCTAATTTTTTGCTCCTGTTTTTAGTATTCGACCGCCACCTCCTTCGCGCCCAGCACCTGTTCCAGCGCCAGCGTGAGTTCGTCGGAGGGCAACACGTGCCAGTTGTCGCCCAGTTGCAGCGTGCAGTCGATGCCCTGCGGCTTGATGCGCATCTGCACCGGCAGGCCGTAGTCGTCACGGTGCGGTGCCAGCACTTCGTGGAGTTTCGCGGGTGCCACGGCGGCCGGCAGCAGCCAGCCCATCTGGCGGCCGAACTGCAGGCGCGCGGCGACGATGTCGTAGACCTTCTCGGCCGAGATGCGCAGGCCGCCGGTGAAGCGGTCTTCCGACACCTTGCCGGTCACGGCCAGGAATTCGTCTTCCTTGAAGGCCTTCTTGTTGGCCTCGAAGATCTCGTTGTACACGGTCACTTCCACCACGGCGCTCTTGTCGTCCAGGCTGACGATGAGGATCTTGCCGCGCTGCGTCATCTGCGTGCGGATGCCGGTGATCACGCCGCACATCATGCGCGGCTCGCGCGACGGCTCCAGTTCCGACAGCTTGGTGCGGGCAAAGCGCCGCGCTTCGGCCGCATACGAGTCGAACATGTGGCCGGACAAATAAAAGCCCAGCGCGATCTTTTCCTCGGCCAGCTTCTGGCGGTCGGTCCACGGCGTGGCCTGTACGTATTCCGGCGGGGCGACCAGGTCGCTGTCGTCGCCGCCGAACAGGCTCACCTGGTTGGCCGCCTTCAGCTCCTGCTCGGCGCATTCCATCGCGAAGGCCACCGATGCGAACAGCACCGAACGGTCGACGCCGAAACAGTCGAACGCGCCCGAGCGGATCAGCGCCTCGATGGTGCGGCGGTTGATCTGGCGCTTGTCCACCCGCTTGCAGAAATCGAACAGGCTCTTGAACGGGCCATCGGCCTCGCGCGCGGCGATGATCGCCTCGATCGCGTTCTGGCCGGCGCCCTTCACGCCACCCAGGCCGTAGCGGATGTTGGTGACCTTCTTGCCGGTGACGGACGGCGGCGGGCCGTCCGGACGGAAGCGGTAGGCCGACAGGTTGATGTCCGGCGGCAGGATCGTCAGGCCGCACACCTCGATCGAATCCTCGACGAGGATCTTGACCTTTTCGGTGTCGTCCATCGTCAGCGACATGTTGGCCGCCATGAACGCGGCCGTATGGTGCTGCTTCAGGTACGCGGTGTGATACGACAGCAGTGCGTAGGCGGCGGCGTGCGATTTGTTGAAACCGTAGCCGGCGAACTTCTCCATCAGGTCGAAGATCTCGTCGGCCTTCTCGGTGGTCAGCCCGCGCTCGCCGGCACCCTTGCGGAAGATCTCGCGGTGCTCGGCCATTTCCTCGGCCTTCTTCTTGCCCATGGCGCGGCGCAGCATGTCGGCGCCGCCCAGCGAGTAGCCGCCGATGATCTGCGCCATCTGCATCACCTGCTCCTGGTAGACCATGATGCCGTAGGTCTCGGACAGGATGCCCTCGGTGCGCGGGTCCGGATATTCGAACTTCTCGCCGTGCTTGCGCTTGCAGAAGTCGGGGATCAGGTCCATCGGGCCCGGGCGGTACAGCGCCACCAGCGCGATGATGTCCTCGAAGCGGTCGGGCCGCGCATCCTTCAGCATGCCCTGCATGCCGCGCGACTCCAGCTGGAACACGGCCACCGTCTTGGCCTTGGTCAGCAGGTCGTACGAGGCACGGTCGTCCAGCGGCAGCGTCTCCAGGTTGAAGTCCTGCATCGCCGGATCGAGCTCGCGGATGTAGTTCACCGCGCGGTCGAGGATCGTCAGCGTGGTCAGGCCCAGGAAGTCGAACTTCACCAGGCCCACGGCTTCCACGTCGTCCTTGTCGTACTGCGACACCACGCCCGAATCGCCGGACTGCGTGTACAGCGGGCAGAAATCGGTCAGCTTGCCCGGCGCGATCAGCACGCCGCCGGCGTGCATGCCGATGCCGCGGGTAATGCCTTCGACCTGCTGCGCCAGGTCCAGCAACTGGCGCACCTCTTCTTCGTTCTCGAGGCGTTCCTTCAGCAGCGGTTCTTCCTCGATCGCCTCGGCGATCGACACCGGCTTGCCCGGCTTGAACGGGATCAGCTTCGAGATGCCGTCGCAGAAGTTGTAGCCGAAATCGAGCACGCGGCCGACGTCGCGGATCGCGCCCTTCGCCGCCATCGTACCGAAGGTGGCGATCTGCGACACGGCGTCGCGGCCGTACAGGTCCTTGACGTGCTGGATCACCAGCTCGCGCTTTTCCTGACAGAAGTCGATGTCGAAGTCGGGCATCGAGACCCGTTCCGGATTCAGGAAGCGCTCGAACAGCAGGTTGTACTTCAGCGGATCGAGGTCGGTGATCTTCAGCGCGTATGCCACCAGCGAGCCCGCGCCCGAGCCGCGGCCCGGGCCGATCGGCACGCCGTTGTTCTTGCCCCACTGGATGAACTCGGCCACGATCAGGAAGTAGCCCGGGAACTTCATGTTGATGATCGTCTTGTTCTCGAACTCCAGCCGCTCCTCGTAGCGCTGGCGGTTCTTTTCGCGCACCGCCGGGTCGGGGAACAGCTGCAGCAGGCGCTCTTCCAGCCCCTTTTTTGTTTCGGCGATGAGGAATTCGTCGATCGTCATGCCCGGCGTGGGGAAGTTCGGCAGCTGCGGCTTGCCCAGCGTGAGCGTCACATTGCAGCGCTTGGCGATTTCCACGGAGTTCTGCAATGCGGCCGGCAAATCCTCGAACAGGATCGCCATCTCCTGCTGCGTCAGGAAGCGCATCTGCTCGTTGAAGCGCTTCGGCCGCTTTGCATTGGCGATCATTTCGCCTTCGGCGATACAGATGCGCGCCTCGTGCGCGATGAACTCCTGCTCGGACATGAACTGCACCGGGTGCGTCGCCACCACCGGCAGGCGCAGCCTGGCGGCCAGCGCCACCGACTGGCGCACCTGCGCCTCCTGGTTCGGCTGGCCGGCACGCTGGATCTCGATGTAGAAATGCCCCGGGAAGATGGCCGACCACTTCTGCGCGTTTTTCTCGGCCAGCTCCAGGTTGCCGTTGTCGATCGCGCTGCCGATGTCGCCGAACTGCGCGCCGGACAGCGCGATCAGCCCGTTGGCACCGCTCTCGCCGGGCATCACGTCATACGTCTGGTCCTTCAGCGCCTGCAGCCACTCGGTGCGCAGCTCGGCCCGCCCCTTGTACTGGTTGGTCAGCCAGGCCATCGACAGCAGTTCGCACAGCTGCAGGTAGCCCACCCGGTTTTTCGCCAGCAGCAGCAGGCGGCAGGGTTTTTCGCGGTTGTCGTCGTTGGTGATCCACACATCGCAGCCGATCACCGGCTTGATACCCTTGCCGCGCGCGCTCTTGTAGAACTTGACCATGCCGAACAGGTTCGACAGGTCGGTCACCGCCAGCGCCCCCTGTTTGTCCTTGACGGCCGCCTTGACCAGGTCGTCGATGCGCACCAGGCCATCGACGATCGAATATTCCGAGTGCACCCGCAGGTGGACGAAATCGGGCCCGGGCGGCGCGGCGGGTTCGTCTGGCTGGATAACGGGCTGGTCTGCGGACTGGTCTAGGACTTCGGTGCTCATGGGATCGATTGGGCGGTGGTTCGTGCGGCGAAGGCGCTATTTTACCGCCGTTGAGGTGCGGCCGGCCAACGACGCACTGTCGAGCAGTTGTCGAGAAACTTTACATTTTCTGGCCGAGCATTTGATCGAGCTCAACCATCGTGTTGATTTTCCTCAAAATTATCGATCTGGCACCAAGCTTGCTTTTCTACGCTCGAGCGTACCAGTTACTGAATTCCTCTACAGGAGCAATCGTGGGAACCATTGTCAAAAATATGCTGCTGCACGGTGCCCTGCTCCTGGGCGTGCAGGCCGCTGCCTGGGCAAGTCCGATCCTGCTGGTGCAGAACGGCATACTGATGGGTGCCAAGGGCGTCGAGGTGGGCGGCCAGCAATACGATGTGCTGTTCTCGGACACGCGCCAGGCGGCCGACCAGCTGATGTTCGATTCGTACGACGACAGCTGGGCCGCATCCGACGCCCTGAACCGGCTGGTCTTCCAGGGCGTGTACGACACCTCGCCAGCCCGGACCAACGGGTGCTCGAACCCGCTCTCCTGCTCCGTGGTGACCGCGTTCGACATCGGCTTCATTTCCGTGACGGGAGCCGCATTCACCAACACGGCAACCCAGTACCTGGATGTGATCGCACCGTATATCGGATTCGGCAACAGTGCCAATTCGGCACTCATCACTTATGCGAACTGGTCGCTGCGCCAGGAGGAGCAGCAGCAGGCCGTTCCCGAGCCGACGTCGCTGCTGCTGGCCGGCGCCGGCCTGGCGGCACTGCTCGCCGGGCGCAGGCGCCGCGCCGGCACCGTTGCATAAACGGGCGGGAAGCCGCGTCAACGCCGGGGATTGGCAGCCGATACGCTTATAATGTCGGCTGTTCCGCTATTCCGACCCTGATTCCATATGCAAGCTAGCACTCTCGGCGCCCCCGTCCAGGCCGGCGCCGTATCGTCACATTCGGCGCCCGCCGCCGACGTTTTCGTCAATATCGCCGCCTACAAGTTCATCACGCTCGATAACCTCGAAGAACTGCGGCCGCAATACCAGGAAATCACGCAGCGCCTCGGCCTGAAGGGCACGATCCTGCTGACGCCGGAAGGCATCAACATGTTCCTGTCCGGCACGCGCGCAAACATCGACGCTTACCTGGCCTGGGTGCGTGCCGATGCGCGCCTGGCCGACCTGGAAGTGAAGGAAAGCCTGTCCGCCGAGCAGTCCCACAAACGCATGCTGGTGAAGATCAAGGCCGAGATCATCACGATGCGCATGCCGCTGATCAAGCCGGAAGAAGGCCGCGCGCCGTTCGTCGATGCGCGGACCCTGAAGCGCTGGCTGGACCAGGGCCATGACGACCATGGCAAGCCGGTGGTGATGGTCGACACCCGCAACGATTTCGAAGTGGATGTCGGCACCTTCGACAACACCGTCGACTATCGCATCAGGAAATTCACCGAATTCCCGCAGGTGATCGAGGAGCACAAGGCCGATTTCGAGGGCAAGACCGTGGTCACGTTCTGCACCGGCGGCATCCGCTGCGAGAAGGCGGCGATCCACATGCAGAACATCGGCTACGACAACGTCTACCAGCTCGAAGGCGGCATCCTGAAATATTTCGAGGACGTGGGCGGCGCCCACTACACGGGCGACTGCTTCGTTTTCGACTACCGCACCGCGCTCAATCCGCAGCTGCAGCCCACGGAAACCGTGCAATGCTTCGCCTGCCGCGCCATCGTCACCCCGCGCCAGCAACTGGCGCCGGAATACGTGTACGGCGTCTCCTGCCCGCACTGCCACGGCACCACCGCCGGCTGAGGCAAACAGCAAAACTGGGGACGTACCCCTGTTTCCAGGAAAATTGCCAGGAAACAGGGGTCCGTCCCCTGTTTTTAGTCTTGCTTGTTCTTGGCGCCGTAGCTGCGGCGCAGGCGCAGGAAGGGTTCTTCGATGGCGTTGTAGGACAGCGCGGAAATGGCCCAGGTGGCGGCATACGTGGCGACCAGCGCGATGAGCACGTTCCAGCGATGCTGGCCGGTGAAATCGGGCAGGCCGAAGGTGCGCGACAGCAGGTGCAGCACGCCCATGTGCAGCAGGTAGAACGAGAAGCTGATCTTGCCGCCGTGGTCCAGCGTTCGCTCGATCAAGCGCGGCAGCGGGCGCCGGAACGATACCCAGGCAACGATCACCGCGCTCCAGCCGGCCGCTTCCAGCATCGACCACCAGATCCAGAACGTTTTATGGGTATACGGCTCGAACGCGCCGTAGCGCGTTTGCAGCGCGCTGTTGCAGACCACGATCGCGGCCGACAACGGCAGCAGCCACAGTGCGTGCCGCTGCAGCGCGGCGCCGTGCCGGGCGACCAGCAGCGCTGCCAGCATGCCGATCAGGAACTGGTCGAAGCGCCCCACCAGCGTGCTGAAATACATCAGCGTGCTCTTCTCGTTGACATGGAACGCGGCCAGCTTGAAGAACGCCATCAGCGCCAGCAATTGCCACAGGTAGCGCGCACCCTGCTCCAGCGTGAAGCGCGCCAGGAACGGGAACACGAGATAGAAGGTGAATTCGACCGAGATGCTCCACGCCGCGCCGGTCACCGGCGTATAGGACGTGGGCGCCAGCCCCAGGTTCGTGGCCAGCACGTACAGCAGGTCTTGCGGTGCGAACTTGTCGCGGCCGATCGACGTGGCCAGCACGAAGATCGTCAGGAACAGCGGCAGGATGCGCAGGCAGCGGTTGCGCAGGAATGCGCCATAGTCGATCTGCCGCTGGTACAGCGCGATCTGCATGAACAGGAAGCCGGACAGCGCGAAGAACAGCGCCACGCCGGTGTGCCCCTGCGTGACCAACCCGGCCCACGGCGTGGCGATCTCGCGGCCGCCCAGCCCGCGATACTCGAGATAGAAGTGGAACAGGAAGACCAGCGTGACGGCCAGCCAGCGCAACTGGTCGATCCGCGGGTTATACGGCAGGTTGAGCGATTTCATCGGGGCGGCGCGCGCAAATAGCCGCGATTATAACGACGATTCGCGCGCCCGCACCGCCCCTGCCCTGCTCTTTTCAGTCGAAGTACGCCGCCACCATGCGCAAGTCTTCCGCCGACAGCACGCCGGCCGCGGCGCGCATGCGCAGCGATGCCTGCAGGTAGCCGTAGCGCGCCTGCGCCAGGTCGCGCTGCGCCGTGTACAGCTGGCGCTTGGCGTTCAGCAGGTCGAGGTTGATGCGCACCCCGCCCTTGATGCTTTGCTCGGTGGCCTTGATGAGGAGGTTGGCCGAATCGACCGCCTTCACCAGCGCATCGATGCGCCGCACGCTGCTGGCCATCGTGTTGTAGTCCTTGCGCAGCGCGGTCAGCGTCTTGTCGATCTGGCTTTGCAGGTCTTCCTCGGCCTTGCTCTTGTTGGCCGCGGCCTGCCGCGCCTGCGCGCTGACGGCGCCGCCGTTGTACAGCGGAATATTCAGCTGGAAGCCGATCGCATGGGAATCGATGTTCTGGTTGATCGTGTTGTAGGTGTCCGATTCGCTCTTCTGGTAGGTACCCACGATATCGAGCCGCGGCGTATGGCCGGCGCGCGCCTTGTTGAATTCCTGGCGCGCGATCTCGATCCCGTACTGCAGCGTCTTGATGTCCGGGTTGTTTTCCATCGCCATGCGCTTCCACTCGTCGAAGCCCTGGGTGTCGGTGGGCGCCACGCGGAAGCCCGGCCGCAACGGATCGAGCTCGCCGACCTCGCCGCCGATGATGCCGGCCAGCGTGGTCTTTGCGTTGATCACGTTGTCTTGCCCTTCCAGCACCTGCGCCTCGGCCAGGTCGAGCCGCGACTGGGTTTCGATCGCGTCGGTCCGGGTGCCCTCGCCCTTCGTGAACAGCAGGTCGTTGACCTTGCGCTGTTCCAGGTACATGTCGCGCTCCACCTGCACCAGTGCCAGCTGCTCCTGCTGGAACAGCACTTCGAAGTAGGCGGCGGCCACGCGTACGATCACTTCCTGCTGCTGGCTGTCGAATTGCGCCGCGCTGTACTCGCTCTGCGCCTTGCCCTGCTTGTAGCGGGCCAGCGCGTCGAGGCTGACCAGTGGCTGGCGCACCTGCAGCACTTTCGAGCGGGCGATATAGTGCTGGTCGCGCTCCGGCTGCACACTGCCGGGGAACGTCGTCACCGTATGCGACTTGCTGCCGCTGAGGCTTGCGGAAACGCTCGGCAGCAGGGCGGAGCGGCCGATCACCCTGTATTCCTTGCCGCCTTCGGCCGCGTAGTAAGCCGCGTGGAACGCGGGGTCGTTCTGCAACGCCGCCTGGTAGGCCTGCATCAGGCCCAGCGCCGATGCCGCGCCGCCGTGCAGCAGAAGGGCCGCGCCCAGCAGCATGGGCAGGCGGCGCAGCATGGAGGTCCGGCGGATTTTCTTGCTTGTAGGCTTCGTCACGTCACTCCTCCGACATCGCCGAATGGGCACGGTCCATGACGGGCTTCATCAGGTAGCTCATCATCGTGCGCTCGCCCGTCTTCACGAACAGTTCCACCGGCATGCCCGGCACGATTTCCAGCTTCTGGTGGGCGATCAGCTTCGCGCCTTCCGGCGACACCTTCGCCTTGACCTTGTAGAAGGCGTTGCCGGACCTCTCGTCGACCGTGCGGTCGGCCGCCACGTGGATCAGCGTGCCCGGGATATGCGGCGTCTTGTTGATGTTGAAGGCCGAGAAGATCAGCTCCGTCGGCATGCCGGGGTGCACGCGGTCGACCATGTTGACCGGCAGGTCGCCTTCCACGATCAGCGCTTCGCCCGCCGGCACGATTTCCATCATCTTCATGCCAGGCGTGACGACCGCGCCCTTGGTGAAGATGCTGGTGCCGACGACGATGCCGTCCACCGGCGACCTGACCTCGACGTTTTCCACTTCATACGCATGCGCCAGCAGGCGCGCCTGCAGGCCTTCGGCTTCCTTCTGCACGTCCGAAAGCTGGGTGCGCACCTCGCGCTGGTATTCCTGCAGGCGCTGGGCGCGGCGCAGGTTCAGTTCCAGCACCTGGCGCTTCGAACGCGCGATATTGCCGATGTCTTCCGAGATCGCGCCACTGATCTGCGCATAGGTACGCTCCAGGTCCAGCAGGCGGGTGCGCGGAATATAGCCTTCCTTGGCCAGGTCGCGCGAGTTGTCCAGCTGTTCCTTCAGGATGTCCAGCTGCGCCTTCTTGGCGATGCGCGACTCGTCCACGCCCTTGATCTGCGCGTTCAGGCCCTCGATATTTTCCTGCAGTGCGCCAAGCTCGTTCTGCAGCGCCATCTGGCGCGACGTCATCAGCTGGCCCTGCAGCGACACGGCCTGCTGCACTTCGGGATCGTTGCGGTATTGCTCCAGCGCGGCGGGGAACGGCACGGATTTTTCGTTGCGCAGTTCGGCCAGCAGGCGCGCCTCGGCGGCGCGCGCCGTGAAGTACTGCGTGCGCGTGACGGCGGCGGCGGACTTCACCTGCACGTCGTTCATCCGCACCAGCACCTGCCCGGCCTTGACCACGTCGCCATCGCGCACGAGGATCTCGTGCACGGTGCCGCCGGCCTGCAATTGGATCGCCTTGCGGTTGCCTTCGGCCGCCACGAAGCCGGACATCGGAACACCCTTGTCCAGCGGTGCCGTGAAGGCCCAGATCAGGAACCCGATCACGCCGGCAAGCACGATGAACCAGCCCAGGCGGGCATAGGCACGGTCGTCGGTCTCGACGGTGATCGGCGAAACGTCGTGGCTGACGACGTCGGCTGCGCCCTGCGGCGCCTTGACGATATTCGACATATTATTTCTGCTCCGTGGTGGCTGCCGCCGGCGCCTGGCCGGCCGGCTGCGCAGGCGCTGCCTGCGGCGACGCCGGTTGTTGCTGTGCCGCTGCCGGCGCTTGCTGCGGTGCTGCCGGCTGCGATGCTGCGGGCTGCGATGCCGCTGGCTGCGGTGCTGCCGGCTGCGATGCTGCGGGCTGCGATGCTGCCGGCGCTTGCTGTGGTGCCGGGGCAGGCTGCTGTCCCGGTGCCTGCTGTGCCGCGGCTTGCTGCGCGGCTGCCTGCTGCTGCGCCGCGGCCTGTGCCTGCTGCACCTGCAGCTGGCGCTTGTTCTGCTGTTCCTGCAGCGCATTCAGCACGTCGCGGGTCGGGCCGAACATCGCCTGGCCGTTCTCCTGCAGTACCAGCAGCTTGGTGGTGGCGCCGATCGCGCTGGTGCGGTGCGTGATCAGCACGATCGTCTTGCCGCGCTGGCGCAGGTCATTGACGGCGCGCACCAGGGCCGCTTCGCCGGCTTCGTCCAGGTTCGAATTCGGTTCATCCAGTACCAGCACGGCCGGGTCGCCGTACATCGCGCGGGCCAGGCCCAGGCGCTGCTTCTGGCCGCCGGAAAGCCCGGCGCCGCCGTCGCCCAGCCGGGTGTCATAGCCATCCGGGAAGTGCAGGATCATGTCGTGCACGCCCGCCCGCTTGGCGGCTTCCACGACCTTTTCCGCATCCACGTCGCCGAAGCGGGAGATGTTTTCGGCGATCGTGCCGGAAAACAGTTCGATATCCTGCGGCAGGTAACCCATGTGCGGGCCCAGCTCGGCCTTGTTCCAGTGGTAGATGTCGGCGCCGTCCAGGCGCACCTTGCCTACCGCGGCCGGCCATACGCCCACCAGCAGGCGTGCCAGCGTCGACTTGCCGCAACCGCTCGGGCCGACGACACCCAGCACGTCGCCGGCATTGATCGCGAACGACAGGCCACGGATCACCGGTACCGTGACGCCCGGTGGCGCGGCGGTCACGCCTTCCACGCTCAGCTGGCCGGTGGGCTTCGGCAGTTCCATGCCCGCCTCGCGCTGCGGATTGGCCTGCAGCAGCGCAGTCAGGCGCTCATAGGCGCTGCGCGTGCTGGACCAGCTCTTCCACACGCCGATCAGCTGCTGCACCGGCGCCATGGCGCGGCCCACCAGGATCGACGCCGCGATCATCATGCCTGGGGTCATCTTGTTTTCAAGGACCAGCAGTGCGCCGAAGCCCAGCACCAGCGACTGCAGCGACACCTGCACGAATTTGGTCACAGCCTGGATCTTGCCGGCCTTTTCGCTGGCCTCGGCCTGCAAGTGCAGGAACAGGCCATGCTGCTTGAACCAGCGGCCCATCAGGTTGGGCAGCATGCCCATCGACTCGATCACCTCGGCATTGCGCAGGTTGTTCGTGGCCAGGGTGCCGGACGAGATCGCCATGGCATTGGCTTCGGCCAGCGGCTTCTTCGTGGCTTTCTCGTTCACCACGGCCAGGATCACCAGGATCGCGGTGCCGACCAGTGCAAACAGGCCAAGCTGCCAGTTGAACAGGAAAATGACGATCAGGTAGATCGGGAACCATGGCGCGTCGAAGAACGCGAACAGCGCGTTCCCGGTGAGGAACTGGCGCAGGTTCGTCAGGTCCGACAGCGACTGGCCGGCGTTGCCGCCAGCACGCTTCAGGTTCTGCTCGAATGCGGCCGTGTAGACGCGCTTGTTCAGGTGCATGTCGAACCGGGCACCGACACGGATCAGCACGAAACTGCGCATCAGTTCCAGTGCGCCCATCAGCATGTAGGCGCCCAGCATGAGCACCGTCAGCATCAGCAGCGTGTATTCGTTGCGGCTCTGCAGCACGCGGTCGTAGACCTGCAGCATGTACAGCGACGGAACCAGCATCAGCAGGTTCGTGATCGCGCTGAAGGCGCCAACGGTGTAGAACGTTTTCTTGAAGCCGAGCAGCGTTTGCTCGATTTCGTTCCTGAGTGGGAGTAGTTTTTTCATTAGTGGTGAAACGCCGTGCTTCTTGGCAAAGGTTGAGGCCAAAGGGCAACATCCGACAGGCATGTGCGGAAAGGCCCGATTAAGAGCGCAACGGAATTATCGCCTAAAAATGGCTGGAAATGTGACGGTTGTCACAAAATCTTTACGGAAACACGACAGTCTGTGGTGTTTCGGTGTCGGCGGGGCGAGCCCGTGGGTGAGGCGGAGAGTATAGCGCATGCGCTTTCGGCGCGTGGGCTGGGGTGTGGCGGATATGAAAAGGCCCCATCCGGAGATGGGGCCTTTTGTTCAATACCCTCCGGCGGACCGGAGGGCATCGAGGGATTACACCAGGAAGAAGTGGTTGGTACCAGCTTCCATGCCCAGAGCCGTCACGCCGGTCACGCCGGTGATCTGAACCAGGGTGTCGTCGCCAGTAGCGTTGTCGACGAACACGTAGGAATTGCCCAGGTACTCGAACACCAGAGCCGCGTTGTCAGCAGCGAAGTCAGCAGCAGTGGTAGCAGCGGCAGCGATCGTCGAGGCACCTGCACCCTTGAAGACCAGCACGCCGTCTTTCACGGTACCGGCAGCATTGTCCAGGTTAGCAGCAACCAGCGTAGCACCGGTCAGGTTCAGCTGGTCAGCGTCAGCGATTGCAGCAGCTTTCGCGGTTGCATCGGTACCGACGGCTGCGGCAGCAGCTTTCTCGAAGCCTTGGACCAGTTCAAAGCCATTCGAACCGGCAGCGGTGGACGTGGACGTAGCGCCAACCGTGATCAGGTCAACGCCCGAACCCAGCTTGACTGCGCCGCCGTTCTTCAGATCAGCCAGATCGAACGTCAGGCCGCCGGTTGCAGCGGACGAATCCACCGTAGCCAGTGCCAAGGTCGTGGTGCCGTTCACTTCGATCGCACGGTCGCCGGTAATCGTGATGGAAGCCAGCTTGCCATCCTTGCCGGTGTCGGTAACGTTCAGCACGTTGTACGACAGGGCGCCACCAGATTCCACGGTCACGGCCGTAGCTGCAGCAGTGCTCAGGTTCAGCGTGGTTACGTTATCGGCTTTCAGTGCGAGTGCCGCTTCAGCCGTGTTATCCGCCAGGTACGAAGTGCCGAATACAGCCTTGACCGAGGTTGCGTTGGTGGTAACCGAAGCATCGATCAGTTCCGCGCCATCATCCGCATCACCGGTTTCGTCAGCATCGACGGTAACGGTCAGAGCACCTGGCGTCTTCTGGTTCAGCGTCAGGACGCTTGCGTCCATGTCGCCCGTGGCACGGAAGCCAACATTCGCGCCAACGTTGGTCAGCGTTGCATCCGCGCCGACGTCGTCGGAAGCAACGAACTCGGTCACAGTGTTCTTCGCCGACAGGATTTCCACATCCAGTGCGCCTTTCAGGCCTTTGGCATCGAACGCGTCGAAGTTGCTGAACGCGCCGATATTGGCGGAACCAACCAGGCTCAGCAGCAGCGTGTCGGTGCCTGCGCCAGCGTCGACGACGTCTTTAGCGCCGATTGCTACATCGCTGGTGAAGGTATCGTTGCCAGCGCCCAGATTGACGGTCAGGATACCGGTGCTACGGGCGGTGATGTTCACAGTATCGTCGCCTTCGCCAGCGTCGACCGTGGTCGTGCCACCGCCGAGCGTCTTGACGGTGATGGTGTCCTTGCCCGCACCAGCGACCAGACTGGCGTTGACAGCGGTAACGCCCGTCGCAGCAGCTTTGGTTTCGGTAGCGATCGTCAGCGTGTCGTCACCTGCGCCACCCTTGATGGTGGACACGCCAGCAACGCCAACGAATTCCACGGCGCCGGTCGATGCCGAAGCGTCAACTGCCGACACGGTCTTCGTACCGCCAGCAGCGTTCGTCACGGTCAGCAGCGTCTTGACACCGGTGTTTACGGTGACGGACTCCACATCCTTGGCGGCGGTCACTGCCACGGTAACTGCTGCAACAGCGGTACCAGCATCTGCACCGTCGATCACGGAACCGGTCACGGCAACGCTGTTCAGAGCGTCGCCCTTGACGTTGATGACATTACCTTCGGTGAAGTTCTGCAGAGCAACGCTTGCTTTCGCAGCGGTAGCAGCAGCAACCACGCTCACGGTCTGGTTCACGTCACGGAAGCCGGCGGTTGCAGTGGCAGCCAGGTTGGTGACTTCACCAGCTTTGCCTTGTTGCCATACTTGCTGCAGCGAGGAACCCAGTTTCGATGCGTCGACGGCAATAGCCGCAGTAGCGCCAACTTGATTGATGTTGACGATCTCGACGTTCTTGATCGTGCCGGTAATGCCATTGTTGAACGTTACAGCGTCAACGCCCGTACCTACGGTTTTGACTTCGATGTTCAGCGTATCCGTACCAGCGCCGCCATCGACCGTATCGACGGAGGTCAGCGTGTTGGCATCGGTACCGGTGGTCGGGTTCGAAGCGAAAGCATTGATCACGTCATTGCCGGCGCCGCCAACGATGTTGTCCAGGCCTTGGGTCAGGGTCGTGCTGGTGGTCGGAACCACGGCTTGCACGGTCGTTGCCACGCCAGCCACTGCTGCAGCCAGGCTGGCAGGGGTGTCGGTCACGCTGGCCAGGTAGCCGCGTGCGGTGTTGATGGCAGCAGCGCCGCCGTTGGCGTAAGCGATGCGCAGGTCAGCGTTGCCGGCGATGGCATCGGTGAATGCTGCAGCAGCGGTTGCCTTGTTGGCGAAAGCGGTGATGTCGGTGGTCTGCGCGCCACGGGCGATCAGCCATGGCAGGATGTCGTAGGAGACAGTCTTGGCATCGATCAGGCCGGCGTAGTACTTCAGGCCTGGGATGTCAGCGGCGTGGCCGAACAGGTTGTTGTAGATCGAGTTGACGACAGCTTCAGTACCCTTGCCGGCGTAGGTGTCGGTGTATTCCTTGGAACCCACGAAGTCAGCGCGCAGCACGTCGATCGACACGCCCTTTTCCAGCATGCTGACGTAGTACTCGACGCCAGCGGCGTCGCCAGGACGGTTGAAGTAGGCAACGTACAGTTCCTGTACCTGCTCTTTGATTGTAGCCATGTATTGCTCCTAGGTTAAATGATGAACTTCCAGTCCAGCTTACTTGCGACGCAAGTCGGCGAACCGAATAATGGCAGATGCATCAGCACCGGGATGTGACGGTCGTCACAAATTAAGGGCCGTGCATTAATTTTTTGGCGTTTTACGACAGAAAATTTACCACCGGAACATTATGAACATAGCCATTGCATAAATCAATGGCATGCCAGCCGCCAAAAAAGACGACAATGTATCAAATTGTGCGAATCATGTCGCACGACTTTCAAGTTGCCATGGACTTGTGAATATTCACGGCGCCCAAAATAAAAAGCGCCGCTCCGCTGCCGGAGTGGCGCTTTAATTAATATCAAATTAATACCGTGGAGCGTTTCCGCGCCCACTTCACCGACTTGCTTCACCCACTTACTTTACCCACATACTTCACCCACTTACTTTACCCAGTGCGTTGCGCCGATCACACTGCGCCGCGAATCGATCGCCCCCTGGAACAGGTAGGAAGCCTTCTCTCCCGACAGCACACCATCGACGTTCATGTTGGACTTCGTGTCATAGCGGTTGATGCCGCTGAACACGCCATCCTTGCCGACGACACCGGTGCCGTACATGTTATATGTGCTCGCCTGATAAACAACATCGAATTTCGTATTGAAACGCGCCTTGTCGAAGTCGAAAAGCAGCTGACCGTTCTCGAGCTTTGCCGCGCCCTTCTGGTCCGTTGCATTATCGCGAACATAAGCTTCGCTGCTTGCCAGCGCGAGCCCGATGCTGCCTTTCTCGGGCACCACGTAATCGCTGCCCGTATTACCGCGGAACAGCACGAAATAATCGTTCAGCGCGATCCGCTGTGCGCCGGCCCTGGCGATGCCCGTATTGGCAGGCTGCTCGGCCAATGCCGTCCAGCGCCCCCAGCTCACTTCCTTCAGCGGCACCTGCGGCAACTCCGGAACAGGCGGCGGCACCGGCGGCGCAGGCGGCATCACCTCCGGCTCGGGCACCACCACCACGAGCGGAGGCGGCTTCTCGGTCGGCGGCGGAGGCGGCGTGGGGGTAACGTTCATCACCGCCCGCTCCTGCAGCACTTCGTTCTTGCGCGGATCCAGGTTCACCTCGGCCAGCGGCGCGGACGAGGTGCCGGACTTGGCCTGCGGTTCGTCGCCACGCGGCGGTGCCACCACGTCCGGCGCCAGCGCCGCGCCGCCCTGCATCAGGCGGGGGGCCGATTCGCCGCGCCGCACCTGCAGCAACAAGCCCTTCTGCGCCGCGCTGAGTTCACGGCTGGCCGCGCCTTCGCATGGTCCGGAGCCTTCGGGAGCGCAGCCGGTGCCGAAGCCACTCATGGTGATGCCGCCGGAAAGCACCGTGACACGCGAGGTATCCTGGTCCGTAAACACGGTGAAGTCGGTGCCCCGTACACCGATCGCGGCAACGGGTGTATTGAAACGGAAATTCTGGCGCGCATGCTTGACCGCTTCGCCCGACTGGCTGCGCGCCACGCCGTTCAGCAGTTCCAGCTTCACGCGCGTGTTGGCGGGATTCTTCGTATCGACGACATAGGTATCGATGCGCGCCTTGCTGCTCGGGCGCAGGATGAACAGGCCCTTGTCGACGGTACGGATATATATATAGCCGTCGCGGCCGGTGCTCAGCAGCTGGCCCTCATTGACGGGGGCGCCCAGCACGGCAGGCTTGTCCGCGATATCGGCCTTGCCGACGACATAGATGACCGTGCCGGCTTCGCCCGCCCAGGCGACCTGCCCGGCCAGTGCCAGCGCTGCTACGGTAAACGACGGCCAAAATGTATGCATAGATTCCCTCTCGACCGCGCATTATCCTGCCCGATGGACAAACTTTCCGTGATGAACGTCACGATTTTACCGGCTACGTCAATACGCGCCCAATTCTTTACATCTTGTAGCAAAGCCTGACCCGGCGGCAGTGACCGGATATACTGGGCAACATTTTCCGTTTCCTCTTCTTTCCATGATCCTGGCGCCCCGCCGACTGTTCCCGCTGCCGGCTGCCTCGCACCTGCGCTGGGTGCTTGCACTGGGCGCCGCACTGCTGGCCTGCCTGGCCCAGTTGCCCGGCGGCCCGCGCATTCTTGCCGACGAATGGCTGCGCGACCGCTTCCTGCGCGCGGCGGTCAGCACGGCGCCCGAACCGCGCATCCTCGTGGTGGATATCGACGAAGCGTCGTTGCGCAACACAGGCCCCTGGCCGTGGCCGCGGGCCCGGCTGGCCGATCTCGTGGAAATATTGCTGACCGACTATGCCGCACGCGGCGTCGCGCTCGACATCATGCTGCCGAAGGCGGCCGACGAGGAAGGCGACCTCCGCCTCGGCCTGCTGGCATCCCACGCACCGGTCGTGCTGGCGCAGGCCTTCGACTACAGTGTTTACCGGCCCGAGCCGCTGCGCGCGGGCGCGCTGGCGGGCGCCCTGCCCGGCAGTCCCGGGCCGGCATTGCCCGCCACCGGCTACATCGGCAACCATGCGTCCCTGGCGGCGCAGGCCCGGCATGCCGGCAACATCGGTTTCGTGCCGGACCCGGATGGCGCCCTGCGCCGGCTACCATTGCTGACATCGTTCGAAGGGCGCACCTACCCCGCCCTTGCACTGGCGCTGCTGCGTGCCGCCGGCGGCGCTCCGGCTCCCGGCGCCGACAGCGCGGCGCTGCGCGTCGACTTCCGGCGCGACTGGAATGCCTACACGGTCGTGTCGGCCGCGGACATCCTCGACCGTTCCCTCTCTCCGCAAGGCGCGAGCGGGCGCCTGGTGCTGATCGGCTCGTCATCGGTCAGTCTCGGCGACCGGGTCACCACACCGCTCGCGGCCAGCCGCCCCGGCCTCGGCGTCCAGGCGGCCATGCTGTCGACACTGCTGGACCGCCAGGCCGGCACGACGCCGTCGCGCTGGCCCGGCCGGTGGATCGCCGCGCTGTATGCACTGGCACTGGCCGGGCTGGCCCTCTACACCCTGCCCCGGCTGTCGGCAGCGCGCAGCGTGGCCCTGCTGGGCGGGGCCAGCGTGGTGTGGCTGGCCATCGCCTGGGTGCTCGCCCCGCACGACCCGGATTTCTCGCCTTGCGGGCCGCTTGCCACCGCACTGTTCCTGCTTGCCTTCGCGGTGCCGTACCAGTGGCAGCTGACGCAGGACCGCTCGCGCCAGCTGCTGGACACGCTGCGGCAATACGTCGCACCTGTTGTTGTGGAACAACTAATGCGCAGCGACCTGGCCGATCCGCTACGCCCGCGCCAGGGCGATGTCACGACACTGGTGGCCGATATGGAGGGCTATACCAGCCAGGTCGAGGCATTATCGGTGGAAGAGGCGGCCCTGCTGACCCGGCAGTTCCTGGAGTGCCTGACCGGCCCGGTGATCGGCCACGAAGGCACGCTGGACAAGTACACGGGCGACGGCCTCGTTGCCTTCTGGGGTGCGCCGCTGCCGCATCCGGCCCATGCCGACCGCGCGCTCGATGCCGCGGCGGAGATATTGCGGCGCGTGGCCACGCTCTCGGCACAGCGGCAGGCGCGTGGTTTTCCTGCGCTGCGCGTGCGCATCGGCATCGAAAGCGGCCCGGCGATGGCCGGCGACTTCGGCACCACGTTCCGCAGCATCTATACGGCGGTCGGCGACAGCGTGAACACGGCGGCCCGCCTGGAGCAGGCTGCGCGCGACTTTCCACATGATGTGATCGTTGGTCCTGGAACCGCTTCCAGGGCCGTGCGTCACCGGCTGCAGCCCCTCGGCGAACGTTTGCTACGCGGCAAAGAAAAACCTACAATGCTATTTACTTTTGACCTGGCGTAAGTAATACCCATGGCACTTCACAAAACCCCTGTCGCAGCGAGACATTCCGCGTGAATCATGGAAGGGTTTTGTACGCCGTAGCGCTATCCCTGCTCTGCTGCGCTGCCTCGGGAACGGAAACCGCGCCGGTGGCCGGCCAGGGCACCGCCGGGCAGGAAGAAACACGGCAGGACGCCACCCAGGCCATGTACCGCGAGGCGCTGCAGTCGATCGCGGAGGGCCGCAAGACCGACGCAAGCAATACCCTGCAGCAGGTCATCCGTGCCGAACCCGAGCACGCCGGTGCCTGGCTCGACCTGGCACTGATCCAGTGTTCGCTCGGCTACCGCGAAGAAGCGGAACGCATGTTCGGGCAGATCGAACGCCGCTTCGATCCGCCCTCGGGCATCCAGGCCCTGATCGACGATGCGCGCCGCTCCGGCTGTTCCGAATGGCAGGCGATCAGCCAGCTCAACCTGTTGCTGGGCCGCGGCCGCGATACCAATGTCAACCAGGGCTCGACGGGCGTGCTCGATGCGGGCGCCGGCATCGAATTGCCGCTGCTCGAGGAATTCCAGCCGCGCGCGGACAACTTCACGGTGCTGTCCGGGGATTACATGCGCGACCTCACCAGCAACGGCACCACCGGCTTCGTGCAGTTCCAGCTGCGCCACCACGACCAGCTTTCCGA
The DNA here is from genome assembly GCF_055502615.1 of Pseudoduganella sp. jia 9. Classification (NCBI taxonomy): domain Bacteria; kingdom Pseudomonadati; phylum Pseudomonadota; class Betaproteobacteria; order Burkholderiales; family Oxalobacteraceae; genus Pseudoduganella; species Pseudoduganella sp. jia 9. The sequence goes on along the minus strand of NZ_JBUPWE010000012.1, from coordinate 121,837 downwards.
ATACGACACCGGCGCGCTGTTCCTCGGCGTGGAAAGTCCGTGGCGCTTCGGCGCCTGGGCCATGCGCGGCAGCGCAACCCTTGCCCTGATCTCGCTCGGCGGCGAGTTCTACCAGCACCAGGCCCAGTTGCAGGCGCGCGTGTCACCGCCGCTGAAGCTGCCGCGCGGATGGCAATTCGACATGATCGGCCAGCTCAGCAACGTGCAATACCGCCGCCTGTCCAGCTTTGACGGCAATACGGCCGAGCTGCGCGGCCAGCTCAGCTATCGCAACGACGGCAGTTACGCCAGTGCCAGCGCGGGCCGCCTGGTCGACCATGCCCGGTCGGCCGACCGCCCCGGCGGCGACCGCAGCGGCTGGCTGCTGAATGCCCTGTGGCGCTATCGGCTGCCGCAGGACGTGTTCGGCGAAATCAGCTACAGCCGCCTGGCCTGGGATGGCTCGACACCGTATGCCAGCGGCCTGATCGACCAGGTGCGGCACCAGAACACGTCCACCTGGCGCGTGGGGCTCACCGTGCCGGTGTCGCGCAACCACAGCATCGTCCTCGAAGGGCGGGCGCTGAACAATCGCGAAAGCATCCCCATCTTCGCCTACCACGACCGCCAGGTCCAGCTGAGCTGGCAGTGGCGCCGCCCCTGACGCCGTCCGGGCTGCCGCTATAATGTATTACCCCACCGGCAGTACACTGAGGAATTTCCCGATGACAGGTAGCAGCAAGGCAGCGCTCGCGAACGCGGCAAGAACGAATGCAGACGCCGACGCGGCAGCGGACACGGCAGCGAGCCCGGAGGGTGGCCGCCAAGTCCAGGTGCATCTGCGCAAGATTCCATTGCTGGCCGAGCTCACGGACGAGGAAATGGCCATGGTCAAGGCCGACCTGCGCATTCGCCAGTATGCCAAGCGCGAAGTGGTGCTGCAAAAGGGCGGCATCGGCGACGGACTGATGTTCCTGCTGGCCGGGCATTTGCAGGTGATGGACGTGACCGAGGATGGCCGCGCCATCGGCCTGCGCCAGCTGGTGCCGGGCGACTTCTTCGGCGAAATCGCCCTGATCAACAATTCCACCCGCTCGGCCTCGGTGGTGGCGATGAGCGAAGCGCTGGTAGGCATGCTGCCGGCGGCGTCGGCCATGCATCTGCTGTCGCACTCGCCGTCGGTGGCACGCCAGATGCTGCGTCACCTGGCACAGAAGATCCAGCGCGACTCGGAATTCCGCTCCCTGCTCAGCATTAACAATACGTCCAAGCGCATCTATACCTTCCTGGTCCAGCAGCAACGGAAAAACGACGACGGCACGGTGGTCGAGAACCTGCCCACCCACCAGGATATCGCCAACATGATCAACACCAGCCGCGAGACCGTCACCAGGGCGCTGGCGGCGCTGGTGCAGCAGGGCATCATCAAGAAAGAGCCCAACCGGCTGGTGATCCAGAACCCGGAAGCACTGCAAAAACTGGTGCAGGGCTGACGTTTTCCTTGTGACAACCTGTTACATCCTGGACAAGTCGTTAGGGGTATAATCGCCAGTCCTATTTTTCCGCCATCCATTCGCGGTGGCGTCAGATGTCACATGAGCATTTTCCTTCCCACGTTGCCGCCGGGGGCACACCCATGATTTCACGCGCCATGTTGCGCGGCATCTGGGCATATCGCGGCTTTATCGCCGGCAGCGTCAAGCGCGAATTCCAGGCGAAGTACCGCAACACGATGCTGGGCGCCGCCTGGACCGTGCTGAGCCCGCTCGCGATGATCCTTGTCTACACGATGATCTTCTCGCAGGTAATGAAAAGCCGCCTGCCCGGATCCGATTCCGAATTCGCTTACAGCATCTACCTGTGCGCCGGCGTGCTGACATGGGGCCTGTTCGCCGAGATCACCGCGCGCGGCCAGAACATGTTTCTCGAGAACGGCAACCTGATCAAGAAAATCAGCTTTCCGCGCATCAGCCTGCCAGTCATCGTGGTGTCGAACGCGCTGGTCAACTTCGGCATCATCTTCACGCTGTTCATCGTCTTCCTGCTGGTGTCCGGGCAGTTCCCTGGCCTCGTCTTCCTCGGCCTGGTGCCGGTGCTGCTGCTGCTGGTGCTGTTCGCGATCGGCCTGTCGATGGTGCTGGGCGTGCTGAACGTGTTCTTCCGCGACGTGGGCCAGTTCTTCACGATCGCCACGCAGTTCTGGTTCTGGCTGACGCCGGTGGTCTACCCTGCCTCGATCATTCCCGAAGCGGTGCGGCCGTGGCTGTACTGGAATCCGCTGACGGCCATCATCCAGTCGTGCCAGCGCATCCTCGTGGAAGGCCTGTGGCCCGAGTGGGAGCGGCTGCAGCTGCCGCTGGCGTGGGCCGTGGTGCTGTGCATCCTCGGCTTCAAACTGTTCCGCAAGCGCGCGGGCGAAATGGTGGATGAACTGTAATGGGCTCGATTACCGTTTCCAAACTGGGCAAGGCCTACAAACAATATCCGACGCGCTGGTCGCGGCTTTCCGAATGGGTGCTGCCGTTCCGCGGTCCGCGCCATTCGCTGAAGTGGATCCTGCAGGACATCAATTTCCACGTGGCCGCCGGCGAAGCCGTGGGCCTGATCGGCATCAACGGCGCCGGCAAGAGCACGCTGCTGAAACTGATCACCGGCACCACGCAACCGTCCACCGGTTTCGTGGAACTGCGCGGCCGCGTGGCCGCGCTGCTGGAACTGGGCATGGGCTTCCACCCCGATTTCACCGGGCGCCAGAACGTGTACATGGCCGGCCAGCTGCTGGGCATGAGCGTGGAACAGATCACGGCGCTGATGCCGCAGATCGAGGACTTCGCCGAGATCGGCGAATACATCGACCAGCCGGTGCGCGTGTATTCGTCCGGCATGCAGATGCGCCTGGCGTTCTCGGTGGCCACCGCACAGCGGCCGGACATCCTGATCGTCGACGAAGCCCTGTCGGTCGGCGACACCTACTTCCAGCACAAGAGTTTCGACCGCATCCGCAGCTTCCGCCGCGCCGGCACGACGCTGCTGCTGGTATCGCACGACAAGCAGGCGATCCAGTCCGTGTGCGACCGCGCCATCCTGCTCGACGCCGGGCGGCTGGCGCGCGAAGGCAGCCCGGAAGAGATCATGGATTACTACAATGCCATGATCGCCGACCGCGAAAACAGCATGCTGCAGCTGAACGCGCGCGAAGACGGCAAGGTGCAGACGGTTTCGGGCACCGGCGAAGCCACCGTGCACGACATCGCCCTGGTCGACGAGCGCGGCGAACGCGTGGAAGTGATCGACGTCGGGGCACCCGTCACGCTGCAGGTCACGGTACGCGCGAAGGCGGCGATCCCGCGCATGGTGCTGGGCTACATGATCAAGGACCGGCTGGGCCAGACCATGTACGGCACCAACACCGACCTGAAAGGCATGCCGCTGGACGACGTGAAACCGGGCGAGGACATCGTGTACCGTTTCCGCTTCGACGCCAACCTGGGCCCGGGCAGCTACTCGGTGGCCACTGCCATCGTCAGCACCGAGACCCACCTCGTCAACAACTACGAATGGCGCGACCTGGCGCTCGTGTTCACCGTGGTGAACATGCGCCGGCCCTACTTCGAGGGTTCCGCCTGGATCGACCCCGCCATCGAGATCGCACGGCCATGACATTCATTTCGTATTCCCAGAACTTCGAGGACGTGCTGCTGTGGCGCGCCCTGGGCCATGTGAAGGACGGCTGCTATATCGACGTGGGCGCCAACGACCCGGTGCTGCACTCGGTCACGAAGGCGTTCTACGATGCCGGCTGGCACGGCCTCAACATCGAGCCGATGCCGTCGTACCGCCAGCCGTTCGAAGAGCAGCGCCCGCGCGACATCAACCTCACCTGCGCGGCGGGCGCGGCGCCGGGCGAACTGGTGCTGTTCGAGGTGCCCAGCATGAACGGCTGGGCCACCACCGATGCCGGCGTGGCCGCGATGCACCGCGCGCAGGGCTACGAAGTCACGGAAACGCGCGTGCCGGTGCATACGCTGGCCGCCATCTGCGCGCAGCACGCGCCAGCCGACATCCACTTCCTGAAGATCGACGTAGAAGGCTTCGAGGCCGAGGTGTTGAAGGGCATGGACTTCGAACGCTTCCGGCCGTGGATCGTGGTGGTCGAAGCCACGCTGCCGGGCAGCCGCGAAACCAACCACGAAACGTGGGAAGGCCTGGTGGTGCCGCACCGCTACCGCTTCGCCTATTTCGATGGCCTGAACCGCTACTACGTGGCGGAAGAACATCCGGAGCTGCTGGCCGCGCTGACCGTGCAGGCCAATGTGTTCGACGAGTTCGTCTCGCACCACCTGGTCGAGGCACAGGCGGAAAGCCGCGCGCTGGCCACCCAGGTGGGCAGCCACTGGCAGCGCGTGGAACAGCAGTCGGCGCAACTGGAAGAGCGTGCGCTGCAGGTCGACCAGGCCGCGCGCGAGCTGGAACGGATCGACGCCGCCCTGCGCGAAGCGCGGCTGGCGATCGCCGCCGGCAACGAAAAGGCCGAGGAACTGAGCGCTGCGCTGCGCGCCGCCGGGGACCGCGAAAAAGCCCTGCACGCCGACCTGCTGCGCACCGACGAATGGGGCCGCAACCTGGAGCAGCGCCTGCTCGCCGTGTACGCCAGCTCGTCGTGGCGCATCACGGCGCCGCTGCGCTACATTACCCGCCGCGGACCGGACAGCCTGCCCAACCTGGCGCGGCGCAAGGCCAAGGGCGCCGCGCGCCGCACCCTGCGCTGGCTGACGGCGCAGGAAGCGCTGCGCCGCACGCTGCTGCCGGTCATCGACCGGTCGCCGTGGCTGCAGGCGCGCGTGGCCCGCTTCCTCACGGCCGCCAAGAGCGCCACCGCCGACACACCGGCCGCCGCCGCCGCGGTGCCGCACCAGTTGCGCGACCTGCCGCAATCGGCCCGCACCGTGCTGGCGGACCTGCAGCGCGCCTACCAGCAACAAGATCAAGCAAAGCCCTGAACCATGCGTCTCGTCATCGATCTCCAGTCCTGCCAGAACGGCGCCGCCCACGATCGCGAAGGCGTGCTGGCGCAGGCGCGCGCGCTGGCGCAACAGGCCGGCCAGGAAGGCAGGCACACGGTGCTGGTGGCCATGTCGGGCCGCCACGCCGAACATATCGACGCACTGCGCCTCGCCTTCGACGGCGTGCTGCCGCCGGCCCGGGTGCTGGCCTACGGCACCCCCGCCCCCGGCACCCCGTGGAGCGAGCATGCGGCGCGCCAGTTGCGGCTGGGATTCCTGGCTTCCCTGGACGCCGATGCCGTGTACGTCCCGGGCCTGCTGGACCATCCGCAACCCGGGGCGCTGGCCGATCCGGTGCCGTCGGCACTGAACGCGGCCGGCATCGGCAGCGTTGCCGTGACGCCGGGCGACCTGCTGCAGCGGGCCGCTGTCGTGTTCGTAACCTCCGCCGCGGAAGAACGCCGCCTTGGCGCGCTGCTGCCGAAAGCAGCCGTGGTCGCCGTGCCGGCGCAGCCGGAAGCTGCCGCCACGCGCATCTGGGCGGCGCTGGAGGAAGCGCTCACTCACGCCATGGACCGCCAGCAGCCAGGCGGCAAAGCCGATGACAGGCCGCGCCTTGCGTACGTGTCACCGCTGCCGCCGGAAAAATCCGGCATCGCCGACTACAGTGCCGAGGTGATCGCCGAACTGGAAGCGCATTACGCCATCGAACTGGTGGTCACGCCCGGTTCTGCTCCCGGTTCCGCCCCCGATGCTGCGCTGGCGCGTTTCCCGGTGCGCAGCGCGGAGTGGTTCATGGAGCACGGCGGCCAGTACCAGCGCATCGTCTACCACTTCGGCAATTCGAACTACCACAAGCACATGTTCGCGCTGCTCGAGCGGCACCCGGGCATCGTGGTGCTGCACGACTTCTACCTGTCCGGCGTGCTGGACAACATGGAACGCGACGGCGACGTGCCGGAAGCGTTCCTGCGGGCGCTGTACGCGTCGCACGGCCACACCGGCCTGCGCCACCACGCCGAACATGGCCGCAACCCGACGATCTGGGCCTTCCCGTGCAACCTGCCGGTGCTGCAGCGCGCGGCCGGCGTGATCGTCCACAGCGATTTCTCGAAGCGGCTGGCCGAGCGCTGGTATGGCCCGGGCAGCGCCGACGGCTGGCGCACGCTGCCGCTGCTGCGCGGCGGCGCCCCCGCCGATCCGGCTGCATTCCGCGCCGAGGCACGGCAGGCGCTGGGCCTGGCCGCCGACGAGTACATCGTCAGCGCCTTCGGCATGCTGGGCGCCACCAAGCTGAACGACCGGCTGCTCGATGCCTTCCTGGCCTCGCCGCTGGCGCAGGACCCGCGCTGCCGGCTGGTATTCGTGGGCGAGAACGAAAGCGGCCCTTACGGCCGCGAACTGGCGCGCCGCATCGACGAACTGAAAGGCAAGGTGCGCATCACCGGCTTCGTCAGCGGTGCGGATTACGCGCGCTGGCTGGCTGCCAGCGATACCGCGGTGCAGCTGCGCGCGCAGACCCGCGGCGAAACCTCGGCCTCGGTGCTGGACTGCCTGCTGCACGGCGTGGCCACCGTGATCAACGCGCACGGCGCCTCGGCCGACCTGCCGGGCGACGTGCTGGTGAAACTGTCCGACGAATTCGCCACCGAAGACCTGGCCGACGCGCTGGCCCGGCTGCATGCCGATGCGCCGGCGCGCCTGGCGCTGGGCGAACGGGCGCGCGCCTACGTGGCACGCGAGCATGGCCCGGCGCAGGTGGGCCAGGGCTACGTGGCGGCGATCGAGCACTTCGCCCGGCACAGCCGCCCTGCGCACTACCGCCGCATGCTCGGCGCGCTGGCCGCGCCCGGCACGCCGCGCCCGCCGGACGAGGCGGCGCTGGCCGAGCTGGCCGCGCTGATCGCCCGCAACACGCCGCCGGCGGCGCCGCGGCAGCTGCTGGTGGACATCTCGGCACTGGTGCAGACCGATCACAAGACCGGCATCCAGCGCGTGGTGCGCAGCGTGCTGCTGGCGATGCTGAAGGATCCGCCGGCCGGATTCCGCGTGGAACCGGTGTACAGCGAGGGCGGCATGCGCAGCTACCGCTACGCGCGCCATTTCACCACCCGCATGGCCGGCGGCCAGGCACCGCAGCTGGAAGACGCGCCGGTCGAACTGGCCGCGGGCGATATCTTCCTCGGCCTCGACCTGGCCTCGAACATCACCACGCAGAACGAAGCGCTGCTGCTGCAGATGCGGCGCCAGGGCGTGCAGGTATGGTTCGTGGTCTACGACCTGCTGCCGCTGCTGCTGCCGCACGCCTTCCCCTACGGCACCGGCAAGTACTACGGCGATTACGTGAACACGATCACGCTGGCCGCCGACGGCATCGTGGCCATCTCGCGCTCGGTGGCGCAGGAGCTGCACGACCTGCTGGCCAGCCGACCGAACCGCCGCGCCACGCCATTGAAGCTGGGCTACTTCCACCTGGGCGCCGACATCGATGCGAGCGCGCCGTCGTCCGGCCTGCCGCCGGATGCCGAACAGGTGCTGGCCGCCGTGCAGTCGGCGCCGACGCTGCTGATGGTGGGCACGCTGGAACCGCGCAAGGGCCAGGCCCAGGCACTGGCGGCATTCGACCTGCTGTGGGAACGCGGCGTGGCGGCAAACCTCGTCATCGTCGGCAAGAACGGCTGGCTGATGGATGCGCTGGCCAAGCGCCTGGAGTCGCACCCGCAGCGCGGCACGCGGCTGTTCTGGCTGCCCGGTGTCTCCGACGAGATGCTGACCCGGCTGTATGCGAACTGCGCGGCGCTGCTGGCCGCCTCCGAGGGCGAAGGCTTCGGCCTGCCGCTGATCGAGGCGGCGCAAAAGGGCCTGCCGGTGATCGCGCGCGACATTCCGGTGTTCCGCGAAGTCGCCGGCGAACATGCTTTCTACTTCGATGGCAAGGAACCGGCACAGCTGGCCAGCGCCATCGAAGGCTGGCTGGCGCTGTACCATGCCGGCAACGCGCCGCCGTCGAACCGGATGCCGTGGCTGACGTGGCAGCAAAGCGCCGGGCAACTGGTCGATGCGGTGGTGCATGGCCGCACGCATGCGCGCGTGGAAGGCGGCGACATCGCCCCGCAGTTGCTGGTCGACGTGTCGGCCGTGGCGCGCGACGACCTGAAGACCGGCATCCAGCGCGTGGTGCGCGCGCAGCTGTTCGAGCTGCTGCGGCTGCCCACCACCCGCTTCCAGGTGCACCCGGTCTACCTGACCGACGAGGGCAACCGCTGGCACTACCGCTACGCGCGCCGTTATGAGCACGCCCTGCTGGGCACCAGCGATCACGGCGTGGTCGACGACGAGGTGCGCGTCGGCCAGGGCGACGTTTTCTACGCGCCGGACTTCTTCCCGGGCGCCGTGACCGAAGCCGCGCGCACCGGCCTGTACACGCGCTGGCGCGCGGCCGGCGTATCCGTGAACTTCCTCATCCACGACCTGCTGCCGCTGCTGCGGCCGGAATACTTCCCGCCGCGCACCGATGCGGTGTTCGAGAGCTGGCTGAAGGCGGTGGCCGCGAACGGCGACCGGCTGGTCTGCATCAGCGGCGCCGTGGCCGACGAAACCCGCGACTGGCTGGGGCAGCACATGCCCGGCCAGCCGCTGCCGGAACTGGCGGTGGTGCACCATGGCGCCGACATCGACGCATCGCGCCCCAGCACCGGCCTGCCGGACGAGGCACCCGCAGCGCTGGCCGATATCGCTGCCGTGCCGTCGTTCCTGATGGTGGGCACGATCGAACCGCGCAAGGGCCACATGCAGGCGCTCGACGCGTTCGAGCAGCTGTGGGCCGATGGCGTGGACGTGCGGCTGGTGATCGTCGGCGGCGAGGGCTGGAAAGGCTTGCCGGACAGCCAGCGCCGCACGATCCCGGCGATCATGGCGCGCCTGTCTGCCCACCCCGAGCTGGGCAAGCGGCTGCACTGGCTGCGCGGCATCAGCGACGAATACCTGGAAGCCGTCTACCGCGCCAGTGCCTGCCTGCTGGTGCCGAGCGAGGGCGAGGGCTTCGGCCTGCCGCTGATCGAGGCGGCGCGCCACGAGCTGCCGGTCATCGCGCGCGACATCCCGGTATTCCGCGAAGTGGCCGGCGACCACGCGCACTATTTCGACGGCACCTCCGGCGGCGCGCTGGCCGCCAGCCTGCGCGAATGGCTGGCCCTGCACAACTCCGGCAGCGAGGCCGCGTCGGCCGGCATGCCATGGCAGACCTGGGCCGACAATGCGCGGCGGCTGGCGGCGATCCTGTTCGGCGAAGAACTCAATCAGCGGACGACACCAACATGAACAACGACATCCTCGTTGATACCAAGGGCGGCGACATCGCCAACCAGGGTGCCGGCACCATCACGGCGGCGTACATCCCGGCCATCGCGGTCGTGATTCCCAGCTACAAGGTGACCCGGCACATCCTCGGCGTGATCGACGGCATCGGCCCCGAAGTCGTGCGCATCTACGTGGTCGACGACAAGTGCCCGGACGGTTCCGGCGCCTTCGTGCGCGCGCAATGCAGGGACCCGCGCGTGGTGGTACTGGAACACGCGGTGAACCAGGGCGTGGGCGGCGCGGTGATGACGGGTTACCGCGCCGCGATCGCGGACGGCATGGAAATCGTCGTCAAGGTCGATGGCGATGGCCAGATGGATGCGCGGCTGATCCCCGCGTTCGTGGCACCGATCCTGAACGGCGAGGCCGACTACACGAAGGGCAACCGCTTCTTTAACCTGGAACAGATCACGCAGATGCCGAAGATCCGGCTGTTCGGCAACGCCGTACTGTCGCTGATGACCAAGCTGTCCTCCGGCTACTGGGACCTGTTCGATCCGACCAACGGCTTTACCGCGGTGCACGTGGACGCGGCGCGCCACCTGCCGTTCGACAGGATCAGCAAGCGCTACTTCTTCGAGACCGACATGCTGTTCCGCCTGAACACGCTCAACGCCGTGGTGGTGGACGTGCCGATGGATGCCAGCTACGGCGACGAAGAGAGCAACCTGAAGATCTCGAAGATCGTCACCGAGTTCCTGTTCAAGCACATTCGCAATTTCGCCAAGCGGATCTTCTATAATTACTACCTGCGCAACATGTCGCTGGCATCGATCGAGCTGCCGGCCGGCCTGCTGATGATGCTGGCCGGCGCCGGCTACGGCATCATGCACTGGATCGAATCGGCCCGCGCCGGCGTGGCCACCGCCCCCGGCACCGTGATGGTGTCGGCGCTGCCGATCCTGATGGGTACCCAGCTGGTGCTGGCCTTCCTGGCCTACGACATCGCCCAGGTGCCGCGCCGCGCGATCCATCGCATCACCCGCTTCAGCCACCCCAAGCCCCCACGCAGCGATGACCAGCCAGTCGTCTGACCGCAACCGCATCCTGCTGTACCTGGCCGGCGGCGTGCTGAGCGCCGCGGTCGACATCGGTACGCTGCAGGCGCTGATCGCGTGCGGCGTGCCCACGCTGGTCGCCACCACGGTGGCCTTCGTGACCGGGCTGGTGGTCAACTACGGCTGGCATGCCCGCGTCACGTTCAGCCAGCAGGGCAAGGCCGCCAGCTTCGCGCGCTACCTGTGCGTGGTGGCGCTGACGTACGCGATGACACTCGGGCTGGTGGCCGGCTTCGAGCACGCGTTCGGCAGCCCGCTGGCAGGCAAGCTGGTGGCGCTGCCGCTGACGGCGGTGGCGGGCTACCTGCTCGGCAAGTGGTGGATCTACAGGTAAGGCAACACGCAAGGCCGTCCTTTCACTCCAACGAAAAAGAAAATCATGAAAGCGAGCTACTCCCGTATCGGGCAACACCCTGCCGCCGCCGGCCTGCTGCCGGCCATGCTGCTGATCCTGTTCTACCTGCTGCTGCGCAATGCCGGCATCTACCCGATCGTCTTCATCGACGAATGGATCTACGCGGGCGGCGCGCGCTTCCTGGAGCGGGCCGCGGCGGCCGTGCCGTCCTACGTCTACTTCGCGCTGTACGGGGTGACCAACAGCTGCGGCGACAGCTTCATGGAGTGCAACCGGCTGCTGAATGCCGTACTGCACGTGGGCGCTTCGCCGCTGATCTACCTGCTGGCGCGCCGCGTGGCGCCGCCGTGGGTGGCGGTACTGGTGGCGGTGGCCGCCGCGCTGGCGCCGGCCAATGCGCTGACGCCGTTCTTCATGCCGGAGGCGCCTTACTACTTCTCGTTCTGGCTGCTGTGCTGGGCGCTGTTCCGCATCCACGACCAGCCGGCCGTGGCGCCGGCGGCGCTGGTCGGCGCGATCGCCGGCATCGCCGCGATGGTCAAGCTGCATGCAATCTTCCTGCTGCCGGGCGCCGCGCTGTTCGTTGCCTATGCGGCATTCGCCGCACGCGGCCCGGGTGCGCGGCGCGGCTGGCTGGTGCAGACCGTGCTGCTGTGCGCGGCGATGGGGATCGCGTTCGCCGTGGCACGCTTCGGCTTCGGCTATCTGCTGGCCGGCAAATCCGGCCTGCACCTGTTCGGCGAACTGTATGCGAAGCAGGCCAGCTACACGGCCACGTCCCACCTGCCCTACCCGCAACTGGCGCTGCTGGCGCTGAACAACCTGCGCGGCCACGTGATGATGCTGGCCCTGCTGTTCGGCGTGCCGCTGGCCGTACTGGCCACGCACCTGGTCACGCTGCTGCGCCACGGCGTGCCTGCCGAGCGCAGGGATCCGGCCCAGGCCATGGCCGTGCTGACTTTCCTGATGCTGGGCAGCGCGCTCGGCGTGACGGTGCTGTTCACGGCATCGATCACCGGCCTCGGCGAACAGGAAGTGGCGTCGCGCATCCACACGCGCTATTACCACTTCGCGCTGCCGCTGCTGCTGCTGTGCTGCGCCAGCGCACTCGGTACGATACGGAAGGAAGCGTTGCAAGTGTCGCTGCCATGGCGCGCGGCGATGGGGCTGCTGGTGGCCGGCTTCATCGTCTACGCGAAGCTGCGGCTGCTGCACTACTTCACGCCGGGCATCGTCGACAGCCCGGAACTGCTGTCGGTCAGCCAGTCGGCGAGCGGCTTCATGGCCGTGACCGTGCTGGGCGTGCTCGCGCTGCTGGCGTGGATCGCGCGGCCAGGTCTCGGCGCGCGGCTGTTCATGTTCGTGTTCCTGCCGCTGGCCACGCTGCATTGCGCCGCCGTCACGGCCAAGCAGGTGCGCCTGTCGAACCACGCGGACGGCTACACGAAGGCGGGCCTGTTCGCGCGCCATTTCCTGACGCGCGCGCAGACCAACCGCATGGTCATCGCCGGCGAGGCGATCGGCGGCCTGCACCGCACCCGCTTCTACATCGAGAACCCGAACACGGCATTGCTCGAGGTGCCTGCCGGCTCGTCGCCCGACTGGGCCAAGCTGCCGGTGCAGGCCGAGCGTGTGCTCCTGATCGGCAAGTACGAGTTGCCGGAAGGCGCGACCGTGGAAAACCAGTTGCCCGACATTGCACTGGTCAAGCTGGGCGCGCCCAGCGCGCATGGCCGGATCCTGAATTTCTCCGGCGCGCTGCCGGCGCAGCTGGTGCGCGGCGTCACCGGCATTTCCGGCGCCGAACCATGGGGTGCCTGGAGCGACGGCGCCCGCGTGACGATCGCCTTCGCGCAGCCGCTGCCACAGCGCTTCCGGCTCACGCTGGCGGCCAAGGCGTTCGGCCCGAATGCCGGCCAGCCGGTCGTCATCGCGGCCGGCGGCACGCGGCGGCAGACCGTGTTCCAGGGCACGACCAGCATCAACAAGGTGGAATTCGAGACCGACGGCACGGCCGATACGCTGGAAATCACGATCCCGCAACCCACCTCGCCGCAACAGTTGAAGATCAATGCGGATACCCGGCTGCTCGGCCTGGCGCTGGAGACGCTGCGGATCGATCCGCAGCCGGCGGCGACGCCCTGACGGCCGCCAGGCCCCCGGGCATCCGGCAGGAAATCTGTTACCGGTTTTGCGTTTGCCCGTCGCGCCAGCGCGTGAAGTATTCGCCCACGCGCAGGTCGCCGCGGTAGCTGAAGTGGTGTGTGTCGCGGTACATCAGCGCGCCGTCGATCATCACGCGGCAGGCCTTGTCATTGCAGATGGCGCTGGCCGGGTCGAACACTTTCACCTGTGGGTAGTCTTTCAGCACCGAGCCGAAATCGGCGTTGTTGGCGCGCGCCGCATCGAGCTCGCTGCGCGGCAGTAAACAGTCGGCGCGGGTCTGCGTGCCGGCGATGGCGCCGCGGCGGATGCAGGCGCGCGGTTCGAAGCCGAGCGTGGGGTTGTCGATCACGAAGATCACTTCGCGGCCGGCGCGGGTGAACTTGTCGATCGTGGTGCGGAACGCGGGCAGGTACATGGCCTTCTCGGCCTCGGTCTGGCGCAGCAGCATCGCGGTGGAGATGACGATCGTCTTCACGCCCGGCGTGTTCAGCGCGATGTCGAGCATCTGCGGCGTGGCCTTCTGGTATTCGTCGCCACCGTCCGGCACGTCGAAGAACGGCACGCGCGTGCCCATGTACAGCAGGTTCTCGCCTTTCCCGCTCCAGTACTTCATCTGGCCGGCCACGATGTGGTAGGCGTGGCTGTCGCCGACCATGATCACGGTCGGCGGCTTCGTCACGTCGTGCATCAGGCAGTATTCGTACAGCGTGTCGAAGCCATAGCGGCGTTTGCAGGCCTCGGCGTTGGCCTTGTCCTCCACCAGCACCAGGTCCTTCTGCTGCAGCGCATTGTCCACCACCGAAGCGCGGGACGGCAGGCCATCCATCTTCCAGATCGCGCCGCCCGCGGCGGCCAGCACGACCATCGCCAGCGACAGCCCGGCGACCTTGGCGGCGCCATGCCGGGTACCGCGCAGCGGTGCTTCGACGACCTTCCACGTCAGCCACGACAGCACCAGCGCCGCGGCCAGGCAGGCCAGCTTGATCGTGCGCGACGGAATGCCCGATTCGACCACCTGCGCGAACGACAGCAGCGGCCAGTGCCACAGGTACAGCGGGTAGCTGATCAGCCCCACCCCGACCAGCAGCGGCCGTGCCAGGATGTGGCGGTTGACCCATGCTTTCGGGCCGGCGGCAATCAGCAGCACGGCGCCGCACACGGGCAGCAATGCCCACCAGCCGGGGAACTGGAAATCGCGCCGCATCGCCAGCATGGCCAGCACGATCAGCAGCAGTCCCGCCACCGATTGCACGTTGCGCGCGCGCGGGCTGGCGAAATCGACGATCGACGCCGGCTCGCCGTGGCGCCGCGCGCCGGCCGTCAAGGTATAGCCGTTGACGGTCATCCAGGCCAGGCCGGCACCCGCCAGCAGCTCCCATACGCGGGAGGCCGGCGAATAAAACGTCGCGCTGGCGAATTTGTGCACGCCGGCCACGTTGACGACGAACGACGCCACGCCGACGACCAGCGCCAGTGCCAGCAGCGAGAAGCGGCGCTTCACCGCCAAGTACAGCAGGACGGGCCAGACGATGTAGAACTGCTCCTCGATGCCGAGCGACCAGAGGTGCAGCAGCGGCTTGGTTTCCGCCGCCGTGTCGAAGTAGCCCACCTCGTTCCACAGCACGAAGTTGGCGACGAACGCCGCGCCGCCCAGCGCGTGCTTGCCCAGCTGCGCGAATTCGTCCGGGAACAGCGCGAACCAGCCGAACGCCAGGCAGCTCGACATCACCAGCAGCAGCGCCGGATAGATGCGGCGGATGCGGCGCGCGAAAAAGTCGGCAAAGCTGAACGTGCCGCGCTGCAGGTTGGCGATCAGGATCGTGCCGATCAGGTAGCCGGAAATGACGAAGAACACGTCCACCCCCGCGAAGCCGCCGCGGAACTTGCCGGGAAACGCGTGGAACAGCACTACCGACAGCACGGCAATGGCGCGCAGGCCATCGATATCGGGCCGGTAGGCAGGATGGACTTGCGCCGCGCCGGCCGGCGCCGCCGCTTCATGGAGACGGGTGGACTGTTGTGTCATGGATAATCGGTCAGCGGAAAGTTACTCAAAACCGGGGTCAGACCCCGGCTTTTGGAAATATTTCCTGATTTTGGGGTCAGACCCCGGTTTTTGGAAATGTTTTCAGCGAAACGAGAAGTGCTTGTGCCCCAGGAAGCTGGTGAAGACGGGGACGACGATGCCGGCCGCGTGGGCCAGCTCGGGGGCGTAGCGGGTGATGCCGAAGTGCGGCAGCACGTAGTGCAGCATGGCGACGCTGACGGCCCAGGTCTGCACGATGGCGACGAGGTTGACGAGCACGAAGTAGCCCGCGGCGTGGTGCACCGGCTGGGAACTGTCGCGGAACACGAACATGCGGTTCAGCACGAACGCCGTCACCATCCCCGTCACGTACGAGCACAGCACGGCGATCGAGAACGGCACCACTTCGTTGTACAGGATGCGCGTGAGGAAGTTGACGGCGGCGGCGGTGCCGCCCGTCAGCAGGAACACGGCGAACTGCCGAGACAGGAATTGACGGATCATGCGGCGGCCTCGCGTGCCATGTTGCGCCCGAAGGCGATGCTCTCGGAAATGCCGCGGTCTTCCGGGTAATAGTACGATGTATCGGCCACCCACAGTCCGTCCACCGGCAGCTTGGCCGGCGGCAGCCGGTCCAGGTAGCCCGGCTCGCAGATCGGCTGGGCATGGCGATAGCGGCTGGCGCGCATGTCGATGAAGTCCGCGTCGGTCAGCGCCGGGTTGATCTTCTTCAGGTAGCGCTTCACCTTGTCGAGGAAGGCCTGGTCGGGCTCGGCGAATTTCGGATGTTCGCCCGGCACGTAGAACGGCACGTAGACGATGTGCTCGCGCCCCATCGGCCGCAGGTTGGTGTACTCGACGAGGCCGGGAATGTCCATTTCCTCGTCATTGGTGTTGAGCCAGAAGTTTTCGGTGACGGGCTTTTTCAGCTTGGCGATCACGCAGACCACCGCGATGTTTTTCTTGGAGCGGAAGGCCTCCAGCGCGGCGGGCGGCAAATCCGGCATCACGCGCGGCACATAGGGCAGCGGGATCGTGCTGATCACCTTGTCGAACGCATCGAAGCCGGCGGCCGACTCCACGCCCTTCACGCGGCCGTCTTCGATGACGACTTTCGTGGCCGGTGTCTTCAGCCGCAGCTCGCCGCCGTGCCGCACGATATCCTCGCGCATCGCTTCGAGCACCGTGGCCGATCCGCCTTCCAGGTAGCCCAGCTTTTCCTTGAACAGGCTGGAACGCGACCGGCCGATACGGCGGATGCGGCTCCAGATCCACGCCGCCGAGAGGTTATGGCTGTAGTCGTAGAACTTGTAGTCGAACAGCCGCCGCCACAGCACTTCCCAGGCTTCGGGGCCGACGGCGCGCTTGATCCAGCCGGTGGCTTCCACGTTGTCCAGAGGCTTCCAGTCGTCGCGTTTGGTGGACAGGAAGGCATGCAGGCCGTAGCGGATCTTGGCCGCCAGCGACAGGCCGCGGAACTTCAGCAGCGCGATCGGATTGCCCCATTCCTGCACCTGCCCGCGATACCAGTAGCCCATCTTCGTGGCGACCCAGTGCATGCGGTCCGCCAGGCCCAGTTCGTCGAGCACCTGCAGGAACGCATGGTCGGAAATCGCATGGAAATGGTAATAGCGCTCGATCGAGGTGCCGGAGAAATCGAAATGCGCGGCCATGCCGCCGACGCGGTCGTCCGCCTCGTACACCACGGGCTCATGGCCGTCGCGGGCCAGCTCGTATGCCACGGCCAGGCCCATCGGCCCTGCCCCCAGCACGGCAATGCGTTGCTTCATTCAAAACTCCAGTACGACGTTGCTGTCATCGACGGCAACATATTGTTGCAATCAGAACTCCAGGACGACCTTGCCATATCGTGGATCATTGAAGGTTTCATCGATCGCGGTGGCGAACGGCGTGCTCTTCACGCCGAACATGCCGGGCCAGTCGATCACTTCGAAACTGTCGCGCGCCACCAGGGCGGCCAGCTGCTGCGTGGTGAACGGCGGATTGCTGTCGAACTTCCCCCATACCCACAGCAGCGCGTAGAACAGGCCGTAGGGAATCTTCACGATCGGCGTGCGCGCGCGCGTCACCCGCTTGATCTGGCGAATGATGTCGATGTAGTCCACTTCCTCGTGGCCGGAGATGTTGAACACGCCCTCGACCTGTGGATTGTCGATGCAGCCGATGATCACGTTGCAGAAGTCGCCCACGTACAGCGGCTGGCGCATGTAGCGGCCGTGGCCGGGAATCGGAAACACCGGCACCTTCGCCATGAAGCGCGACAGCCAGCCCAGGTGCTTGCGGTCGAACCAGCCGAACATCAGCGTCGGACGCAGGATCGGGCAGCGGATGCCGCTGGCCAGCACCATCTCTTCCTGGGTGCGCTTGCTGCGGGTGTAGAAATCGTCCGCCACCGACACCACCACCGAGGAGCTGATCGCCACCAGCCGGGTGTTCGGCTGGTCCTTGATGATGTCGAGCTGGTGCCGCGTGGCGTCGACGTTGTTGCGGACGAAGTCCTGCCAGTCGTTGCCGCCGATCTGCGCCTGCAGCATCACGACCACGGCACCGTCGGTGAAGTGCCGCGCCCAGTCGCCCGGTTCGGCCAGGTCGGCGTATTCGACGGTGATGTCGGGCTGCACGCCGCGCAGCACGTCGAGGTTGGCGCGGTGCTTGTCCAGCACCACGATGTGGCGGTAGCCGCGCGCCTTCAGGCGCGCGACGAGGTTCTGTCCCACCAGCCCGGCGCCGCCGGGCAGGATGATCTTGCGGTTCAAATCGGTCATGGTTGTTCCCTGATGCGGATGGCGTACAGCGACACGCCCAGCTTGCGGTCGTCCTGCGACAGCCCGAGGTCTTTCGGCGACTTCGGATCGGCGATGCGCAGTTCGATGTCCTGCGGCCCGGCGCCACCGGCGCCGAGATCGAGCCTGACCAGTTTGCGCAGCTGCTCCGCGGTGAATTCCCAGCTGCCGGCCGGGCGGCCGTTGACGTAGGCCCGCAGCTGGTGGCGCACTTCGGCAACCGGCACGAAGGCGCTCATGTCCAGTGTGACGCTGTCGCCGCGCCGCGCATCGGCCGGCAGGCGCAGGTGCGCCACCGGTCCGATCGTCCACGCGTAGCCGGCGCCCAGGTCGCTCCAGCCTTCGCCCAGCAGGGCGCCCAGCGCTTCCGGATCGGTCTTGCCTGCCAGGTAGCGGCTGGGCACGGGCGGCCCGCCGACGCGGTGGAATGCCAGGCCGATGCCGACAAAATCGGCCTCGCCATGCGCCAGCGACTCGGCGCCGCGCACCACGTAGCGCCGCGGCGTCGCCAGTTCTTCCGGCCGGCAGCGCGCCGCCGGCGTATTCGATACATGCCACTCGAGGTTCAGGCAGAACAGCCCGGGATCGCGCCGCGCCGCATAGGCTTGCAAGCCCAGCGCGTTGCTCCAGACTTCACCGCCATCGAAGCCGCTGCGGTCGAGGTCCAGCACGATGCGTCCGGTGCCCGGCACGGCGCGCAACTGTTCGTACAGCTGCTGCACGCCCGCCAGGTGGAAATGCCGCGCGTAGGTCGGCAGGCGGTGCGCCATCTGCCATGTCAGCGCCACGCCGGCCAGTGCCAGCAGCGATGCCGCAACGGCGGGCCGCCCCCGGCGCACGCCGCCCAGCAGGGCAAGCACCAGCAGCGCGGCGGCCAGCGCAGGCACGGCCCAGTAGAACATGCCGATGTACTGTTGCGCCAGCTGGTCGATGCCCACCTTGGCGTAGTACAGCAAGCCGGCGGTGGCGGCGAGGAAGACGATGGCGAACTGGCGCGACAGCCGTACCGGCACGCCGGGCAGGCCCTTCAGCATCAGCAGCACGAGCAGCATGCCCCAGGCCATGCCGACCCCGCCGCCCCAGTACACCGCCACGTACTCCAGTGCCTGCGCCAGGGTGTTGCCATGGCTGGCATCCTTGAACTTGCGGTACAGCGTGACCGGGCCGACTTCGTCCGTCAGCGTAGCGATCATCAGCGGCACCAGGAACAGGAACAGGATGCCGCAGGCGGCCAGCAGCGCTCGCCAGTGCGTGCGCACGAAGCGCGGCGACAGCACGCGCAGCGCCGGCTCGCGCAGCGTGACGGCCGCGTTGGCGAACAGCACCACCACCAGCATCACGCCCAGCGTGGCCACGAACGACACGTGGCCGTTGATCAGGAAACCGGTGGCGACGGCCAGCACGTGCAGCATGTCCGCCTCGCCATCCGCGAGGCGCGCCAGCGCCACCAGCGCGGCCGCGAACGGCAGGTAATACAGCTGCGGGAACCAGATGCCGGTGAACAGCTGGTAATCGAAATACGTGGAGACCAGCATCGCCACCGACACGAACAGCAGCGCCGGCGCCACGCCGCCGGCCATCTTGCGCAGCATCGCGAAGATCAATGCCAGCCAGGCCGCGTTGTACACGCACACCGCCAGCAACTGGCCGGAGAACGGCGACGGCACCAGGTGCAGCACGTCATGGAACACCAGTTCGCCCGCGGCCAGCGCGTACAGGATCGCCGGGCCGGGGTGGTTGAAGCCGACGCGCGAATAATTGCCGTGCACGAGCTGCAGCTTCTTGGCGTCCTGGATCAGCAGCGAGTTGGCGGCGAAGTCGCCGCCCTCGAGGTTGACCGCGCCGATCCACTGCCAGGCGGCCGCGGCCAGCGCGATGGCCAGCACCAGGAACACCGCAATGACGGGCCAGCGGCCTTGCCGGGTCTCGAAATCGTTCATGGATCAGATATTCATCTTGTTGAACACGAAGGCCGGCAGGTGGCGGATCACCATCATGATCAGTGCCCACTTGCCCGGCGCGTAGACGACCGGCTTGCCGGCGGCGGAACCCTGCACGATCAGCTTCGCGACCGACTCCACCGAAGCCAGGCCGCGCGGCGGCAGGTGTGCCGTCATCGGCGTCGCGGTCGGTCCCGGTTTCACCAGCACCACTTTCAGGGCGCTGCCGCTGCCCGCCAGCCGGTGCTGCATGCCCTGCGCATAGCGCGTGACGAGGCCCTTGGCGGCGCCATAGACGTAGTTGGAACGGCGGCCGCGGTCCCCCGCCACCGAACCGATGATCGTGATCACGCCGCCGGCCGCTTCCATGTGCGCGGCAAACGCCTCGGCGAACAGCACCGGTGACACGCCATTGACCGCGAGTGCCTCGGCCGCCGCGCCCAGGTCGCGCTGGCACTGCTGCTGGTCGGGCAGCGAACCGTGCGCGATCAGCACCTGCTGCGGCACGCCTTCGGCCGCGATGGCACCGGCGAAAGCGCGGATCGCTGCCGCGTCGTTGAAATCGGCGGTACGCACGATGACGGTGGAACCGGCGCTGCGCACGCGCAGGTCGGCGGCGACTTTCTCGGTGCGGGCGGCGTCGCGCCCGACCAGCGTGAGGTGCACGCTGCGCCGGTCGAGCCATAGCCGTGCGCAATGCTCGGCAATGGCGGAGGTGGCACCGATGATCACGATGCGCTGCAAGGCTTGGGTCATGCTCAGTTTCCTATCAGGCGGCGCGACATGGCCGAGCTGATGCCCGGGTCGCGGTATTGCAAGAATTCGGCAAGGCGGGGATAGCCCGATTCGAACAGGTCGCGCGGCATGCGCGCATCCTTGGCGGCGTAGATCCGGCCGCCGGTTTCGCGCACGATCGCATCGAGCCGCTCGAACAGGCGATGCGTGACGGCGCCGCGGTTCGGGAAGTCCAGCGCCAGCGTGACGCCCTCAACCGGAAAGCTCATCATGCCGGCCGGGGCGCGGTCGCCGAAGGTCTTCAGCACGGCCAGGAACGAACCCTGTCCCGACGCCTTGATGGCCCGCAGCATGGCGCCCACCGCTTCCTTGCCGGCGGCGCGCGGCACCACGCTCTGGTACTGGTAGAAGCCCTTCGGGCCGTACATGCGGTTCCAGTCGTGCAGGTTGTCGAGCGGGTAGGTATAGCCCTCGAAGTGGGCGATGGCGCGGCCGGCCTTCAGGCTGTTCAGGCGGAAGTAGCTTTCGTTGAACGGCCGCAGCGACAGGCCATTGATCAGCGATACCGGCGGCACGAACGGCACCCGTTTCGGCTTGCGGCCCGATTCGGCGTCGAGGTCCGGGATCTGCGCCAGGTTGGCGCGCAGGAACAGGCCGCGCCCGATGCCGGACAGGCAATCGATCCACGACACGGTCTGTTCCCAGCCGGCTTCGGAACTGTCGGCCAGCGCGAAGAATTCGTCGAGGTTGCGGTACGGGACGGTATCGGTGACCAGCCATGGCCCGGCCACGCGCCGCAGCTGCAGCTCGGCCTCGGTGATCACGCCGGTCAATCCCATGCCGCCGACGGTGGCGGCGAACCAGCCTGCTTCCGTTCCCGGGCCGCAATCGATCACGCTGCCGTCGGTGCGCGCCAGGCGCAGGCCCAGCACGTGGTCGCCGAACGTGCCGAGCACATGGTGGTTCTTGCCGTGGATGTCATTGGCGATCGCGCCGCCCACCGTCACCATCTGCGTGC
Source organism: Pseudoduganella sp. jia 9 (assembly GCF_055502615.1). Classification (NCBI taxonomy): domain Bacteria; kingdom Pseudomonadati; phylum Pseudomonadota; class Betaproteobacteria; order Burkholderiales; family Oxalobacteraceae; genus Pseudoduganella; species Pseudoduganella sp. jia 9. Next base: position 100,394 of record NZ_JBUPWE010000012.1, on the reverse strand, counting down.
CCGGCGTGACCGGCAGCAGCCAGCCGTGGCGCAGGCTGAGGCGCTGGATGTCGCGCAGCAGCACGCCGGCCTCGCAGCGCAGCCGGCCGGTGGCCGGGTCGAAGGCGATGAAGCGGTCCAGCCCCGTGGTGCGCCACAGCCGGCCGCCGGGGTTCAGGCATACGTCGCCGTAGCTGCGGCCATTGCCGTGGGCCAGGCCCGGTGTCGCGCCGCCAGCCAGCGCGCGCATCACCGCGTCGCGGTCCGACAGCAGCACCAGCTCGTGCTCCGCGCTGTCCAGCCGGCCCCAGGACGAGATCTTCACCATGGCGCGCCGAGGGCGCCGATCGCCAGCACGCCGGCGAACGCCAGCCCGGCCAGCAGGCTGGCGCGGTCCTTGACGGCGAACACCAGCGGATCGTCGTGCATCTGCCCGCGGTGCGCCTGCACCCAGATCCAGCTGACCCAGAACAGCAGCACCGGCACGGCGCCCCACACGGCTTCCGGCCAGGCGTACAGCACCATCACGTTGTCGCTGTTCAGGTACAGCGCCAGCACCACCGCCGAGGCGAAGCCCGCAGTCACGCCCAGCATCTGCACCAGCGGCGCATCGGCCGTGTAGTAGCCGCGGCCGTGCACCTTCTCGTTGCCGGAGCTGGCTTGCGCCTGCAGCTCGGCATAGCGCTTGACGAAGGCCAGCGACAGGAACAGGAATACGGAAAACGCCAGCAGCCAGAACGACAGCGGCATCGACAGCGCCGCCGCGCCGGCGGTGATGCGCAGCGTGTACAGCACGGCCAGCGTGATGCAGTCCAGCATGATCAGGCGCTTCAGGCCCCATGAATACGCGCACGTGACGACGAAGTAGCACAGCAGCCATGGCAGGAAGGTGCCGCCGGCCAGCGCGCCCAGCACCACGCTGGCCGCCATCAGCACGGGCGCCAGCAGCACGCCCTGCCAGGCCGGCACGGTGCCGGCCGCGAACGGGCGCAGGCGCTTGCGCGGGTGGGCACGGTCGCTTTCCAGGTCCAGCAGGTCATTGGCGATGTAGACGGTGGAGGCGCACAGGCTGAACGAGAGGAATGCCAGCACCAGCGCGATCCAGCCGTCCACGCTGCCTACTTCGTGCGACGCGAACATCGGCACGAACAGCAGCAGGTTCTTCAGCCACTGGTGCACGCGCAGCACACGGCGCCAGGCCGTGACGCCGCGCGGCGCCGGCGGGAATTCGCGCACCACGCCGCACAGTGCGGCGGCACGGCCGGCCAGCCCGGGCGCCCCGTTGACGACAACGGCCTTGCGGGCGCGCTGCCACACCTTCAGGTCCGCCGACGAATTGCCGACATAGTCGAAGCCGCCCTTGCCGTAGCGCTGCGTCAGCGCCTCGGCCTTGTTGTCGCCGGCCAGGTTGGTGGTGCCATCGCTGGCCATCACTTCGTCGAACACGCCGAGGTGGGCGGCTACCGCTTCGGCGATCGAGCGGTCCGACGCGGTGCACAGCACGATGCGGCGCCCCGCCGCGCGCTCTTCCTTCAGCCACTCCAGCAGCGCCGCGTTGTACGGCAGCGTGACCACGTCCGGCGCGCTGCGCTGCGCCAGGTTCTGCTTGAGCACCGCCTTGCCGCGCAACAGCCAGACGGGAATGCGCAGCACGTCCAGCGGACGGTCGCGCGATACCCGCAGCGCGGATTCGTGCAGCATGTCGGTGTGGATCAGCGTCCCGTCCAGGTCGACGATCAGCGGAGGAGAAGGCAGCGTGGAAGTATCGGGATCGGACACGGAGGAGGAAAATTGCACGGGTTGCGCAATAATGCAAAATTATTAATAGCAGAGCCGGAGCATTATAAACGAGTAACGCGACGGGCAAGTCGCCCGGCGTGCGGCTTTATCCTTAAAAGCGTCGCCGTTTTGTAATCAGTTGTAAAGCTTGCCTTTCATGGACGGTTGCGCAACACTACCCGGCTTTTCCCCTTGCCGAGTTCCATGCGCGCCCGCCTGCCGACTGCCCTGTGCCTGCTGTTTTCCCTCGTTGCCCTTGCCTGCCTGGCCGTGTTTTACGCGACGGGCCATCCATTGCGCGACAACCTGCTGGCCAATGCCGATTCGCTGTACCTGCCGACGCTGTTCGACGACCTGCTGGCGCGGCATGGCGCGATCTCCGACTGGTACCTGACGCCGGCGCCGTATTATTTCCCCGATTATCCGCTTTATCTGCTGGCCTATTTTCTCGGGCCAGACAGTTACTGGCGCATCGGCATCTTCGCCGTATTGCAGGGCATCGTGCTGTTCGGCGCCGTCCATGCGCTGGCGCGGCAGGTTGCCACCATGCCGGCACTGCCGTGCGCGACACTCGCCACGGTAGCCTTCGCGGCGCTGGCGATTTCCGGCGAAGAGCCCTTTGTGCTGCTGTTCCACTCCGCGTATCACTTCGGCGCGTTCATGGCCGCGCTGGCATTCGCCGCCGCGTGGCTGCACTGGGAGCGCGCACGGGCACCGTGGGCGCTGGCGGCAGCCGGCGCGCTGGCCTTCGCGACGACGCTCTCGGACAGCCTGTTCGCGCTGCAGGCCGCGCTGCCGTTCGTGGCGGCCTGCGTGGTGCGGATGATCGGCGAGCGCCGCTACCTGGTAGGGCGGCGCTGGTCGGTGGCGCTGGTGCTCGGCCTGGCGGTGGCGGGCCAGATGTCATACCGTTTCGCGGTGGCGCACAAGACCCGCTACAGCGCCAAGATGGACCTGGCGCACCTCGGCAGCAATGCCGCCGACCTGGCGGCGCTGCTGGCGCGGCTGTGGCAGGAACTGCCGGTGTTTACCGCGCTGTGGCTCGGCTGCGTGGCGTTCGGCCTGCTAGCCACGGTGCGGCTGCTGCGCGGCCGCGATACCGCCGGACTGCCGCGCCACCTGTGCTGGCTGGTCGCGCTGTGGACGTTCTCGCTGGCCGCGTCGGTGATGGTCTCGCTGCTGGTGCATAACCTGCCGCTGGCCATGCGCTATTTCATCGCTGCGGCATGCTGGCCGCTGGTGCTAGTGCCGCTCGGCGTGGGCCACCTGCTGCAGCAGCGGGCCGCCGCGCCGGCGATCGGGCTGGCCGCGCTCGGCACGTGCGCGCTCGCCATCGGCGCGGCCGTGCAGTTGCGCACCCATCCGGTGCAGACGGCGTACTACCCGGAAGACACGGCATGCATCGACCGCGCGCTGGCCGCGCACGGCGCGCGGCACGGCATCGCGCAATACTGGGATGCCAAGAAGATCGCCCATTTCAGCCGCGGCGGCGCGGTGCTGGCGCAGCACGCGTTCGATCTATCCGAGATCCGCTGGATCACCAGCGCCACGTACTTCCGGCCCGCCTACGACTTCGCGCTGGTCGGCCCGCAGGGCGCGATCCCCCACTTCATCCCGCGCGACAAGCTGGAAGCACTGAACGGCAAGGCGGTGGCGGAACACCAATGCGGGCAGTACGCCGTGCTGGTGTATGGAAAGGATCGGATGAGGGTGAAATAAGCCCGGAACCCACAAAAACTGGGGACGGACCCTGTTTTTCAGGCAAAATTTCCTGAAAAACAGGGTCCGTCCCCAATTTTGGCGTCCCTGATTTGATTGCCTGAAAAATGGGGACGTACCCTATTTTTCGAGCAATTTTTCCATTATTCCTTGCGCAGGCCGCCGAGCAGTGCGGCGAGCTTGGGCTTGGGTTTGGACGACGAGGAAGACGAGGAAGGCGTGGTGGTCGTCGTGGCGGTATTGGGGCGGCTCGGTTCGTACGGCTTCAGGAACCACGGGTCGATCTTGTCGCGGCGCGGGCCGGACGGGCGCGGTCCGCGCTCGGCGCCGGGGCCCGGGCGGCCGCCGACATTACCATTTCCATTGCCGGCGTAGACACTGCCCTGTGGCCGTTCGCCTTCGCCGCGGCGCGGGTGGCGGCGGTCGCCATGGCGTTCTTCGCTGGCGCGGGCGCCCGGACGGAAGCCCTCCAGTTCGCCGCGCCGGATGCTCTGCTTGATCAATTTTTCGATATCGGCCAGCAGGCGCTCGTCCTTGTCCGAATAGATCGAGATCGCGTCGCCCGAGGCGCCGGCGCGGCCGGTGCGGCCGATCCGGTGCACATAGTCTTCAGCGTTGTACGGCAGGTCGTAGTTGATCACGCACGGCAGGTCGGAAATGTCGAGGCCGCGCGCCGCCACGTCGGTGGCCACCAGCACGTCCACTTCGCCACGCTTGAACGCTTCCAGCGCGGCCATGCGTTCCTGCTGCGTCTTGTCGCCGTGGATCGCGGAAGCCTTCATGCCTTCCTGTTCCAGGCCGCGCGCCAGGCGCGAAGCGCCGATCTTCGTGTTCGAGAACACGATCACCTGCTTCAGCTCGCGCTGGCGCAGGATATGGGCGACGGCATCGCGCTTGTTTTCCTCGGTGACCTTGTAGACCACCTGCGTGACCTTGTCGGCCGTGGCATTGCTGCGCGCGACTTCGATGGTGACCGGGCTGGACAGGAAGGTCGATGCCAGCTTCTTGATCTCGGGCGAGAACGTGGCCGAGAACATCAGGTTCTGGCGCTGTTTCGGCAGCAGGTTGATGATGCGCTGCAGGTCCGGCAGGAAGCCCATGTCGAGCATGCGGTCCGCTTCGTCCATCACCAGCATCTGCACCTGCGACAGCGAGATGGTCTTCTGTTCCACGTGGTCCAGCAGGCGGCCCGGCGTGGCGATCACGATCTCGACGCCGCCGCGCATGATCGCGGCCTGCGGCTTGATGTCGACGCCGCCGTACACCACGGTCGAGCGCAGCGGCGTGTGCTTGCAATAATTCGCAACGTTCTCCGCCACCTGCACGGCCAGCTCGCGGGTCGGCGTCAGCACCAGTGCGCGCACCGGGTGCCGTGCCGGGCTCATGCTCGCGTTGGCATGCGCCAGCAGCAGCTGGATGATCGGCAGCGAAAAGCCGGCGGTTTTACCGGTACCGGTCTGGGCCGCACCCATCACGTCGCGCCCCTGCAACACCACGGGAATCGCCTGCGCCTGGATCGGCGTCGGGTGTTCGTAGCCCTGTTCAGTCAGGGCGCGCAAGATGTCGGGAGAAAGGCCGAAGTCGGAGAAACGCACCTGGGCGGGCGCCGCAGGCTGGGCGGTTGTTTCGATGTCAGACATAAATGATTGGTCGTGCGACCGTGCTTTCCGATAAAAAACTACTGCTGTGACCAGGGCGGCCAACCCCGTTGAGGCTCAGCCTCGCAGCCCTTGGCGGCCGGTCTTGCAAGGCTTGGGCGGCCACCCTCGCTGGCTCGAATGGCCAACCCCGAATAATACCTGTTTCAAGCGGGATACGCACAGAATAGCCGTACAGGACGGCATTTTATTGCATGGAAGGAAAAGATTTGCTGGCATAATCGCCGGATGCGCGCTCACATCTCCCTCCTGGCGCGGCCGCTGCGGGCCGCCGCAATGACAGCCTTCACGGTGCTCGTGATGCTGGCGTCCCTGCCCCCGGCAGCGCTGGCCGAAGCCGGCGCACCGCCGACCCTGCGTTTCAAGAAACTGGGACCGCTCGGCCACGACGAGCCCTCGATGCTGTCGCTGCTGCAGGATCGCCAGGGCTTCATGTGGATCGGCACCCACGTGAACGGCCTGTACCGCTACAACGGCTATGGCGTGGTGCGCTACCAGAGCCGCGCGAACGACCCGAAAAGCCTGCCGCACGACCGTGTTTCCGCGCTCTACGAAGACCGGCAGGGCCGGATCTGGGCCGGCACGCAGAACGGCCTGGCGCTGTTCAACCCGGCCAGCAACGATTTCACCGTCCATGTGGCGCCGCAGGGGCCGAAGAACCGGGGCATCATCAAGCAGATCGTTTCCGACGGCAAGGAAGGCATGTGGCTCGCCAGCTGGGGCGGCCTGCAGCACTTCGATCCCGCCACCGGCAAGTTCACGGTGTACCAGCACGATGCGCAGCGGCCCGGCAGCCTGGCCAGCAACGACGTGAACGCCCTGGCGCTCGACGCGAAGGGCGGCCTGTGGGTCGCCACCTGGCCGGGCGGGCTGGATTACCTGCCGCCCGGCGGCACCGAGTTCGTCCATCACCATGTCGACCCCGCCGGGCAGACCGATCCGCGCACCAACATCGTCCGCGCGCTGCAGTTCGATGCCGAAGGCGTGCTGTGGATCGGCACCGAGAGCGGCGTACTGCGCTGGGATGGCAAGGGTGGCTGGAACACCCGCCAGCAAATACCGGCACCGAACAGCCGCGTGACCAGCTTCTACATCGACCGCAGCGGCACGCTGTGGGCAACCACCCTTTCCGCCGGCCTGCTGCGCTGGAACGCTGCAGGCGGTGCATTCACGCAATACCGCCATGCGCCGAACGACCCGTATTCGCTGCCGGGCGACAGCACGCGGGCGATGCTGCAGGACCGCAGCGGCATGCTGTGGGTGGCGACGTTTACCGACGGTATCAGCCTCGTCAACCTGAACAGCAGCGGCTTCGCCCGCTATGTGCCGCAGCAGGGCGCGCCCAGCGGCGTGGCGGTCAATAACGAGGTACTGACGGTGGCGCGTGCGCCGGACGGCAAGCTCTGGCTGGGTGGCAACGTCGGCATCAGCCTGTTCGATCCGGCCGCCAATACCGTGGTACGGCGCTATACCTCCGATCCACGCCAGCCCGGCTCGCTGTCGCAGAATATCGTCTACAGCCTGTACCAGGGCGCGGACGGGCCGCTGTGGGCCGGCACGTCGAACGGCCTGAACCGCCTGGACAGCCCGGCCGGGCCATTCAGGGTGATCCATTTCGGCAACCCGGCCAGCGATTACATCAACGCGATCGCGCCGGGCCGCGGCGGTGTCCTGTGGCTGGCCACCGGCAACAGCCTGATCCGCTATGAACCGGCCACCGGCCAGCACCGGATGTTCCAGAATGACCCGGCCGACCCGGCCAGCCGCGCCGTCAACGGCACCTCGTCCGTGCTGGAAGACCGCGCCGGGCGGGTGTGGATGGGTTCGGAATGGAATGGCGGCGGCCTCGACCTGCTCGACCCGAAGACCGGCAAGTTCCGCCACTTCACCCACCGCGCCGGTGTCCCCGGCAGCCTGGCCGACGACAACGTCTCCTCGCTGCACGAGGATTCGCTGGGGCGTATCTGGATCGGCACCGCGAAAGGCCTGCAGCAGGTGGTGCAGGCCGGCGAGTCGATCACCTTCCGTTCGTACGCCGAAGCGACCCGAGGCGCCAAGATCCTGTCGATCCGCAGCGACCTGGACGACCAGTTATGGGTCAGCACGATCATCGGCCTGTTCCGCGTCGATCCCGCCACGGCGAAGGCGACGCTGTACACGGCGGCCGACGGCATGACCGACGGCTTCACCGTCAACTCGTCGACGCCAGGGCCGGACGGCATCCTGTATTTCGGCGGCGTGCACGGCTTGACGGCCGTATCGCCGCGCGACGTGCGCAGCCAGTCGGTAGCACCGCAACTGGCGATCACCGACATCAAGGTCGACAACCGTTCGCTGGCCGAGCCGGGCCCGCACGCGGGCGTGACGCTGGACGGCACCGTGACGGCACCGCGCGCATTGACACTCTCTTCCCGCACGCCGGCATTCTCGATCGAGTTCGCGGCGCTGCACTACACGGAACCGGGGCTGAACCGCTACGCGTACCGGCTGGAAGGTTTCGACCGCGACTGGGTCGAAACGGATGCCACGCGCCGCGCCGCCACCTACACCAATCTGGATCCGGGGCGCTATGTGTTCCGCGTCAGGGCAGCCAACCATCGGGGCCAGTGGAATGCCGAGCCGGTCACGCTGACGGTGACGATCACGCCGCCGTTCTGGGAGACCTGGTGGTTCCGCATCCTGGCCGCCGCGCTGGCGCTGGCGCTGCTGTGGGCGGTCTGGACCTGGCGGCTGCGGCGGCTCAAGCACGCCAACCGCGCGCTGGAAGACCTGGTGCGGGCACGCACCGCCGCGCTGGAGGAGTCGCACCTGAAGCTGGCGGCGCAATCGACGACCGACGGGCTGACGGGCCTGACGAACCGCCGCGCCTTCGATGCCAGGCTCGATGCCGAGTGGCGCCGCGCGGCCCGCACCGGCCAGGTGCTGGCCCTGGCCATGGTCGACCTGGACTGGTTCCGGCAATACAACGACCGCCATGGCCACGCCGGCGGCGATGCCGCGCTGCGCGCGGTCGCCGAGGTGCTGGCGCGGCACGCCCGCCGCACCACCGACTTCCTGGCCCGCCATGGCGGCGAGGAATTCGCGCTGCTGTGGGTGGCCGGCGACGCGGCGGCCGCGCAGAAGGAAGCGCAGGCAATCTGTGCGGAGGTGGCCGCGCTCGCCATGCCGCACGAAGACTCGCCGCTGGGCAAGCTCACCGTGAGCATCGGCGTGGCGGCGTTGCAGCCGCAATCGGAAGGTCCGCAGGAACTGGTGCGGCGCGCCGACGAGGCACTGGCGAAAGCCAAGGTGCGGGGCAGGAACGGCGTGGTGGTGGCTGCGGAGGCCTGAGAGCCTGTCATGGGCCTGTCACGGGCCTGTGATTGGCCTGTTCTTGGCCTGTTCTTGGCCTGTTCTTGGCCTGTTCTTGGCCTGTCATTGGCCAGTCATCGGCCAGTCATCGGCCAGTTCTGGCCTGTTCTGGCCAGGAACCCGCTAGTACGTCTCCCACTCATCCTTCCCGCCCGCCCGGGGCAGCGCCGGTCGCGCCGCGGCGCGCACCGGCGCCACGACCGCCTGCGCGGCGACCCCGGCCATCGCATCGGCATTCACGCGGAACGTGGCGACCAGTTCGGCCAGCCGCGCGGCCTGCCGCTGCATCGCCTCGGCGGCGGCCGCCGACTCCTCGACCAGCGCGGCATTCTGCTGCGTGGTCTGGTCCATCTGCACCACCGCCTCGTTGACCTGCTCGATGCCGGCGCTCTGTTCGTTGCTGGCCGCCGTGATCTCGCTGACGATCTCCGATACCCGCGCGATGCTGGCCACGATGTCGCGCATCGTGCTGCCGGCTTCGTCGACCAGTCGCGAGCCGGCATCGACCCGTACGACCGAATCGCCGATCAGCTGCTTGATGTCCTTCGCCGCGGCGGCCGAGCGGTGCGCCAGACTGCGCACCTCCGAGGCGACCACGGCAAAGCCCCTGCCCTGCTCGCCGGCGCGGGCCGCTTCCACCGCCGCGTTCAGCGCCAGGATATTGGTCTGGAAGGCGATGCTGTCGATCGTGCCGATGATCTCGACGATGCGCTGCGACGCCGCGTTGATCGATGCCATCGTGCCGACCACTTCGCCCACCACCTGCCCGCCGCGCACGGCGATGCCGGACGCCGATTGCGCCAGCTGGTTGGCCTGCCGCGCGTTGTCCGCGTTCTGGCGCACGGTCGACGTCAGCTGTTCCATCGACGACGCCGTTTCCTCCAGCGAGCTGGCCTGCTGCTCGGTGCGCGACGACAGGTCCTGGTTGCCCGCCGCGATCTGGCTGGAGGCCGTGGAAATCGTCTCGGTGCCGGCGCGCACCTGCGCCACCAGGCTCTGCAGGCTGGTCGTCATGTCCTTCAGCGCCGCCATCAATTCGCCGGTCTCGTCGCGCGAACGCACCTCGATCGGCCGTGTCAGGTCGCCCCCGGCCACGGTGCGCGCGACGTCGACCGCCTCGCGCAGCGGTTTCGCGACGATGCCGGCCACCCACAGCGCCAGTGCGACGCCGGCCGTGACGGCGCCGGCCAGCAGCGCGATGGTCCATCCCTGCGTGCTCTGGTACAGCTGCGTGGCCGCCGCGCTGGCCTGGTCGCCGCCTGCCACGTTCAGGCGCACGAGCTTGTCCAGCGTGTCGTTCAGGTCGCGCAGCAGGCGCGATGCGGAACCGTTGGCGATAGCCTTGGCTTCATCGCCGCGGCCCTCGCGGCCGAGCGCCATCAGCTTGCCATGCTCGGCGAGGAAGGATTGCCAGGTGCCGCGGAAGCTGTCGAACAGTGCCCGCTCCTCGGTGCTGGAAATCAGCTTTGCGTAATTGTCCAGGTTGGTCTGCGACGCCGCGATCGCGGCTTCCATCTGCTGGGCAATGCGATTCTTTTCCTGCGCATCGTCGGCCAGCAGGAAGGCCAGTTCCAGGCGCCGCACGCCGCCCACGTCGGTGCGCACCTGCATCACGGCGCGGACGCTGGGCAGCCAGTTCTGCGCCAGGTCATCCGACGCATCGTTAATGCGCGACATCGATTGCAGGCACGCGATGCCCAGCACCAGCATCAGCAACTGCACGACAGCAAAGGCAAGCAACAGCTTGCGGGCGATCCTCAGGTCACGGAACCATTGCATGGCCAACTCCTCGATCAGGCGGATGGCAGGCGCGGGCCCGGCGGACCAGCGTCGCGACACGGCAAGCATGCCATGCAAGGGAACTTCAGGGAGCCGCGTTGGTGGCCGATCGCCGATTTACCACACGATTTATTTTTATTATAAGAAAATAATAATGCTTTATTGCAATACCATGCACTTCCCGATAAAGTGCCGCGATGGCCCAACAGCTGCCATCTCCTTCACTGCTGCCCGCCGCCCCGGCAGACGATACTTCACGGGATGTTATGAACTTCAAGACGATGACGAACGCGCTGCTGCTGTGCGCGGCACTGGCGGCTGGCGCGGCTGCGCAGGGCAGGGACAACGGCAATTCCTCCCAACTGGCCAAGGGGCCGACGATCGGCAAGGCCAGCGCGGACGACGTCAAGCTGGACAAGATCGATGCCGACAGGTTTGCCTTCTCCACCGCCAATCCGATGCAGCACGGCGGCAACACGGCCGGCTTCGCAACCGCATTCGGCTCGGCCGGCACCGGTCCATGGAGCGTGCTGGGCACCGTGGATGGCAAGGGCGCGCTGACCGACTCGGCCAGCCTGTTCGACTTTTCCTTCACCGGCACCGGCGCCACCGGCGGTACGTGGTCGATCACGAATACCAGCGGCACGCAGAACGCCATCCTCGACCTGACGGTGGCCATCCATGCTTCCAGCGCCAGTACCGCGTTCCTGTTCGATAACCAGGCCGTGGCCGCCGGCCAGACGCTGAACGGTACCTGGCAGGTCGAATGGCTGAACAATGGCGGCCAGGTGCCGGGCTTCTCGAACCTGGTGTTCTTTGGCCGCGATATGTCGACCAGCATTGTGACGCTGCTGCCGGTGCCGGAACCGCACGCATTGCCGATGATGCTGGCCGGCTTTGCCGTGCTGGGTGCCGCCGCATGGCGCCGCCGCGGCAAGACAGCCGGGCAAGTTGCAAAAATGTGACATTTCCGAACTGAATTCCGGATTTCTTTCTTGAAATCCGGCAAAACCTTGTTTAATATCATTAACAGATTTCAACGCTTCGGCTCTGCCGGAGTGCCGGAATAACATCAAGAATACCTCGTTGTACCCTCTGGGCCCGCAGTGCAAACTGCGGGCTTTTTCTTTGGCGCGCATCCTGTGTGTGTGTGCGCACCAAACGTGACAAACGTGCGCGTTACCGTGATGCCTTTCATGAATCGACTGAAAGGGCCACGCCATGGAAGCTTCGCCGCGCTGCCCGCTGACGATCACCGTCAACGGGCAACTGCACACAATGGACATCGAAACCTGGGTCACGCTGCTCGACCTGCTGCGCGAGCGGATGGGCTTGACCGGGACGAAAAAGGGCTGCGACCATGGCCAGTGCGGCGCCTGCACGGTGCTCGTCGACGGCCGCCGCATCAACTCCTGCCTGACGCTGGCCGTGATGAACGACGGCCGCGAAGTCACCACGATCGAGGGCCTGGCGCAAGGCGAGGCACTGCATCCGGTGCAGCAGGCGTTCATCGAGCACGATGCCTTCCAGTGCGGTTACTGTACCCCCGGGCAGATCTGTTCGGCGGTCGGCATGATCCACGAGGGCCGCGCCACCAGCCCGGCCCAGGTGCGCGAACTGATGAGCGGGAACATCTGCCGCTGCGGCGCCTACCCGCAGATCCTGCGCGCCGTGTCCCAGGCGGCCGGGGTGCCGGAGGACGGCGACAATGCCGAAGGCCCCGTCATTACCGGAACGGTGCCGGCATGAACCCGTTCGCCTACGACCGCCCGGCCACCGTGGAGGCCGCATTGCAGGGCATTGCCGCCAACGCGAATGCCGCTGATACTGTCGCCAACCAGCACGAAGCGGGAGCAATGAGCCGCTTCGTGGCCGGCGGCACCAACCTGCTCGACCTGATGAAGGAAGGCGTGATGATCGCGCCGCACCTGGTCGACATCAATCGCCTGCCGCTGGATGCCATCGAGGAAACCCCGGACGGCGGCCTGCTGCTGGGCGCCCTCGCCCGCAACGCCGATACCGCCTACCACCCGCTGGTGGAAGCGCGCTATCCGCTGCTGTCGGCCGCGATCCTGGCCGGCGCCTCGCCGCAATTGCGCAATATGGCCAGCAATGGCGGCAACCTGCTGCAGCGCACCCGCTGCTGGTATTTCTACGACGTGGCCACGCCCTGCAACAAGCGCACGCCCGGCAGCGGCTGTTCCGCCAATGGCGGCATCACGCGCCAGCACGCCATCCTGGGCGCCAGTGAACAATGCATCGCCACCCACCCTTCCGACATGTGCGTGGCGCTGGCCGCGCTGGAAGCGGTGGTGCAGGTACAGTCGGTGCGTGGCAAGCGCGAGATCCCGTTCGCCGAATTCCACCGCCTGCCCGGCGACCGGCCCGACATCGACACCACGCTGGCGCCCGATGAACTGATCACCGGCATCGCGCTGCCAGATGCATCGAGGTTCGTCGCGCATTCCGCCTACCTGAAACTGCGCGAGCGCCTGTCGTATGCGTTCGCGCTGGTGTCGGTGGCGGCGGCGCTGGATATCGGCGAAGACGGCAGGATCGCCGGCGCGCGCATCGCGCTGGGCGGCGTGGCCCACAAGCCATGGCGCCTGCCGGAAGCCGAGCAGCTGCTGGAAGGCGCGCTGCCGGGCGACGAAGCCTTCGGCCGCGTGGCCGATGCGCTGCTGCACGGCGCGGTGGGCCGCGGCGCCAACGACTTCAAGATTCCACTGGCCCGCAACGCCATCGTGCGTGCGCTGCACGTGGCCAGCCAGGGAACGGTGACAAACCAGGATATCGATGCGGGAGAACACCAATGACGGATCTGATCGAAGCACTGCAGGCGCCGACGGCGGACCGCGGCACCGGCCCGGTGCGCACCGGCACGCCGGTATCGCGGGTGGATGGCCGCGCCAAGGTGACGGGCCAGGCGAAATACGCGGCCGAGCATCCGGCGCCCGACCTGGCCTACGGCGTGGTCGTCAGCTCGCCGGCCGCGAAGGGCACGATCCTGTCGATCGACACGCGCGCCGCGCTGGCGGTCGACGGCGTGGTGGAGGTGCTGACGCACCTTAACCGCCCGAAGATCCGCTCGTTCGATATCGCCTACAAGGACATGACGGCACCGGCCGGTTCGCCGTTCCGCCCGCTCTACGACGCGCACGTGATGTACAGCGGCCAGCCGCTGGCGCTGGTGGTGGCGGAAACATTCGAGGCGGCGCGCTATGCCGCCTCGCTGGTGACGTTCGACATCGCCCCGGAACCGCACGACACCAAGCTCTCGGCCAACCTGGACCGCGCCTACAAGCCGAAGCCGCTGAAGGCCGGCTACGAGCCGCCGCCGGACGAGAAAGGCGATACCGATGCGGCCTTCGATGCCGCCCCCGTGAAGATCGACGCGGAGTTCTACAGCGGCGTGGAACACCACAACCCGATGGAGCTGTTCGCCTCCACGGTGATCCGCGGCGACGACGGCCACCTTACCATTTACGACAAGACGCAGAGCTCGCAGAACAGCCGCTGGTACGTGTCGCACGTGTTCGGCCTGTCGAAGAACAAGGTCACCGTGCGCAATACCTTTGTCGGCGGGGCGTTCGGTTCCGGCCTGCGGCCGCAGTATCAGCTCACGCTGGCCGTGATGGCGGCGCTGCACCTGAAGCGCTCGGTGCGCGTGGTCTTGACACGCCAGCAGATGTTCACCTTCGGCCACCGGCCTGAAACCGTGCAGCGGGTCAAGCTGGCCGCCGAGCGCGATGGCACGCTGCGCGCCATCTGGCACCAGGCGATCGCGGAAACCTCGCCGATCGAGGATTACGTCGAAGTGGTCGTCAACTGGTCGGGCCTGCTGTACGCCTGCGACAACATCAAGCTCGACTACAAGCTGGTGAAACTCGACCAGTACACGCCGATCGACATGCGCGCCCCCGGCGCCGCGCACGGCGTGCATGCGCTCGAAGTGGCGATGGACGAACTGGCGTACGCACTGAAGATGGACCCGCTGGCGCTGCGCCTGAAGAATTACGCCGAGCGCGTGCCGATCGAGGACAAGCCCTACTCCAGCAAGGAACTGCGCGCCTGCTATGAGCTGGGCGCGAAGCAGTTCGGCTGGGATCAGCGGCCGCTGGAGCCGCGGTCGCGGCGCGAGGGTACGGAACTGATCGGCTGGGGCATGGCCACCGGCGTCTGGGATGCGATGCAGATGTTCGCCCGCGCCAGCGCGGTACTGCATGCGGACGGCAAGCTGGTGGTATCGAGCGCCGCCACCGACATCGGTACCGGCACCTACACGGTGATGGCGATGATCGCCGCCGAGGCCATGGGCCTGCCGCTGGAAGACGTGACGTTCCAGCTGGGCGACTCGACGCTGCCGGTGGCGCCGATCGAGGGCGGCTCCTCGCACGTGACCACGGTGGGCTCGGCCGTCGCCGGTGTCTGCGAAAAGCTGCAGAAGACCCTCTTCAGGCATGCGCAGAAGCTGCGCGGGTCGCCGTTCGCCGATGCGAAACTGAAGGACGTGGAATTCGCCGGCGGCACGCTGCGCCTGAAGCACCGGCACGAGACGGCGCTGCCGTTGACGGCGATCCTGAACGACAGCGGCGTGGTCAAGCTGGAAGAGAAATACCTGATGCTGCCCAATATGCTCAAGCAGCGCAAGTTCCGCCGGCTGGTGCACTCGGCCGTTTTCGTGGAGGTGCGCGTCGACGAGCAGACCGGCACGGTGCGCGTGACGCGCGTCACCAGCGCGATTGCCGCCGGCCGCATCATGAACACGAAGACGGCGACCAGCCAGATCACCGGCGGCATCGTGTGGGGCATCAGCCAGGCGCTGCACGAGGAATCGTATGCCGACCACCGGCTGGGCCGCTTCATGAACCACAACTATGCCGAATACCACGTGCCGGTGAATGCCGACATCCATGCGATGGACGTGATCTTCGTCGAGGAAGACGACCGGATCGTCAGCCGGCTGGGTGCCAAGGGCGTGGGGGAAATCGGCCTGGTCGGCGTGGCCGCCGCGGTCAGCAACGCCATCTGGCACGCCACCGGCAAGCGGCTGCGCAGCACGCCGATGACGCCGGACAAGATACTGGGCGGGGGACCGTAAAGAAAAAATCAGGGACGGACCCTGTTTTTGAGGAAATTTCCTTAAAAACAGGGTCCGTCCCTATTTTTTAGATGTAGTAGATCAGCGCGCCCAGGCCGATGATCAGGGCCACCTTGGTGAGCTTGTATGCCGTCTTGTTCCACGCCTTGTAGCGGCGGCGGTAGATGCCGGCGTAGTGCGACACGCGGAAAAGCTTCGACACCATGCCCACCTGGTCGCCGGTTTCGTTCGGCGAGGCAGCGGCCGTCATCATCGTGCGGCCCAGGAAGCGGTTGACGGCTTGCGCCCAGCGGAAACGCATCGGGCGCTCCACGTCGCAGAACAGGATGATGCGGTCGCTCTCGCTGCCGTTGATGGCCCAGTGGATGTAGGTTTCGTCGAACATCACGCCCTGGCCGTCGCGCCAGCTGTGGCGCTCGCCGTCGACGTCGATGAAGCAGCGGTCGTCGTTCGGCGTGGCCAGGCCCAGGTGGTAGCGCAGCGAGCCGGCGAACGGGTCGCGGTGCGGATTCAGCTTGCCGCCGGGCGGCAGTTCCGCGAACATGGCCGCCTTCACCGAGGGAATGCCCTGCAGCAGTGCATGCGTCTTCGGGCACAGTTCGGCCGCGGACGGGTGGCTGGCGTTGTACCACTTCAGGTAAAAGCGCTTCCAGCCCGCCTTGAAGAAGGAGTTGAAGCCGGCATCGTCGTTCTTTTCCGAGGCCTTGATCTTTTGCAGCCGGATCAGGTTTTCCGCTTCTTCACGGATCACCTGCCAGTTTTCCTGCAGCGGCGCGAGCTCCTTGAAATCCGCCACCGGCAGGTAGGGCGTGGATGGCACGCGCGAGAAGAAATGCATGAAGATGTTGATCGGTGCCATGAACGACGAGTGGTCGAACAGCTGGCGGCCGATCGGCAGCCGCACCTTGCCGCGGAAGTGGATGTGCAGCACGGACAGGATATAAAAACCGACCAGGGCCCATTTCATTGCGCTTACCTCGAGTATTGCCGAAACCGGCCATTTTAACGCAGCTTGCCAGGCCGGGTTCGCGGCCGGGCCCGCCGCGGCCGGGGGCCATGCCGAATGCATGCCTTTTTGGCAAACGTTCGTGTGGAAGTGGTCAAGCGCGCGCTGTGCCGCGGGCATCGATGTTACTATTTCCCGTAGGAAAATATTGCTGAGTGCCATATGACAGGTTCCGAGCGCACGTCGCAGCTTCACGATTCCGTGCTGGATGCCATCGGCAATACGCCGGTGGTACGCCTGCAGCGCCTGTTCCGCGGCCACGACGTGGTGGCCAAGCTCGAATTCATGAATCCCGGCGGCAGCATCAAGGACCGGATGGTGCGGTACATGCTGCGTCACCTGCCGGACGGCGTGGAACGCGTGGTGGAAAGCTCGTCCGGCAATACCGGTGCGGCGCTGGCGATGGCGGCCGCGGTGCGCGGACTGCGCTGCGACGTGACCGTGCCGGACCGCACCAGCAGGGAAAAGATCCGCCGCATCGCAGCCTACGGTGCCGACGTGCACCTGTGCGCGTCGGACGTGGCCGAGGCCCACGAACGCAGCTACTACAGCATGGCCGAACACATCGCCGCCGAGCATGGCGCCTTCCACCTCGACCAGTACCGCTCGGCGCTGAACCGGCAAGCCCACTACGCCGATACGGCGCCCGAGCTGTGGTCCCAGCTCGATGGACGCATCGACTGCTTCGTGTGCGGCATCGGCTCGGGCGGCACCATTTCCGGCATCGGCCGCTTCCTGAAGGAGCACGACCCGCGCATCGTCGTGATCGGCGTCGAACCGCTGCACTCGGCGTACCGGGCGGCGGTGGCGGGCGCCGCGGCCGACGGCGACGGCGGCGGCGAACCCGGCCAGTTCGGCACCGTCATCGAAGGCGTGGGCAAGCGCAAGCCATGCGCCACCTTCGACCCGGCCGTGGTGGACGACGTGATCCAGGTGCCGGACGACATGGCCATCGACTACTGCCATCGCCTCGCGCGCGAGGAAGGCATCCTGGTTGGCGGCTCCTCCGGCTGCGTGGCGGCCGGCATCGCGCGCCTGTTGCCGACGCTGTCCGGCCGGGTGGTCACGGTGTTTCCGGACTCGGGCGCGAACTACCTGTCCAAGTATTTCTAAGCCGCTTTCGCGGCGTCATTTTTCCTGGGCGATATCCAGCGCAGGCACAGCGCGAGCCCGGCGACCACGTAGGCCAGCCCGCCCGGGATCCACATGATCAGGCCACCCAGCTGCTGGTCTTCCAGCGGCATCAGGCCGAACGCCAGCGGCGCGTCGCCATAGGCCGGGTACCACACGGTGCCCGACAGCGCGAACAGCGCGCCGAGCGCGCCCGTGTGCATCATCGTCGTAAACAGGTACAGCATGGCCGGGCCGGGCGCCGGGCCGCGCGCGCCCAGCACCGCCCACCAGAACAGCAGCGCCGGGAACAGGAAGCTGGCGTGCTGCCAGGCATGCACGGTGTCGTCGGCAAGTGCCAGCTGGAACAGCGGCGGCGCATGCCATACCCACAGCGCGGCGAAGTGGATCAGCCAGGCGGCCAGTGGCCGGGTGATGAACTGCCATGCGGCCGCCCAGGGCCGCCAATGCACGCCGCTACCGATGGCGCGGCGCCACGGCGCCGGCAGCGCCCACAGCCAGGGTCCGAACGGCCGGCCCAGCACCAGCAGCGGCGCCGCCACGATCATCAGCAATTCGTGCTGCACCATGTGCGCCGCGAACAGCATGCCGCCAGCCGGATCGAGCGGCGACGCCAGCGCCGCCGCCATGGCCAGCCAGCCGGCGGCAAAATACGCCGCCCTTGCCAGCACCGCCCGCCTGCCCTGCCCCAGCCGCGGCCACAGGCGCAGCACGCCGGCCGCATACAGCAGCAGCGACAGCGCCAGGCAGGCCAGCACCCACCAATCGGCGCCCCAAGCCAGCAGCGGCGCCTCAGTGCCGGACACAACGTGTGCCGACGCCGTGCCCGTAATCATTGCCGAAAGCACAAACTGGGGACGTACCCCTGTTTTAAGGAAATATCCGCGGCGTTTCACGAAGTTGCCTGTAAACAGGGGTCCGTCCCCAGTTTTTCCGGTTTTGATGTGGGGCATCAGATTCTGGCGCCGAAGTAGACGGTGGCGTAGATCGGCAGCCAGCTGCCCACCACGAAGTACCAGTAGCCGGCGTTTTCGCTGACGTCGACGAAGCGCTTGCCGTCCAGCGGACCGGTGTGCATCAGCACTGTCAGCACGCCCGAGTCCCACATGTCCGTGAGCAGGTGCAGCGTGTGCAGGCCCATCATCATCCAGACGACGGAACCGTAGGCGTCGTCGTCCCATTCGCAGTTGAGGGCGGTGAATTCCAGCGTGCGCACGGCCAGGAAGGCGATCGAGAATGCCATGCACCAGAGCAGGCCGATGCGCACGCCCCGCAGGTCCAGCCGTTCCGCGGCGCGCCGGGCCATCTCGTTCGGGATCATGCTGAGCAACAGCACGGCGGTGTTGAGCGTGCCCCACAGCAGCTCTGGCGGCGGGCTGCCCGACAGCGGCCATGCGTCGGCCAGGCCGCGCAGGTAGAAGTAGGCGACGATGACCAGCGCGAAGACGGTCGATTCGATCGCCACCAGCCCCAGCGTGCCCCACCACATCGGGCTGCGGTGGCCGAACGCGAACGTGGGCAGGTGGCCGACCTGCAGCGCCCGGGCATCGTCCTTGCCCGATGCGCCACCCTTGCCGGGTGCGCCACCCTTGCCCGATGCGCCGTCCTTGCCGGGTGCGTCGTCGTTGCCGCACGCTTCGTCCGTCATGGCCGCACCTCGCGCCGGTGCCGCGTCTCGCTTTCGCTCCGTTTCGGCCAGAACCAGAACGTGGCGGTGATCGCCACCGGCAGTATGGCCCACACCACGGCCCAGGGCGTGAAGATCGAGCCGACGAACAGCACGGTGGTGGCCAGCGCCGTGACGAATGGCCAGGGAGAAGGCGACGGCATCAGCATCCGGTGATCCGGCTCGGCCGCCGTCACGCTCGTCAGCAGCACTTCGCGCAGTGCCGGATCGATGCCCGCCACCCGGTCCGGCAGCGCGGCCGGCTGCCACAGCGGATAGCGGCCATGCACCACCGGCAGTATCTCGAAGTTGGCGGCCGGCGGCGGCGATGCGGCACGCCACTCCAGCGTGCCGGCGCCCCATGGATCGGCGCCGGCCGGCGCGCCGCGGCGCCGGCTGCGCCACGCGTTGACGATGAACAGCAGCACGCTGGCGGCGATCATGAACGCGCCGGCTGTGGCGGCCAGGTTGATCGCGTTCCAGCCCATGCCGTCCGGGTACGTGTATACGCGGCGCGGCATGCCTTCCAGGCCCAGCACGTGCATCGGGAAGAACGTGACGTTGAAGCCCGTGAAGAACAGCCAGAACTGCCACTTGCCGAGCTTTTCGCTCATCATCCGCCCGGTGAACTTCGGATACCAGTAATAAAACGCACCGAACAGCGGGAACACGGCGCCGCCCAGCAGCACGTAATGCAGGTGGGCGACGACGAAATACGTGTCGTGCAGCTGCGTATCGAGCGATACCGATGCCAGCATCAGCCCCGTCAGGCCGCCCGCCAGCAGGATGACGAAGAACGCCAGCACGAACAGCAGCGGCGTACGCAGGTCCAGGCGTCCGGTCCACAGCGTGGCCAGCCAGCAGAAGATCTGCACCGCCGTGGGGATCGCGATCATCAGGCTGGCAGCCGTGAAGAATGTCTTGCCCAGTTCCGGCAGGTTGGTGGCGAACATGTGGTGCACCCACAGGCCGAACGACAGGAAGCCGGTGGCGATCAGCGACAGCACCATGGCCCGGTAGCCCACCATTGGCCTCCGCGAAAACGTGGCGACGATGGCCGAGATCACGCCCAGCGGCGGAATGAAGATCAGGTACACCTCGGGGTGGCCGAAGAACCAGAACAGGTGCTGCCACAGCAGCGCGTCGCCGCCCAGTTCCGGGTCGTAGAAGTGCGTGTCGACCAGCCGGTCGGTGATCAGCGCGGTACTGGCCAGCATCACGGCCGGCATCGCGAACAGCACGATGAACGAGGTGACCAGCATGGCCCAGGCGAACAGCGGCATGCGGTCCAGCGTCATGCCCGGCGCGCGCATCTTGAAGATCGTGACGATGATGACGATGGCTTCCATCAGCGCCGCGGTCTCGGTAAACGTGATCATCTGCGCGAGGAAGTCGATGCGCTTGCCGGGCGAGTAGTCGGCATTCGCCAGCGGCACGTAGGCGAACCAGCCGGCATCGGGCCCCATGCCCAGCAGGAAGGCCACGTACAGCATGATGCCGCCGAACAGGAAGATCCAGAACGCGAACGCATTCATGCGCGGGAAGGCGATGGTGCGCGTGCCCAGCATCAGCGGCAGCAGCCAGATGCCGATGGCCTGCATGACCGGCACGGCGAACAGGAACATCATCGTGGTGCCGTGCATCGTGAACAGCTGGTTGTACAGGTCCGGCCCGATCAGCCGGCTGTCCGGCCGCGCCAGCTGCAGGCGCATCAGCAGGGCCAGGATGCCGCCGAGGACAAAGAAGCCAAAGGAGGCGTAGATGAAGCGCGCGGCGATCGTCTTGTGGTTGACGGCGCTCAGCCGGCCCCACAGCCCGGGCGGATCGCGCCAGGTCTGTTCCAGCACCTCGGCAGGTGCGGCAGGCGCGGCGTCGTTCATTCCAGGCTCTCCAGGTAATCGAGCAGCGCGTGCATGTCGCGCGCCGGCAGGGGGCTCGGCGGCATGTTCGCGCCCAGCTTGAAGCGGTGCGGGTCGACGATCCACGCCTGCAGGTTGGCGCGGTCGTTGGGCAGCATCCCGGCGGCCAGCGTGGGCCGGCTGGCCAGGTGCGTCAGGTCCGGCCCCAGCGTGCCGTTGGCCATGGTGCCGGCGATGGTGTGGCAGGCCGCGCAGGCTGCGCGCACGAACACCTCGCGCCCGAGGCGCCGGCTGTCGGTGGCCGGTTCCGGCGCCGCCCTGCTGCGCGCCTGCGCCCAGCGCTGGTACTGCGCGGGCGCCACGGCCGTGACCGGCAACGCCATCAGCGCGTGCTGCAGGCCGCAGAATTCGGCGCATTGGGCACGGTAGACGCCGGGCTTGTCGGCGCGCAGCGAGATCGTCGCGGTACGGCCGGGGATCATGTCGCGCTTGCCTGCGAGATTCGGCACCCACAGCGTGTGGATCACGTCGCGGCTCTTCAGCGTGACGATGGCCGGCCGGCCGACCGGCAGGAGCAACTCGTTGGCGGTGGTGACGCCTTCGTCCGGGTAGCGCACTTCCCACCAGAACTGATGGCCGGTCAGTTCGATCTTCACGGCCTCGTTCAGCGGCAGCCGCGCAAGCATGCGGCCGGTCCACACGTCCGCCACGAAGAGCATGACCAGGCCCACGGTGGCGATCGCCGTGGCCCACAGCACCGCATGGTGCACGCGGCGCTCGGGCCGGTGCAGGGGCGCCATGTCGGGTGCCATGTCGGGTGCCATGCCGGGTGCCAGTTCGGCTGCCGGGCTGGACGAGCCGGCAGTTGCCGCCAGCCGTGCCTTGCGGGCGCGCAGCAACGCCACCAGCAACGCCAGCACGATCGCCGCGAACACCGCCGTGCACAGCGCCAGCGTGAAATTCCACAGGCTGAAGATCGTTTCCGCCTGCACGCCGGCCGGCTGCAATGCGCTCTGCTGCACCGGCTGGGCGGCGGCGTAGCACGGCAACAGGCACATCAGAGGGAGGGGGCGCCACATGTTTTCATTTTTATAACCAAGTGCCTCGACTTTGCCAAATTTCCCGGCAGAGCGACGCACGCCTGTGGTTGCTCCGCCACAGCCTGGTGTGACATTCAGTGAACTTTTGCACGGGAATTTCTGGCACTATGGAAGTTTATCTTTTAGATAACGATCGATCGGAGCACCATGAAATGCGTCGTGTGTGACAGCCCTGTACGGCCGGGCCTGAAATCCTGGCATGTCCAGTGCGGCAGCTGCCGGTATGAATCCGCGGCGCTGGCGGTGTCGATCAACGAGGCACAGGCGCATGCGGCGATCGACGAGGCGGCGCGCGAAGCATCGCTGAAGATGCTGCGGATGGAAAATTTCAGGGAGATCGTCGAACTGGCCCGTACGCATGCCCCCGGCGCGCGCCGCCTGCTGGACGTGGGCAGCGCGCATGGCTGGTTCCTCGAGGCGGCGGCGCCTCACTTCGACGTGCTGGGCATCGAACCCGATGCGGCAGTGGGCAGCAAGGCGGCGGCACGCGGCCTGCCGGTGCGGGCCGGCTATTTCCCCGATGCGCTGGCGCCGGAAGAAACATTCGACGCGATCGTATTCAACGACGTGATCGAGCATATCCCGGATATCCGCAGCGCCATCGCCGCCTGCCACACGCGCCTGAATCCCGGCGGCATCCTGATCCTGAACCTGCCCAACAGCCGCGGCTTCTTCTACCGCCTGTCGAAGTGGCTGACGCGCGCCGGCCTGCCGGGACCGTTCGAACGCATGTGGCAGAAGAGCCTGCCGTCGCCGCACCTGCATTATTTCGATCCGGCCAACCTGACCGCACTGCTGCAGCGCGCCGGCTTCGCGCATGTGCAAAGCACCGAGCTGGCGGCGCTGCGGGCCGACGGCCTGAAGGAGCGGCTGGGCTACGTGGGCAAGCCCAATCCGCTCGTGCTGAACGCGCAGTACATCGCGATCCGCGCCCTGATTCCCCTGCTGCGCCTGTTCCCCAGCGATATCATCGTGGGGATCTATCGCCGCGGCTGAACGCTGCGGAGTGGCGCCGCCCTACCTGAGGAAGTAACCCGACACGCGCCACTTGCCGTCGGCTTCCCGCATCGGCGTCACGGTTTCCACGGCGTTGGCGCGGTCGGCAAAGCGCGTCGTGTATTGCAGCACCACGTACTGCCCCTGCGGTGCGCCCGGCAGCGTGGTCGTGTAGGTGGACGAGGCCAGCGTACGCTCCTGGAAGGCACCGACCGGCATGCGTACCGCGCGGGCGCCCTGCTCCCACTGGGTGACGCTGACCGCCTTGCGCAGCGGCTCGGCGGCCTGCTCCCACGACACTTTGTACTGGCCCGCGTCCACCAGCGCCAGCCACTCGTCGGCTGCGCGCCCTGCTTCATCGATGGCCTGCTGGTCCTGCGCGTGGGCGCAGGCGGCAGCGGTGAACAGTAACGAGACAAATAACGAGGGGAACAGCGAGGGCAGCGGAACGGCAAACGGCTTCATGGCGATCCTTTCATGGCGGATTGAAAGGCGCGGGCAGATGCCCGCACCGTCCACGATCTTGCCATCGAACGGCAGGCGCTGCATGAAGATGCGATCGCGCCGCTACGCCACCTGCGGCAGCTTGTCGATCAGCTTGTCCAGCGTGACCGGATACTCGCGCACCCGCACGCCGGTGGCGTTGTAGATCGCATTCGCGATCGCCGCCGCCACGCCGCAGATGCCCAGTTCGCCCACGCCCTTGGCCTTCATCGGCGACGACATCGGGTCCGTCTCGTCGAGGAAGATCACCTCCTGGTGCGGGATGTCGGCATGCACCGGCACCTCGTACGTGGCCAGGTCGTGGTTGACGAAGAAGCCGATGCGCTTGTCGACGGCCAGCTCTTCCATCAATGCCGCGCCGGCGCCCATCGTCATCGCGCCGATCACCTGGCTGCGCGCCGATTTCGGGTTCAGGATGCGTCCGGCCGCGCACACGGCCAGCATGCGCCGGATGCGCACCTCGCCCGTGTAGGCATCGACCGCCACTTCGACGAAATGGGCGCCGAACGTGGATTGCTGGTATTTCTTGTCCAGGTCGCCGTACTCCATCGTGTCCTCCGCCACCAGTTCGCCGCCGGCCGCGGCCTCGCGCAGCGCCACGGATTTGCCGCCGGCGCGCACGCTGCCGTCGGCGAACTCGGCGTCCGCCGCCAGGCCCAGCTTCGACGTCACCGCCGCGCGCAGTTTCACGCACGCCGCGTACACGCCGGCGGTGGAACTGTTGCCGCCCCACTGCCCGCCCGAGCCGGCCGATACCGGATAGTCGGAATCGCCCAGTTTCACCACCACCTGGTCCAGCGTCACGCCCATCATCTCGGCGGCGGTCTGGGCGATGATCGTGTAGCTGCCGGTGCCGATGTCGGTCATGTCCGTTTCGACGGTGACGATGCCCTTGCCATCCAGCCGCACGCGGGCGGCGGACTTCTGCACCAGGTTGTTGCGGAACGCCGATGCCATGCCCAGGCCGACCAGCCAGCGCCCTTCGCGCACCTGGGCCGGCTGCGGGTTGCGCTTGTTCCAGCCGAATTTTTCCGCGCCGGTGCGCAGGCACTCGACGAAGCGCCGCTGCGAGAACTTGCGGGTGCGCTTTTCCGGATCGACCGTGGTGTCGTTGACGATGCGCAGCGTGACCGGGTCCATCTTCAGCTTCTCGGCCAGTTCGTCGACGGCGATCTCCAGCGCCATCATGCCCGGCGCCTCGCCCGGCGCGCGCATCGCATTGCCTTCCGGCAGATCGAGCACCGCAAGGTTCAGCCGCGTCAGCCGGTGCGCGCCCGCATACAGCAGGCGGGTCTGCTGGACCGCCGTTTCCGGTTTGCCATCCGGCAGGTCGCCGGACCAGCTTTCATGGGCGATGGCCGTGATGCGGCCCTCGCGCGTGGCGCCGATGCGGATGCGCTGGATCGTCGCCGGGCGGTGCGTGGTGTTGTTGATCATCAGCGCGCGCTGCAGGGCCACCTTGACGGGCCGGCCCGCCTGCTTCGCGCCCAGCGCGGCCAGCAGCGCCTCGGCGCGCAGGAACAGCTTGCCGCCAAAGCCGCCGCCGATATAGGGCGACACCAGCCGCACCCTGTCCTTCGGGATGCCGAGCGTTTTCGCCATGTCGCCCTTGCCCCAGTCGATCATCTGGTTCGACGTCCAGACGGTGAGCCTGTCCCCTTCCCATGCGGCGACCGAGGCATGCGGTTCCATCATCGCGTGCGTCTGGTCGGGCGTGGTGTAGGTGGCATCGAGCTTCACGGGCGCGCTGTCGAACGCCGACTGGAAATTGCCGGTCTTGGTTTCCGGATCCTCTTCCTTCTTCGGTACCTTGGCGGAACCCTTTTCCTTGGCCAGGTCGTACTTCCCCTTGATGGCCGAATATTCCACCTTGACCAGCGCGGCCGCGGCGCGCGCCTGCTCGAACGTTTCGGCCACTACCAGCGCCACGGCCTGGTGGTAATGCTCGACCTGGGGGCCGGCCAGCAGCCTTGCCGTGTTGTAGTCGCCCTTTTCCAGCTTGCCGGCATTCTCGTGGGTGACGATGGCGATCACGCCGGGGGCGCGGCGCGCGGCCGCGGCATCGATCGACGTGATGTGGCCTTTCGCGACGGTGGCACCGACCACGTAGCCATAGGCGGCGTTCGGCGCCACGTCGTGCCGCTCGTAGGCGTAGCGCGCCGTGCCGGTGGTTTTATAGGGGCCGTCGATACGGTCGGCCGGCTTGCCGACCACCTTCAGCTGGTCGATCGGGTTGGTGGTGGCGGGAGTGGTGAATTTCATGGCTTCATCCTTTCTTCGCTTCCGCCAGCACCGCCTCGATGGTGCGCTGGACGAGGGGGACCTTGTACGCGTTGTCGTGCATCGGCTTGGCGCCCGCCAGCAACTGCTCGGCCACCGCGCGGCCGCCGCGCGCCAGGTTCTGGTCCGCCGCCGGCACGCGCCACGGCTTGTGCGCCACGCCGCCCAGGGCCACGCGGCCGCTGCCGTCCGGCTGCACGATGGCGGCCACCGACACCAGCGCGAATGCATACGACGCGCGGTCGCGCACCTTCTGGTACAGCTGCCTGCCGCCGGCCGGCCGCGGCAGCGTGACCGCCGTGATCAGTTCGCCGGGCTGCAGCGCGTGCTCGATGTGCGGCGTATTGCCCGGCAGTTTATGGAAGTCGGCGATCGGGATCGTGCGCGTGGCGCCGTTCGGCTGGACCGTTTCCACGCTGGCGTCCAGCACCGCCATCGCCACCGCCATGTCGCTCGGGTGCGTGGCGATGCATGCCTCGCTGGTGCCGACGATGGCGTGATGGCGGCTGAAGCCGCCGATCGCCGAGCAGCCGCTGCCCGGCTGGCGCTTGTTGCACGGCTGTGCGGTATCGTAGAAGTACGGGCAGCGCGTGCGCTGCAGCAGGTTGCCGGCGGTCGTCGCCTTGTTGCGCAGCTGGGCCGATGCGCCGGCCAGCAGCGCGCGCGACAACACGCCGTAATCGCGGCGCACGCGCTGGTCCGCGGCGAGGTCCGTGTTGCGCACCAGGGCGCCCACGCGCAGGCCGCCGTCGCGGGTCGGCTCGATCTTGTCGAGATCCAGGCCGTTGACGTCCACCAGGTGCGGCGGCGTTTCGATTTCCAGTTTCATCAGGTCCAGCAGGTTGGTGCCGCCGGCGATGAAACGGGCGCCGGGCACGCGTGCCGCGGCGGCGGCCGCCTCGGCCGGCGTGCGCGCCTTTTCATAGGTGAAGACCTTCATGCCGGCCTCCCCGAGACCTCGACGATCGCGTCGACGATGTTCGAGTACGCGCCGCAGCGGCAGATGTTGCCGCTCATCCGTTCGCGGATTTCCTGCTCGGTGAGCGGCGGGCTTTTCGTCAGGTCGGCGGTGACGTGGCTGGGAATGCCCTTGCGGATTTCATCGAGCACCGACACGGCCGAACAGATCTGGCCGGGGGTACAGTAGCCGCACTGGTAGCCGTCGTGCTTCACGAACGCCACCTGCATCGGGTGCATCTTCTCCGGCGTGCCGAGGCCCTCGATGGTGGTGATTTCCGCGTTCTCGTGCATGACCGCCAGCGACAGGCAGGAATTGATGCGGCGGCCGTCGGCGATCACCGTGCAGGCGCCGCACTGGCCCTGGTCGCAGCCCTTCTTGGTGCCGGTCAGGTGCAGCTGCTCGCGCAGCAGGTCGAGCAGGGTGGTGCGGGTGTCCACGGCGATGGCATGCTGCTGGCCGTTGACCTTCAGCGTCACTTTCGCGGAAACGGGTGTCTGGGGCGGCGCCGCCCCGGCGGCGGTGGCAGCGGGCTGGGCGCCCGCCACCGCGGGCACGGCGGCGGCCGTGGCGGTCAGCGCACCGGCGATCAGCAGGTCGCGCCGGGTCGTGTCGATATCATCCATGTGTTGGCATCCTTTGGCGTTGGGGTATGGCCGTGAAAGGTTCGCTGCGGGCAGGCGGGCTCGTGGCCGGGGCGCGAACCGACAATGATAGTAATGGCAATACAGGAAATGGCTCAACACGGTTGGGAAGCGCAAAAAACCGCGCCGATACCGCAAGATGAAGACCGAATAAAGACCGTTCGCGGCTGCAGTGGACGAAAAAAAACGGCATCTCGATGCCGTTATTCGTTCGCGCCAGCCGGATCAGAATTTCCACACCAGGCTGGCGGTGGCGCTGGTGGTGTCGCTCCCCGGCTTTTGCAGTTCGACGCGGGCGGACAGGTTGCCGGTGACCTGGTAGCCCAGGCCGACGCCGAAGATGCCGGTATCGACATGGCCCTCGCCGGGGTAGCCCGCGCGGTCCGCCTCGAAGCGGCCGTAGCCATAGCCCACGCGGGCAAACAGGTCGAGGTTCCGGCTCAGCGGCGTCGAGCCGACCATGGTGAACTGGGTCTCCTTCAGCTTGACGTCGGTGCCGTAGTAATTCCATTCGCCGTGCTGGCGGTAACCGATTTCGAACGCGAGACTCCGGTTGAAGCCGTAGCCGGCGAAGGCGCCGAAATGGGACTTGTTGCCATCCAGGTCCTCGAAATGGGTGGCGCCGGCATTGACGCCGGCATACAGGCCAGTCGGGGCGGCGCAGGCGGCCGAGGCGGCCAGCGCCAGCGTGGCGGCGGCGGCGGCGGCGGCGGCGGCGGCGGCAAGATGGTTGCGGAACATGTTTTCCTGTCGTGGTGGCGATCCGTACCGGATCGGAGGGCAGGATTATGGTTCCCGATTGCTTTTTCTACAAGCTGGCTTGCTTGTTGCATGCGAATGGTACGATGCCCCAATGAATCGACCGATGAAATTCCTGCTGAAGGTGATTGGCGTGATCGCCGTGGTGCTCGCCGTGCTCGGCGCCTTCCTGCCCCTGCTGCCGACCACGCCTTTCCTGCTGCTGGCCTCGGCCTGCTTCGCGCGCAGTTCGGTGCGGGCGCATAACTGGCTGCGCACCAATCCCCTGTTCGGCAAATACCTGCGCGACTGGGAAGACGGCCGCGGCCTGCCGCTGCGCGGCAAGATCGCCATCCTGCTGTTCATGTGGGGTTCGATGGGATATTCATTCACGCGCGTGGCGCACATTCCCGCGCTGGTGGCGCTGCTGGCGGCGATCGGCCTCGGCGTGACCGTGTTCCTGCTGCGCTTCGTACCGACCAGGCGCTGAAGCAAAACCGGGGACGCACCCCTGTTTCCAGGAAATGTCCTGGAAACAGGGTGCGCGATGCGGTCACTCGGTTTCGTTTCTCAACACAGCGCAAGGCTCGCAACTTCTTTCCTCAAAACAGGGGTCCGTCCCCATTTTTTCTTTCCTCAAAACAGGGGTCCGTCCCCATTTTTTTCTACCGCATCGTAGGGCGGCGCCGGACTGCAGCGCCCAGCACGGCGAGGCCGCCGAGCAGCATGCCGTACGTGGCCGGTTCGGGCACGGCGGATACCGACAGGTGCAGGTCGTTGACGGTCACGAAGCTGTCCGGGATATTGTCCTTCCACACGGTGAGGGAAGTCAGGTGGCCATCCGACACGAAGCCGACGAACGAGCTGGGGTCGGGCGATTCCAGGCTCCAGGTCAGCGTGGTGCCGCTGCTGTCGGTGACCGTCAGCTGGATCGCATCGACCGGCAGCGACGTGCCGTCGTACCAGGAGCCGAAGAAGTAGCCGCCGGCGCCGGCGATGTCCTGGCTGAAGCCATCGAATGTCAGGGGGTTATGGGAGTAGCCGGTGGACATCCACCAGTCTTCGCCATCGTCGCTGGCGCCCCAGTATTCCGGTGACGCCGGACCGGCGGTGACGGCATAGGCGAACTCCCCGGCCTGCCGCGGCGCGGGGGTCGGGTAGTTCCACAGCCGCAAATCGTCGAACGTGTCGACGCCGGTCGTGCCGACGGCGGCAAGGTATTCCGCCTGGCTGGTGTAGACGGTGATGTCCGCGTTCGCGGAAGTGGCGATGATCAGTGAAGCAACAGCAACGGCCTTGTGGGAGAGAGACATACGCACGATGGAAATCCTTCCGGGTGGGTGAGGGAACGTCGGTGGCATGAACTGGTTCAGCGCTGAAGCATGACCAATGTAGCGCTATCAAAATTTCCTGCCCATCCCCCGATGGGGGAGCAGGTGATTCCCGGACGGAATCGCAAACACCATCCTGCTGTCGACGCGGCCGCGCCCATGCCGGAGGATGAAGCCGTTGAGTTCATCGATGGAAGGGGCACGATGCAGCACATTTCAGGAGGGCCCGTCAGCCGGCGGGACATGCTGGCAATGCTGGGCAAGACGCTGGGCGGCGCGGCGATGTACCACGGCATGACGTCGCTGGGTTTCGCGCAGCAGTCGACGTTTGCCGGGCCGTTGCAGCTCGACGGGGCGCCGCGCGGCACCCATGTGCTGGTGCTGGGCGCCGGCATGGCCGGCCTGTCGGCCGCCTACGAACTGCGCAACGCCGGCTACCGGGTCACGGTACTCGAATACAACGGCCGCGCCGGCGGACGCAGCTGGACGATCCGCGGCGGCGACCGCTATGCCGAGCTGGGCGGGGCCGAGCAGGAGTGCCGCTTCGCCAAGGGCGAATACGTCAATCCCGGTCCGTGGCGCCTGCCCTATCACCACCACGGCATGCTCGACTACGCGCGCCGCCTGAACGTGCCGCTGGAACCGTTCATCCAGGTGAACTACAACGCTTACCTGCACAGCAGCACGGCCTTCGACGGCAAGCCGCAGCGCTATCGCACCGTGCAGGCCGACTACAACGGCCACGTGGCCGAGCTGCTGGCCAAGGCGACGAACGCGGGCCGGCTCGATGGCGACATCACTGGCGAGGAAAAGGAAAAACTGCTCGAATCGCTGGCCTCGTTCGGCGGCCTGAACAAGGACCTGCTGTATGCGAAAGGCCTGCGTTCCAGCGAACGGCGCGGCTTCGACGTGCCGCCCGGCGGCGGCCTGATGGCGCGCGCACAGTATTCGACGCCGGGCGAGCGCAATGCGCTGATCCGGTCCGGGCTGTGGGAAAGCCTGGCGACCGCGCATGAATACGAGTTCCAGACCAGCATCTTCCAGCCGAAGCACGGCATGGACCAGATCGCGCTGGCGCTCTACCGCCAGGTGAAACAGCATGTGCAGTTCCACGCCAGGGTGACGAAGATCGACCAGGATGCCCGTGGCGTGACCGTGACCGTGGAGGATGCGCGCAGCCCGGGGCACGGCGTCCGCCAGGTCAAGGCCGACTGGTGCGTGTGCACGATTCCACTGTCGATCCTGAGCCAGGTCGACGTCACCGCGGGGCCGGAACTGCAGGCCGCGATCGGTGCGGTGCCGTATGCCGCCGCGTTCAAGGCCGGCCTGCAGTTCCGGCGCCGTTTCTGGGAGCAGGACGAAGGCATCTACGGCGGCATTTCCTATACCGACCAGCCAATCAACCGGATCTGCTATCCGGCCTCGAACTTCAATGCAAAGGGACCGGCCGTGGTGCTGGGCGCCTACATGTTCGGCCCGAACGCCTTTGAATTCTCGGCGATGGACACGGCGGACCGGCTGCGCGAAGTGGTGCGCCAGGGCGGCCTGGTTCATGCGCAGTACGAGAAGGAATTCGACAACGGCGTGACGGTCGGCTGGCACCGCGTGCCGTGGATCAACGGCTGCATGGGCATGTGGACGGAACAGGCGCGCGCGCAGCATTACGACAATCTGTGCGCGATCGACAACCGGCTCGTGCTGGCCGGCGAGCACGCGTCGTTCATCGGCGGCTGGCAGGAAGGCGCCGTGCTGTCGGCGCACGATGCGATCACGCGCCTGCACGCGAAGATCAGGGCCACCACGCAGGGAGGGAAAGCGGCATGAGGAAATGGCTATGGATGGCCGCGCTCTGTTCGGCGGCGGCCGGCGCGGCGGACGTGCCGCAGATGTCGAGCGGCTATACGTTCGCGCAAAAGGATGGCAAGGCCTTGTACGCGGCGAGCTGCCAGGGCTGCCACATGGCGAAGGGCGAAGGCGCGCGCGGCGCCGGCTTCTATCCGAAACTGGCCGGCAACCCGCTGGTGCAGAGTCCGGAATACATCGTGCATCGCGTGGCGAACGGCTACCGGGGCATGCCCGCGTTCGCCGGCATGATGAGCGACGAGCAGATCGCCGCGGTAACCACCTATGTGCGCCAGTCGTTCGACAAGCCGGACGCGCCGGCTACGACGGTGGCCGACGTGCGCAAGCTGCGCCAGCCATGACGCCGCGGCGCACCATGGCGCTGCCACGCACAATGACGCTGCAGAGCATTCAGGCGAAGGCGAGATCGCGGATGCGCGCCAGCGACTTCGTCATCGACACGAATTCGGCCACGCCGCCATGCGCGTGGCGCGAGCCCTTGGTGATGATGGCCACCTCGCGCTCGGCCACCGGCTGCCCCGCCACCGATATCTTGCGGATGCGCCGTGCGGCGATCGGGTGGCTGAAGACGCGCTCGGGCAGCAGGCAGCAGGTATCGGTGCCGGATACCTGGTCGAGCGCCGCGATCAGCGAGCTCGACGAGTAGACCGTGGCCGGCAGGCGCCATCCCCAGTGCGCGAAGATCTCGCGCAGCGCATCCTGCGGCTGCCTGGCGCTGTTGGTCTCGCCGAGCACCAGCCATGGCCGCCCGGCCAGCGCCGATGCATCCGCCGCATCCACCCCATCCGTCCCGCCAGCCGGGCCGGCCCGGCTGGCGATGAACAGCGCTTCCCGGTAGATCGGTTCGACGCTCAGGTTGCAAGTGTTCAAGCCGCCTGGCAGTTCGGACACGACGAGGTCCAGCCGCCCCTCGCGCAGCATGTCGACCAGGTCGCCCGGCGCGCCCTGCTGGATATGCACGTTGGCCTGCTGGTTGCGGCGCTTGAAATCCTCGGCAACGCGGGGGACCAGCGTGAGCGCAGGATCGAGGCTGGCGCCGACCACGACCGTCATGCGCTCGGCCAGCCGCTTCGCATCGAGCATCGCCATCGCATCGTCCACGTCGCGCAGGATGGCGCGCGCATAACTGAGCAGTTGCCGGCCGGGTTCGGTCAGCAGGACGCCGGACTGCAGGCGCAGCACGAGCTCGACGCCATGTGCGGCCTCGAGCTTGAGCACGCTTTTCGTCAGCGCGGCCTGGGATACGCGCAGCGCCCGCGACGCCGCCCGGTAGCCGCCATGCTCGATGACGGCCACGAAGTCACGCAATTGCTGCAGTGTCATGCTCCTCCCGTATAGACGAAAACCATCTGTCCTTATGCGATTTTCGTGCCAACAAGTTTCCGGGCGGTTCCGGCCAGCCCACGCCCCTGGCGCGTCAACGCGGTGCGGCCGGCCTCCCGGCTCTGGTGCGCCAGCACCGGGCCCGTGCCATTCCGGACATTCAGTCACATCGTGTTACATCGCATACCTGGCTGTGATGGAAGCGCGGTGGAATGGGCGTATATTCGCTACATCACGTGGACAAGGACTTTTATCATGAAGAAATTTATTCGCATGGCGGGGCTTGCCGTGCTGATGGCGGCCTCGGGCCTGGCAAGCGCCGGTGCCAAGGTCACTTACGTGGACACCGAAAAGATGACGGACGTGCCGCGCTTCTCCACCGACCGGGATTCGATGGAAATCCACTTCCGCGAACACCTGGAGTTGCTGGCCAAGCAGCTGCCGGCAGGCCAGCAGCTGAACGTGGAATTCCTCGACATCGACCTGGCCGGTGACCAGTTCCCGCGCGTGGCGATCCAGGACGTGCGGGTGCTGAAAGGCCGTGCCGACTGGCCACGGATGCATTTCCGCTACACCATCGAGCAGGACGGCAAGGTAATCAAGAGCGGCGAGGAGAAGCTGGCCGACCCGAACTACCTGATGAGCAGGAACCGCTGGGAAAACGAGCAGTACAGCCACGAAAAGCAGATGCTGGAAGACTGGTTCCGGAAGGATGTGCTGGGCAAGTCGCGGTAGGCAATGCGTGACCTCGCCGGAATGCCGACGGCGGGGGATGCACGGGGACGGGCCAACCATGGCAGCGCGCGCCTGAACAGATACCTTGCGAGATAGCCAATATATGCGCGCACATGTATGATTGCGGATCATTCACTGTCCGATTTCCATGTCAGCGTCCATCGCAGCCACAGAAGAAAAGCAGAGCAGCGGCGCGAGCTCGAACGACATTGCCGACGATATCGCTTCAGCCATCGCGGCGCGCAAGCTCCCCCCTGGCACCAAGCTGCGCGAGGAAGCGTTGTCGCGCCTCTACCATGTCAGCCGCACCAAGATCCGCGCCGCGCTGCTGATCCTGTCCAAGGACAAGCTGATCCGCATCGTGCCGGACAAGGGCGCGTTCGTCAGCCAGCCCAGCGAAAAGGAATCGCGCGACATCTTTGCCGCCCGGCGCATCATCGAAGGCGCGCTGGCCCGTGAATTCGTGGCCAGGGCCACGGCGGCCGATTACCGCAAGCTGGAAAAGCACCTGGAAGCGGAGCGCCGCTCGCTGGAAGGCGACCACAAGGTGCGCTCGCGCCTGCTGGGCGATTTCCATGTGGTGCTGGCCGAGGTGGTGGGCAACGACGTGGTGCGCGAAATGCTGCACGAACTGGTGGCACGCAGCTCGCTCATCACGATGCTGTACCAGTCCGACCGCGATGCCGCCTGCTCGGCCGACGAACATGCCGAATTCATCGCCGCGGCCCGCTCGGGCGACGCCGACCTGGCCGCGCAGGTAATGCTCGCGCACCTGACCCACGTGGAAGCGGCGCTGCGTTTCGATAGCGGTACCAGCCACGAGAAGGATCTCGTGTCGGCGTTGCTGAAGTAATCCTGCGGCGGGCCGGGGCCCGCCCGGACAAGGCGGCCTCCCCTGCACCGCCTTTGCCGTCCCCCTGCCCTTCAGGCGACCTTGCGCGTGCCCGTCTTCAGCGCCAGCTCGCCGGCCAGCGCATTGTGCCGCTCGATCACCACCGGCAGGTCGACCGTCTGCAGCTGGCCGTCGCGTACCACCACCCTGCCGTTGATGATGCTGTGCGTGACATTCGACGGCGTGCAGAACACCAGCGCGGCGACCGGGTCGTGCAGCGCGCCGGCAAAGCCGATCTGGTCGAGCCGGAACGTGACGATGTCGGCGGCCATGCCCGGCATCAAAGCGCCGATGTCGTCGCGGTTCAGCACTTTCGCGCCGCCCAGGGTGGCGATTTCCAGCGCCTGGCGCGCCGTCATCGCATCCGGGCCGAAGCCGACGCGCTGCAGCAGCATGGCCTGGCGCGCCTCGCCCAGCATGTGGCCGGCGTCGTTCGACGCGCAGCCGTCCACACCCAGGCCGACCGGCACGCCGGCATCGATCATCTTGCGGATCGGCGCGATGCCGGACGCCAGCCGCATGTTCGAGCACGGGCAATGCGCGATCCCCGTGCCGGTGCGGCCGAACATGTAGACGCCGTCGTCGTCCAGCTGCACGCAGTGGGCATGCCACACGTCGTGGCCGACCCAGCCGCAATCCTCGGCGTACTGGGCGGGCGTCATGTTGAATTTTTCGCGGCTGTAGGCGATGTCGTTGACGTTTTCTGCCAGGTGCGTGTGCAGCGATACGCCGTAGCTGCGCGCCAGGCTGGCCGCTTCCTTCATCAGCTCGCGCGACACGGAGAACGGCGAGCACGGCGCCACCACGATGCGCTGCATCGCGTAGCGTCCGGCGTCGTGGAAGGTCTCGATCAGGCGCCGGGTATCCTTCAGGATCGCCGCTTCGTCCTCCACCACGGCATCCGGCGGCAGGCCGCCCTTCGACTGGCCCACGCTCATCGCCCCGCGCGCGGCATGGAAGCGCATGCCGATGGCCTGTGCCGCCTCGATGCTGTCTTCCAGCCGGCAGTCGTTGGGGTAGATGTACAGGTGGTCGCTGCTGGTGGTGCAGCCTGACAGGATCAGTTCCGACATCGCCGTCAGCGTCGACACATGCACCATCTCACCGGTGAGGTTGGCCCAGATCGGGTACAGGTTCGTCAGCCAGTTGAACAGCTCGCCATTCTGCGCGGCGGGAATCACGCGCGTCAGGCTCTGGTACATGTGGTGGTGGGTGTTGACGAGGCCGGGCATGACGAGCTGGCCGGTGGCGTCGATCACCTCGTCCGCCGTCTGCGGCAGGTCGGCGCTGGGGCCGACCGCTTCGATGACGTTGCCGCGCACGAAGACGGCGCCATCGTCGATTTCGCGGCGGGCGTCGTCCATCGTCACGACGACGCGGGCATTCTTGATCAGCAGTGTTTTAGTCATGTCATTGATTCCATACAGGAGGATGACACTGCGGAAACAATGCTAGTGACGCACACTACCGCACTGCGGAAACAATGTCGCAAAAAACCGCGCGGCCTGGTTTCGCAGGCCGCGCGGACTGGTTGAGGCGGACCTAGTTTATGCCGCCTCGACGTTTTTTACCAGCAGCGGCTGGGGCGGTTCTTCTTGTTCGGTATCATCGTCATGGATCTCGTTTTCGCGGCCCGGCAGGATCAGGTTCAGCGCCATGGCGACGATGGCGCCGGTGCTGATGCCCGAGCCGAAGATTTCCTTGACGATGGCCGGCATCTTCGCCAGCAGTTCCGGACGGGCGCTGACGGCCAGGCCGCAGCCCAGCGACACGGCGATGATCAAGCCGTTGCGCTTGCTGTGCTCGACGCTGGCCAGCATCTGCACGCCGGCCGCCAGGATCATGGCGAACATCATCAGGCCGGCACCGCCCAGCACCGGCTGCGGAATGGTGACGACGACGGCGCCCAGCACCGGGAACAGGCCCGCCAGCAGCAGGAACGCACCGGTCAGCGCCACCACGTGGCGGCTGGCCACGCCGGTCAGCGAGATCACGCCGACGTTCTGTGCGAACGTCGACACCGCGGGGCTGCCCAGCACGGAGACGAAGGCGGAACCGATGCCGTCGCACAGCACGCCGCGGCACAGGTGCTTGCCGCGCACTTTCGTGTTGGTGGCCGTGCCCAGCGCCATGAAGGTGCCGGTGGTTTCCACGATCGTGACCACGTAGGCCAGGCCCATGGCGAGGATGCCGCTGAGCGGGAACGTCATGCCGTATTGCAGCGGTTGCGGCAGCGCGAAGGTGGTGGCCGTGGCAACCGAGCTGAAGTCGACCAGGCCCAATGCCAGGCAGACGACATAGCCGATGGCCATGCCGATCACGACGGCGGCGGCGGAAATGATGCCCTTGCCGAATTGCACCAGGCCGATCACGGTCACCAGCACGAACAGCGCGATGCCCAGGTTGATGGGCGCGGCGTAGTTCGGCGCACCCTTGCCGCCGGCCGCCCAGTCGATCGCGACCGGCACCAGCGACAGGCCGATCATCGTGACGACGACGGCCGTGACGGTATGGGGAAACAGCTTGCGGATCTGCGGCATGAAGAAGCTGCCCACGATCATGATCGCCGAACCGGCCAGCGACGAGCCGAGGATGCCGGGCACGCCATACTCGAAGCCGATCGTGATGGCGGCGCCGACGAAGGCGAAACTGGTGCCCATCACGCAGGGCAGGCGGATGCCGACCGGCCCCACGCCCTTGCACTGGATCATGGTGACGACGCCGGAACCGAGCAGCGCGGCGTTGACCAGTGCGACGACCTGGTCCGCCGGCAGTTTCAGCACGGCGCCGATGACCAGCGGCACGGCGATGATGCCGCCCAGCGCCGCGAGCATGTGCTGGGCGGCCAGCAGGATAGTGGTGAGCAGCGGCGGACGGTCGTCCACCTGGTAGAGCAGGTTGTTCATCTGTGTCTCCAAATATTGTGTATGAACGTTGTGTTCCTGTTCGGCATGCCTGCAGATCGTCTCGCCTGCTGGGAATATCGAAGGTGGCATATCGGGATCGGCGTCTGCATCGGCCGGCACCCGGGTCGGGCGCCGGCTTCGGCGGCAGGGCAAGGCGGGCTTGACGGTGTTGCGCTGCCTGGACGTATTCCCGGGGATGCCCCGGTGCCGCTCTGTGGCAGCTTTTGATGGGAAGTCATGGTGCCCAGTCGCGAAAAAGTTGTCAACAGATTTTGTATACAATTTTAAGCATGATGGGTATCGCATGGCGTGTAGGTCACGACGGTTTTCTCGTGCAGCGTCTTACGATAGCGCTACTTCGCCGACGGGTACCAGGCGCAGCCGGGAGCCCGCCCGATCGCGTTCGATGCGCACGCGTGCCAGCCGCCCGGCTACTTCGGCAAGCTCGGAAAAATACGCCAGCCCGCACCAGTCGGCGTGATTGCCGATCACGTAGAACCGCTGCTGTGCCCGCGTTACCGCGACATTGAGCAGGTTGGGTTTGCCGGCGGCCCAGGCGCGGCTGCCTGCGCCCGCCTCGCCCGGTGCCGATCCGAGTACCAGGAAAACGATCGAAGCCTCCTTGCCCTGGAAGGTATGCACGGTGCCGGCATCGACCTGCAGTTCGCGTTTCTCGAAACGGCGCCCCAGCGGGGTGCTGCGCTTGACGAGGTCGCGGCAGGCGTCGGCCACGTCGCGAAACGGCGCGATGACGTAGACGGACGCGTTCGACCGCCTGCCCTTGCCGTCGACGATCTGCGGCCAGTCGTGCAACAGCTCGCCCAGGACGGCGTCGAGCACATCGATCTGGGCGCGCACGACCTTGCCGTCGGCAGGGCCGCCGACATCGATCCAGCAGCTGGGGAACAGGTCCGGTTCCACGGTCTTGTCGGCCGTCGCCTGTACCATCTGGTCCTGGTAGGCGATGCGGTTGGCGATGTCGAACATGGGACTCATGCACCGGCGATGGGTGCGCAGGGGCATGCCGGTCCAGAACCCGCCGACCGTGGCGCCCAGGTGCATCGTACGATCCGCGAGCCGCTGCGCCGACTGCTCCACCGGTGACCAGCGGGCCAGGCCTGCCTGGTCCAGTGCGCGGTTGCGTCCCAGTTGTTCCACCAGCCGGCGCGGTACCGTCATCACCGGTTCGATCTGCAAGGGGTCGCCGACGACGACGGCGCGCCGGGCGCGCCACAATGCGCCCGCCACCGCGGCCGGCGGCGCCTGCCCGGCTTCGTCGACCAGCACCCAGCCCAGGCTTTCCCGCTCCATGCCGTGGAACAGCCGGCCGAACGAGGCCAGCGTGGTGGAAACCACCGGCATCACGAAGAACAGCGACTGCCATACGATAGGCAGGTCGTCCCTCTCGATCGCCGGGTTCGTTCCGACCAACAATGTCCGCACCACGCCCAGCACCTTGAACCAGGCAGCGGCGGTCGCCATCAGCGTGGCTTCATGCAGTGCGAGCGCGGCCAGGAACAGTTCGGCGCGCGACCGCTCCAGGCATTCCGACACCCACAGGCTGCGCCGATGCTGTTCCGCACGCGGCAGGTCGAGGAACGCGGCATCGGGCAGTACCGGCGAACCGGCGCGCGATAGCAGGCCGTGAATGCGCGCATCGAGCTGGTCCTGCTGCGCAGCCAGCGCATCGAGCGATGCGGCCAGACCGGCGATGCGCTGCTCCAGCTCTCGCACTTGCCGTGCGTGCGCGCTCGCCGCGGTGTCGTCGCGCTGGCGCAGGGCATGCAGCTCGCCCTCGGTTTTCCTGCGCGCGGCGATAGTGGCGGCCAGCGCCGTTTCCGCCGTATCCAGCGCGGCGCGGGCGCGGCCGATCGCGTCCTTCCACTCGCTGAAGCGCCGCGTCTCGATGCCGAGCGTTTTCTTCAGCATGCGTGCCAGCCACCCGGGGTCGTGCAATTGCCTTGCCTCGTCAAGCCGTTCGCGGGAACGGCCGCAGTCCGTTTCCTGTCCGGCCTGGCGCTCCGAGAGACCGCGCAGGATTGCCTCCGCTTCCCGGCTGGCCGCCGCGCTGGCCGCCAGGCGCTCGTCCTCCTCCGCACGCATGCGGACGAGCCGCCCACGCTCACCGTCCGCCTGCGCAGCCAGTGCGCGGCGTTGCGCAACGAGGTCCGGTTTGGCACGCATCGCATCGTGCAGGGCTTGCAGGTCCTGCCGCAGCGCCGCCACTTCGGCATGCCGTCGGAGGAACGTGCTCCTGGCTTCCTGCCAGCGCCGCTGCCACGTGTCCCGCTGCGCCCAGCCGTCCCGGCGTGCCAGGTCGAGCCAGGGTTTCGCCGACGAAGGCTCGCCCCTGACGGGGTGGGTGCGGCTGTCCTCCGGCACGACGGCAGGCTCGAACCCCATCAATGCATCGCCGATCCGGGTGCGCCGCGATTTCGCGCCGAGCGCGCCGGCCAGCAGGCCCCACGGATCCTTGCGGGCAAGCTCGAATTTTTCGGCCACCAGCGCGGCAACCTCGGGCAGGTAGGCGGCATGGGGAAATGCGTCCGCATCGCGCGAAAACGGCAGTTCGAAACTGATGTTTTCGACCGCTGCGTTATTACTGCTGGTGACGACGATTTCCGTGCCGTCGACGATGCCGGGACGCAGCGCCGGCATCGTCGATTGAAAGCCATTGCCGCCGTTGATGCGGATCGTGCGGTCCGTGAACAGGGCCTGCGGACTTGCCAACCCGCTGATGCGCAGCGCGCGCTGCACGATCACATCGGCGATCACATCCTTCAGTAGCGTGGTCTTGCCGGTGCCCGGCGGCCCATTGACAGCCATCAGTCCGCGCGAACGGTCGCCGTCGGCCTGGCCGATGCGGTCCATGATCTGGTACACGGCGGCCTGTTGTGCGAGCGCCAGGTGTTCCCGCGGCGAGGCAGCCCAGCGGCCGGCCGGAAGGAGCCCCGGCGCGGCATGCGCCGCCAGCGCCGCTGGATCGGCCAGCAGGTCCACGCGCGTGGCCGGCGCGCTGTCCGGCCCCAGGTAGCGGGCCAGTGCCGCACTGTACGCCGCCGGGCCCTGCTGCATCAGCGCCGTCAGGTCGTTGAGGAAGAAGGAATTCATCAATGACCCGGCCGCCGCGGGCGTCGGATCAAGCGTGCCGTTCTTCTGGCGGTACAGCCGCACGCTTTCCACCATGATCTGCGGGCCCAGGTCCGCCGCCGTGCCGCCGAGGCGCAGCAACAGGCAGTCGCGTTCGGCAAGCAGGTCCTGCCAGGTCAGCGCGAACGATCCGGCACCGGGGCCGTCCTGCGCCAGCTGCTGCACGCGCTCATGCATCCGGTCGTCGAATTCGCTGCTGCGTGCCTGCAGTTCCCAGCTCACCTCGTCGAGCGACCGGCCCTCGCGCAGGAGTTCCGAGCCGACACCGAAGCTGGCGGGCACCCAGGTTTTTTCAACCGGCATGCCATGCTGGTCGACGATGAAACCCGCCAGCCAGCCGCGGCCCGAGGCCGGCTGGTAGAGTTCATCGGCAGTCGGAGCAATGCCATGCGTGCGAAGAATAAAGTCGACAAAGCGCTGCTTGGGGGCCACGCCCAGGTAGACCACATGGGCGTAACTGTCGGGAAGCTTTTCCTGATTTTCGCTGGCGGGATGAAAGCGCGGCTCGTTCCAGGGAAGCACCGGCACGGGATCGCGCCCGAGAGCTGCGAACGTGTGGAGCACGCGTTTCGGTTTACCCCCGGCATCCATTTCATCCTGGGCCGGCGCGTCCTCGTCGGCCTCCGGCGCCTGGGCATATGCGACAGCCGGCGCACGGCCGGGCATGCTGGCCTTGGGCACGTCGGGGATGTTGAAGATTTCTACGTCTCGCCAGAACGCCATCACTTGCGTCATGCAATTAACTCATCAAGAATTCCCTGACCATGAAGGTTACCGCAATTGGACGCATGCAGCGTTTTCTGGTGTCCGCTACGCGAACCGGCCCGCCGCGGCCATGCCGGTGCGGGCCGGTCCAGCGATCCTACTGCCCCTTGCCCATGATGTAGGTGCGCTCCACGGTGCGGTCGTCGCCCAGCGTCTGCAGCACGAACAGCTTTTCCTCGAGCGTGGTGGCGCGCGCCGAGCGGAACTTCAGCAGCTCCGTGGCGTTCGGATTGAGCACGACGAAATCGGCCTCGTTGCCGGCCTTGAAGCTGCCGATGCGGTCATCGAGGTCCAGCGCGCGGGCCGCGCCCAGCGTGGACAGGTAGAACGACTTCAGCGCGGTCAGCGGCTTCTTCTCGGACGGGTTGTCGGTAAAGGCCTTGTGCAGCTGGATCACCTTGTAGGCTTCGCCCATCGTGCGCAGCGCCGAGAAGCTGGTGCCGGCGCCCACGTCGGTGCCCATGCCCACTTTCACGCCATGCTTTTCGGCCGCCTGCAGGTCGAACAGGCCGCTGCCCAGGAACAGGTTCGAGGTCGGGCAGAACGCGATGGCCGAACCGGTCTTCGCCAGCGAGGCGAATTCGTCGTCGCGCAGGTGCACGCCGTGCGCGTAGACGGCGCGTTTGCGCGACAGGCCGAAGCTGTTGTAGACATCCAGGTAGCCGTTCGACGACGGGAACAGCTCCTGCACCCAGGCGATTTCGCCCTTGTTCTCGGACAGGTGGGTGTGCATGTACACGTCCGGGTATTCCTGCAGCAGCTTGCCGGCCATCGTCAGCTGTTCCGGCGTGGAGGTGGGCGCGAAGCGCGGCGTGACCGCATACAGCGCGCGGCCGCGCTTGTGCCAGCGGTTGATCAGCGTCTTCGACTCGGCATACGAGGTTTGCGCCGTATCGAGCAGGTAATCCGGCGCGTTGCGGTCCATCATGACCTTGCCGGCGATGATGCGCATGTTGCGTTTGGCGGCTTCCTCGAACAGCGCGTCGACCGATTCCGGGTGCACGGTGGCCATGACCAGCGCGGTCGTGGTGCCGTTCTTCACGAGTTCGTTGACGAAGGTCTTCGCGACGCCTTTCGCGTAGTCCTTGTTGCCGAACTGCTTCTCGGTCGGGAACGTGTAGGTGTTCAGCCACTCCAGCAACTGCTCGCCGAAGGCGCCGATCATTTCGGTCTGCGGGTAGTGCACGTGGCTGTCGATGAAGCCCGGCACGATCAGGCGGCCGCGGTAGTCGACGACCTGCACGTTCTGGTGATTCGACAGCATGGTGCCGGCCGGGCCGACGGCTTTTACTTTACCGTCC
The DNA here is from genome assembly GCF_055502615.1 of Pseudoduganella sp. jia 9. NCBI lineage: Bacteria > Pseudomonadati > Pseudomonadota > Betaproteobacteria > Burkholderiales > Oxalobacteraceae > Pseudoduganella > Pseudoduganella sp. jia 9. Next base: position 57,880 of record NZ_JBUPWE010000012.1, on the reverse strand, counting down.
GCCCCCACCAGCAGGACGCCGTCCTCGTAGTATTCATACGACTGGCCGCCGGCCGACGGGTCGCCGGTGAAGTGCAGCACCGAGGCGCGGTAGGCGACGGCGCTGTTCTGTTGCTGCTGCTGGCCTTGCTGGTTTTGCTGGTTGTGCTGGCTTGCCTGCGCGGAAGGCGCAGCTGTGGCGGCGGCGGCCGCCACGGCGGCCGCGATCGCGGCGGACAGGCGTAACAGGCGTGCTTTGCTCATGTAGTCTCCAATGATGAGATGGGAATCGGTGCTGTACCGCACCTTCAAGGTCGAACAAAAAAACTGGGGACGTACCCCTGTTTTGAGGCAATCATTTCCTGGAAACAGGGGTACGTCCCCAGTTTTGCGCGCAGGTACCCGCATGGCTGCTTTTGGCGGCCATGGCGTGTCGTCAACGTGGTATCAGTGTCTGTACTGTCGTTGAACCGGCGTAACGGCCGGTGCGCAGCGCGGGGAAGAGCGTTGTCGAATTCGACAGTGGCGGGAAGAGAATGTACCGCCAGAAGCCGGCCGGCTTATATGCCTCCGGATATCATGCTTATCAGCACCGGCTGCTAGCGGAAGATGCCCGCGCGGTTCAGCTCTTCGAGCCGCGGGCCCAGCGCAGGCCGAAACCGTACTTGCGGTCCATCGCTTCGTGGTTGCTGATCTTGCCGTCCGAGACGATGTAATCCACCAGCTTGGTAACCTGCAGCTGCCCGTTGTGGTTTTCGATCGACGCGATGGCGCACATGCCGCCGGCGCCGCCATGGTCGAGCCGCACTTCGACCGGCGCGTTGTCGGGCACCTCGATCGTGACGACGCCATCGGTGGCGGCCCAGTTCGGCACGCCCTGGTAGATGAACGTGAACACGAGGATGCGCCGGATCTGGTCGAACTGGTCGCCGTTGATGAACAGGTTCTCGCCGGACGTGCTGGTGCCGGTGCGGTCGTCGCTATCGAGCTTGATGAAGGGCCTACCGTCGAAGCTGCCCCACGAATCGCCCAGCGCCTGCACGCCGCCCGCCGTGCCGTCGGCCAGCTCGAACAGGCAACCCAGGTCCAGGTCGACGCCGTTCGCGCCTTTCGGCCGCAAGGCGCCGCCGAGCATGCCGAACAGGCCGCCGCTCTTCTGCTCCGGCTGCACGCCGGACGGATTGCGGTTCCAGTTCAGGTTGACGCGGATGCGGCCGAAACCGCGCCTTGCCGCGCCCTTGGCCAGCGACACCTTGTCGCCGCGCTTTTCCAGCGTGACTTTCGACAGCGATACCTTGGGTGCCGGTGCCGGTGCCGGTGCCGACGCGGATGCCGGTGCCGAAGCGGCCGAGGCGGCGGCTTCGGTGCCGCCGAAATGCGCCAGCAGCGCCGACAGGCCGCCATTGAAGCCCTGGCCCACGGCGCCGAAGCGCCACACGCCGTCCTTGCGATACAGCTCGCCCAGCATGACGGCCTTTTCTTCCTGGAAGTCGGCGCCGGACAGCGCGAACGTCGCCGCGCCGCCCAGCACCATGGCACCGCTGCCGATGCCGCGCATGGTGCCGTTGCCGTCGATCGCACCGGTGAAGACCAGCCTGTCGATGGAAGCGGGCAGCGCCGCGAGATTCAGCTGGAACTCCGCGCGTGCACCGGACAGGTTGACGCGGATCGCGCCTTCCGGGCTGGCCAGCTGGTTGAAGAAGATCATGTAGCGGTCGTCCGCCAGCTTGCCGGCCGCGTCGAGGCCGAAGCACGAGAGGTCGACCGACATGCCGTTCGCCGGCAGGTCGATGGCCACGTTGAAGGCGGAGCCCAGGCCGAGATCGGACAATTTGGCTTTCTGGCCGCGGATGAAGGTTTTCATTGGTATCGGTCCGTTTTGTTATCACTGGAAATGACGATGGTAAGCGATGCCCGGCCGGGCCGCTCCATCTTGCCATTACACGCAACCATCGGAAAAAAAATCCAGGTGACCATCGGTCATCCCGAGCGTAAGCATATGGTAAGCAAGGGTACTTAGGATCGACCTTAGCCGACTTATATCAATAAGCTGTGCGTACTAAAATTATTGGAGACAAAAATGGAACAAGACATGGTGCGGCGGGTCAAGCAAGACCCCAACTACCAGAAGCTGGTCAAGACCCGCTCCCGCTACGGCTGGATGCTGACCTGGGCCGTGATGATCGCGTACTACGGCTTCACTGCCCTGAACGCCTTCGACAAGGAATTCATGGCCGCCAAGATCGGCGACGGCGTCATGTCGCGCGGCGTGCCGCTCGGCCTGTTCGTGATCCTGTTCACGGTTGCCGTCACGGCCATCTACGTGCGCCGCGCCAACCGCGAATTCGATGCGCTGACCGAAGCCATCCACGCCAACGCCGCCGCGGGCCAGCCCTCCCCGGCCGGCGCCGCCAATGCCGCACCGAAGGAGGTGCGCGCATGAACCGTCTTCGCATGAACCGTCTTGTTACCTGCACGGCCGCCACGCTGGCGTCCCTGGCCGTGGCCGGCAGTGCGCTGGCCGCGCCGGACCTGGGCGAAGCCACCAAGCAAGCCACCAACTGGACTGCGATCAGCATGTTCGCGGCCTTCGTGCTGCTGACGCTGTTCATCACCAAGTGGGCCGCCAAGCGCACCCGCTCGGCATCGGACTTCTACACGGCCGGCGGCGGCATCACCGGCTTCCAGAACGGCCTGGCGATCGCCGGCGACTTCATGTCGGCCGCGTCCTTCCTCGGTATCTCCGCCGCGGTGTTCATCAGCGGCTTCGACGGCCTGATCTACGCGATCGGCTTCCTGGTCGGCTGGCCGGTACTGACCTTCCTGATGGCCGAGCGCCTGCGCAACCTGGGCCGCTTCACCTTCGCCGACGTGGCCGCCTACCGCTTCGCCCAGAAGCCGGTGCGCCTGTTCGCGGCGTCCGGCACGCTGGTCGTGGTGCTGTTCTACCTGATCGCCCAGATGGTCGGCGCCGGCCAGCTGATCAAGCTGCTGTTCGGCCTGGACTACTGGATCGCCGTGGTGCTGGTGGGCGTGCTGATGATGGTGTACGTGCTGTTCGGCGGCATGACGGCGACCACCTGGGTGCAGATCATCAAGGCCGTGATGCTGCTGGCCGCCACCAGCTACATGGCGTTCGCGGTGCTGGCCCTGTACGACTTCAGCCCGTCGGCGCTGTTCGCCAAAGCCGTGGAAGTGCACGACAAGGGCGATGCCATCATGGGCCCGGGTGGCTTCATCAAGGATCCGATCTCCGGCATTTCGTTCGGCATGGCGCTGATGTTCGGCACCGCCGGCCTGCCCCACATCCTGATGCGCTTCTTCACCGTGCCGAGCGCCAAGGAAGCACGCAAGTCGGTGCTGTGGGCCACCACCTGGATCGGCTACTTCTACGTGCTGGTGTTCATCATCGGCTTCGGCGCGATCGTGCTGGTCGGCACCAACCCGGTCTTCAAGGATGCCGCCGGCGCACTGCTGGGCGGTAACAACATGGCAGCCGTGCACCTGGCGAACGCCGTCGGCGGCGACATCTTCCTCGGCTTCATCTCGGCCGTGGCCTTCGCCACCATCCTGGCCGTGGTGGCCGGCCTGACGCTGTCCGGCGCATCGGCCGTGTCGCACGACCTGTATGCCACCGTGATCAAGAAAGGCAAGCCGGCCCCGGGCAGCGAGCTGCGTGTATCGAAATTCACGACCATTGTCCTCGGCGTGATCGCCGTGCTGCTGGGTATCGTCTTCGAGAAACAGAACGTGGCGTTCATGGTGTCGCTGGCCTTCGCCATCGCCGCCTCGGCGAACTTCCCGGTGCTGTTCATGTCCGTCCTGTGGAGCAAGTGCACCACGCGCGGCGCCACTGTCGGCGGCTTCCTCGGCCTGATCACCGCCGTGACGCTGACCGTGCTGTCGAAATCGGTGTGGGTCGACGTGTTCCACAACGCCGAAGCGATCTTCCCGTACACCTCGCCGGCGCTGTTCTCGATGACCGCGGGCTTTGTCGGCATCTGGCTGTTCTCGATCACCGACTCGAGCAAGCGCGCCGCCATCGACAAGGCCGGCTTCGAAGCGCAGGAAGTGCGTTCGGAAACCGGCATTGGCGCATCGGGCGCGCACGCGCACTGATGCCCTGAACCGAAGCTGACGGCCCGGGCGTGCGAGCGCCCGGGCCGTTTTTCATTCCAGCCGGACCGGTACGGCGAAGGAAATCAGTCCACAGGCTTGAGCGCAATCACGCGCCGGGCCATCGCCTGGCCGGATCGCCGGAGGCTTCGGCCGCATCGAACGGCAGGATCGGCACCAGCCAGTCGTCGCCGAACAGCTCGGAGGGATGCTGCGTTCGCTCGCTGCCATTGCCGCAGGCAAGGGCGTCGATGGAACAGTACTTGTCGCACCCCCAGCAGATGCGTTCTGGATGTGGCGGTTGATGCGGGAAATGTTTGCTCATGGTCTTGCTGCCGGCCCGGCAGCCCTGAAATTGCACCCATGACAGGATGGCCTTTACCCTTGTTCATTTCCATAACCTGGATTAAGCGCGGCAAGAATTGATCAGGCATGCGCGAGAGCCGTCGGCCTGCCGAACCGGCATCGATATTGCGCTGCGCCCCGGCCTGGCGAGCCAGGGCATGGCAGATGCAAAAAGCCCCGCAAGCGGGGGCCCCTGGACATGGGCACGGCAACCGGAAGGGTGCAGCGCGACTGCTATGGATGTACCTTTACATCGGATACCGCATGGCCGGACTAGGCCGCGCTCAGTTCCCAGATTGAATCGCCGTAGCGGTAGTGGAAACGGAAACCCAGGTGATCGGTGAGCCCCTCGACCTGCTCCATCAGTTCGTTCGCCAGCGTATGCGTCTTCCTGCGGTGGGAATCCTCGTCGCGGCTTTCGATCCTGCCCCATAGCAGGATATCGAACAGCGTGGAATCCACCCAGTCGACCTTCTTGTCGTAGCCGGCAACCCAGCGCAGGTGCGGCGCGGCGTTCATCAATTCCTCCAGGTTCTTCTCGGACCCGAACAGGCAGGAGCCGAAGTGCACGCAGCTGATGTTGCGGGCCGCCTGAACCGCCTGCTGGATCGACGTCCTGTTCAGGTTCTTCGATAGCCCGGACAGTTGACCATTGCTGCCGTGGCATGCGATGTACAGCAGTTTTGGACCTGCTATCGCCTCCTTGTCATAGGCCTCGACCCAGTGCTCGAACGACGCTTTGTCGAAAAAGGTCTGGTGAAATGCCTTGATGCCCCGCACTGCGGCGAATTCGCGGATCAGGGGCCAGACGGACGAGGATTCCAGCGAGTCGCTGTTCCATGGTGCTTCAAGCACGAGGATCGATTTGAACATGTTTCTCCTAAGAATAAATTTCTTAGAGAATACATTATTAGTTTCGTTGTGGCATCTTTTTTGGACGCGAAATCCGCTATGAATGGATGGGTTGTTTAGATCGACAAGGCCGGACGTGCAAGCGTCCGGGGCGTGTTTCATGCCGACGGCTTCAGCACGGCCTGCGCGGCCGTGCGCGTGGCTTCCATCGCCTGCAGGTAGGGCGCGGGGCCATGGCTGATGCGTGCAACACCCGCTTCGGCAAGGGCGCGGCTGTCTGCCATGCCGGGCATGACCATCACGTTCAATGGCAGCGCAATGGTTGCCGCCAGTTCGGCGATGACCGGCAGGTCGACCAGGCCCGGAACGAAGAAGCCGGAAGCGCCGGCGTCCGCATAGGCGGCTGCGCGCCGCCTCGCTTCGTCGACACCGTCTTGCGGTGACATATGCTCGTCGAAGAACAGGTCAGTGCGGGCATTGATGAACAGTGCGATACCGCGCGCCGCGGCCATCCTGCGCATGGCGGCGATGCGTTCGCACTGCGCATCGATCCGGTACAAGCCGGTACCGCCGACGACCCGGTCTTCGAAGTTGACGCCGACCACGCCGTGTTCGAGCAGCATCGACACATTGCTGGCGCACGCTTGCGGATCGGCGCTGTAGCCGCCCTCGATATCGGCCGTGACGGGCAACGTGACGGAACGGGCGATCCGGCCAAGGACCTGCACGACCAGCGACAGCGGAATCGACTCGCCATCCTCGTAGCCGTGCGCCGCGGCCACGGCCCAGCTGCTGGTGCCGATCGCCCGCGCACCGGTGCCGGCGATCGCCCTGGCGCTGCCGGGATCCCACGCGTTGTACAGCACCAGCGGCTCTCCCTTGCGATGCAGGGAGGTGAAATGGCGGGCGAGATCGTTTTGCTGGTTCATGTGCGAAGCTCCTTCATGATGGGTGTTGGTTGGTCCACCGATCATCGCGCCGCGCCGCCCGGCGATCAATTACCGGGGATTGCGCCCCGCCATGACCTCACAGGTTATGGAATGGTGCTGGGCAATTCGTTAAGATCGCGGGATGGAAAACGGATCGATCAGTTATGACAGCGGCACCGACGTGGGTGCGATGCTGCGCGAATGGCGCCTGGTCAGGCGCCTCTCCCAGCTGGACCTGGCGCTGCGGGCGGATGTCTCGGCACGGCACCTGAGCTATGTGGAGACCGGCAGGTCGAAGCCGAGCCGGGAAATGATCGTGCGGCTGGCTGAATCGCTGGCGGTGCCGCTGCGGGAGCGCAATGCGCTGTTCATTGCCGGCGGTTTCGCACCGAAGTACCCCGAAAGCGGACTGGATACGCCCCGGCTGGCGCAGATGCGGTATGCGGTCGAAGCGATACTTGCCCAGCAGGAGCCGTATCCGGCCTACCTGTGCAACCGCCACTGGGACATCCTGATAGAGAACCAGGCCGCCAAGCGGCTCAACCGCTGCATGCTCGACGGGCGCGACAGCCCGCACACTAACATGCTGCACCAGTTCTTCGATCCCGCCGATCTGCGCGGCTCCGTGGAGAACTGGGAGGAAATCGCCGGCAGCCTGCTGCGCTACCTGCACAACGAGGTGGCGGCCTCGCGCGAGGATACCAAGGCGGCCGGCCTGCTCGAGGAAATGCTCGCCTATCCCGGCGTGCCGGCGCACTGGCGCCACCGCGAGCTCGGCACCGCGCCGGCGCCGGTGCTCACCACCTGTTTCAAGCGCCATGGCGTGAGAATCGCGTTTTTCTCCACCATCACGACCTTCGGTACGCCACGCGACGTGACGCTGGACGAGGTATTCATCGAGTCGTGCTTCCCGGCGGATGAGGAGACGGCGGCGTTTTGCCGGCGCTTGAAGGCGGACGGGGTTTGAACTATCGGGCCAGGGGCAGGTAGCGATAGTGGCCGGTCACCGGGTAGGCGAACAGGATGTCGTCCAGCTTCGCACCGGCGCCGATGTTGTGGACGACCAGTGGCGTGCCAGCAGGCGATACCTGGTCGGCAACGATGCCGATGTGATTCAGGCCGCCTTGCAGGCGCCACGTGACGACGTCGCCGGGACGGTAATCGGCCGGCTTGTCGCTGGGCGGGAGCGATGTGCCGTGACGGCGGAAGAACGCAGCCTGGTTCGGCACGCGGCGGTGGTCGATATTGCGGTCGGTGGCTTTGCCGCCGGCCCGCCGCTGTTCGTGGATGCGCTGCTGTAGATCGACGCCGATGGCACGGTAGGCGCGGATGACGACGTCCGTGCAGACGCCGCGCTCGCGTGCCACGTCGCCGTTCGGGTAGGCGATGCGCTGGTAGCTGGGGTCGTATGCGAGCGTGACGCCGATCTGGGCGCGGGCGGCGGAGAGCAGGTCATCGGCGGGGCCGGCCAGGGCGTGCAGGGGCACGAGGGCTGCGAACAGCAGGATGATCAGGCGCGGCATGGGCGTCTCCCGGGTAAATTGAGCAGGATGGTGCTTGCCGTCCGGTCAACGAAGATGTTGCGCAGTTGAGTCCGGATCTCCATCCTATAGGCAATTATTGCGCCAAACCAACTTAGACAGCTGTCCACCGCTCGACAATGCATTGAGAAAGGGGGAACCATGCGAAAAATTTCCTTGGTCATTGCATTGTTGGCTTGTAGCGCCGTCCTGGCTCGCGGTGCGCAGTCGTGGGCGTTCGAGTACCGCCCGGTCAAAGGAAGCTACTTTGTCTACGGCGGCAGCCTGGGTGATACGACAGCGCCGACAAAACTCAGCAGAAATATCGCTTCAGCATCGAAGGCCCGGTTGCCAAAGGAATGTTTGCAGCGATGGGGCCGGACCTCAAGGATGTTTGTGGCGCGGACGATGATCAACGCATCCGTCAACGCGCCGAAGTCGTCTGCACATTCTCTGCAAAGAACGGGTACCACTGCAATTTCGGCTTCGATTTGATCACAGGCAGAAGTATTGCGGGATCGATATGCTGAAGCGAATACACGTCGCCATCGGCGCGTCGTGCTGCGTGATCGCGGTGGTCGGTACCGCCCATGCAGCCTGGGAGAACATGTACGGCAAATTTTCAGGACAGTACATCATTTACGGCGGCGAACCTGGCGAACGAGGCGCCCGGCCAGCCACGCCCGGTGATACCAAAGTCGCATTCAGTATCAAGGGACGCGCGGCAAGGGATTTGTTCCATGCGATCGGTCCCGCCCGAAGAGAAATGTCTCGAGGTGAGGAACGCTGCGAAGCCAATCCGAAAATTCGCACACGCCGTTTGGATACTATTTTTTGCCGTCATCATTCAAAGGCTGGCTACTGGTGTACGTTCGGTTTCGACCTGTCGACCGGATTAAGCACTCGGGGAAAAGTGGGCGACGCTGGGTGTGAGTGACGCACCTGATCTGTCATCAAAATACACTCGTCTGTATGCGGCGCATCGCAGTCCAGCCTGTAACCGCTACGCGGGATCGGCGGGGCGTGCCAAGTCACCCAGGCCTTGCAGACGCTGGCGATAGGTCGCCGGCGTCGCCCCGAACGTCCGTTTGAACAGGCTGATGAAAGTACTCGGCGTCGAATAGCCGAGTTGCAGCGCGATGGTCGTGACAGGCACGGCGTCGGCCAGCATTTCCAGCGCCCGCAGCAGCCGGGCACGCTGGCGCCATGCGGTAAAGGTGAAGCCCGTCTCGAGCACGAAGCGACGGCTCAGGGAGCGGGCACTGATCGCGGCCCAAGGGGCCCACGCTTCCAGGCTGCGTTCGTCGGATGGCTCATCAAGGATGGCGCGGGCGATGCGCAACAGGCGTGCGTCTTGCGGAAGCGGCAGGCCCAGCGCATCGATGGGGAGCGTGCGAATTTCATCCAGGATCACCGCGGCGATGCGTTCGCCCTGCGCATCCAGTTCCCCCGGTGGCCAGGCCGCGGCCCGCAGTACGGCTTCGCGCAGCAGACCGGAGACGCGGATACTGCAAGGCTGCGCTGGCAGGCTGGCACAACTGTCGTGCGCAACGTAGACTGCATAGCCTGAAAACAGGCCGTGCGAACGGGCCCAATGCGAGCGGTACGGCGGGACCCACACCGCATGCGTCGTCGGCACGACCCAGACACCGGTTTCCAACCCCACCGTAAGCAAACCGGACGCCGAGCCGAACAGCTGGCCGCGGCGGTGACTGTGCGGCGGCGAAGCACGCTCGCTGTCGTCACTGCCGGCCAGGACGATCACCGGCGGCGCATCGGATTCGGTGACAAAGTGGACGTCGACCGGAAGGTCGCTCATGGCGTCAAATCGATATACATTGGCTCGACTATTGTACATGCGCCATTCCGATGCGCCGTAAAGTGGCTCTTCCACAAGGAGACCACCATGACCGACACCGCCTTCCCGAACCTGAATGCCCTTTACGATCCGCCCGCCGAGCGCATCCAGAAATCCGTCCTCGACCATCTGATCGGCTTTCACCGCGACTACCTTGGCGCCGCAACTTTCTTTTGTCTCGCGACGGGCAGCGAGCGTGGACTCGACGTGTCGCCGCGCGGCGGACCGCCGGGCTTCGTGCGCGTGCTGGACGAGCGCCATGTCGCCTTTGCCGACTGGCCCGGCAACAACCGCATCGAGTCGATGCGCAATCTGGAACAGGACGACCGCGCCGGCATGCTGTTCATCTTTCCCGGCCTGGATATCTTCATGCGCATCAATGGCCGTGCCCGCGTCAGGACGACCCCGGAACTGCTGGATGCGCTCTGCGAGGGCGGCAAGCGGCCGAAGACGGCGATTGTCATCGCCATCGATGAGGTACTGTTTCACTGCGGTAAAGCGATCAATCGCGCTGGTTTGTGGAAGACGGATGCGCAGCTGGACCGCGATGCGTTGCCGACACCCGGCAAGATGGTGACGGCCATGAACGCTGCCGCCAATGGCAAGCCGGCCGATGAAGCGGAGGCTGCGCAGCTTGATGCTCATTACAGCCATGCAGTGAAGCATGATTTGTATGGTTGATGCTGCCGAAGTCGGATTGCGCGGCGTGGATACTGGTAGGCCTCCCGTGAGTCGAACACGGCACCAACGGCTTATGAGACTTTGGAGCGCGACGTTCGTCTCGATCGGCGACTAATCTCAGCAGCAGTTGTAAATTGATACCGCCCAGCGATTGAAAATTGATACACCAGTCTGAGACCATGGTCGCTTTTTGCGGAGCGGCCTTGATACCCAATGAGGTGTACGTGGAAATGGAAATACTGAAGAGGCAAGGTCTGAGTCTGCAGCGAATCGCCGCCAAGGTGGGATGCGCGGTGAACACGATGTGCAGCCATCGCGCGAGGGTGGCAGCGCCGAGGTGCGAGCGCAAGGTTACGCGGCCAAGCTCGGTCCGCACGAGGCGTATCTACGTGAGCGGCAAGCGGCGGCGGCCCCGGATTCCGGCAATGGTTCTGCTGCGCAAGATCGCCGAGCGAGGCCACACCGGCAGCCTAAGCCAGCTGCGTGCCTTCATGCGTTCGCCGCGGCCGACCGCGCCGGCCTAGCCGCTAGTGCGGTTCGAAATCCAAATGGGAGAACAATTGCAGGTTGACTGGGTCGAGTTCCGCCGCGGCGGCAAGGCACTTTATGCGTTTTGCACCACCCTGGGCTCCAGCCGTGCTAACTACGTCGAGTTCGTCGGTAACATGAAGGTGAAGACGCTTATCGCTGCCACGAGCGCGCCTTTACGATGTTCGGCGGCGTGCCGAAGAGCATTCTGCACGACAACATGAAAGCGGTAATCCTGCAACGAGACGCCGATCCGTTTCGTTCGGGTAGGTAATCCGCTGATAGCTGGATCGCATGCGAGGGTGGCGGCGATCTGGGCGTGGGCGGCTGAGACCAGATCTTCGGTTGGTCTGGGCAGGGCTTGCACGGGCGTGAGAGCTGCGAGCAGCAAATGGATCGGCTGCAGCGTCGAACTCTCGAAAAAACGAGGAATTGTAGCGTGCGTGGTCCTATCCTTCAATGCATGGCGCATGAACATTTACCTATCTCTACCCATTTCCTTCTGTTATTAGTCAAATAGCTATGACTGTTGCTGCGCAAGAATGAGCCTTCATCTTTCTTATGGAGGCACACATGGCCATCGACGTGTATTTGCAAATTGATGGAATCAAGGGCGAGTCGGCCGACTCGGCACACCTCGGGTGGATTGAAATCTCATCAGCTAACTGGGGCGTTGTTCAGCCGAGAAGTATGAGCGCCTCAACCGGCGGCGGCCTCACCGCCGAGCGCTGCGAGCACCGCACGTTGTCGTTCTCGAAGCTGGCAGATATCGCTTCACCGGTTTTAATGCAGACGTGCTCGACGGGCAAAACCATCTCCAAGGCAAAGCTGGAGTTCATGCGCGCTGACAGTAATAGCAAGCCAGTCAAGTATTACGAAGTGGAGTTGGAAAACGTGATGATCGCCAGCATGGATCAGGTAATCGGCGAAGGCATGCTGCTGCACGACGATATCGGCCTGCGCTTTTCAAAGGTGAAGTGGAAGTACACGCAACAAAAAATTAGTGGTGGAAGCGGTGGATGTACTACGGGCGGTTGGGATCTGGCTGGCGTGAAGTGCGCTCAAGGAGGCGATCATGGCTCCGATTCAACCGAAAGATTCGCTCGGCAATTTCATGCTGCCCCAAGCACCTGAAGGCGCAGGCTACTACGTCTACGGAAATGTAGGCGGTTTTCGTGGAACTGGCCATCTTGCACAATATGCTCATCCAAACTTGTTATCGATTATTTTCTCCGTTGAACGTGAATGGCAGGCCATTGATGACCGGAAATTCGGCATAGGAAACATAAGCTTGGCGGAAGGCCGTAAGTATGAACACAAAACTCATCGGAAAGGGGTTGAGATGGATATACGACCGATTCGGAAAGACAAGATGACTGGGCAAGCCGCTCGATGCTCGTATAAAGATTCAACCTACGACAGAGCCGCCACCATCAAACTACTCAGGCTCTTCTTACAACAACCGATGGTGACCAAGGTCTTCTTCAATGACGATGAAGTGACGAAGGCACTAGCGCGCGTGAGGTATATGATCGGCCACGACGATCATATCCATATCAAAATTCGGGAGTTTGTATGCATGCCCGAACTGTAATTGGTGTGCTAGCCATAGCGCTTTGCTCGATGGCTAATGCCACGGATGAGAAACAAGAGGGACGGTACTTGGCAAAACCGATTCAGGGCGATTATTACATTTACGGTGGAACGCTGGGAGAGATGACTCCACCAACAAAGAAAGATCGAAAGATATCCTTTATGTTTACTGGAACGTTAGCAAAAGAACTGTTTGACCAAATCGGCCCGGATTCGAAGAACTCATGCAGCTCGGATTCGGATTACAGAGAAAGACGGAAAGGTGATCTGGATTGCATCCACATGAAAGGGGAAGGCTATTCGTGTTACGTAGGCCTTGATGTGCGAAGCGGAAAATCGATGATTGGATCTATTTGCTAACTGAAATTGGACTGAATTTGCAAATCAGTCCAATCTCATAATTAGCTTTAAATTACTGGATAATTGATTTTAATCAACCAAGTCCAAGCTATTTTTCGGTCGTCCGTTAGGAAGCAATGAGTACTTGATCTGAAGCGTACGGTGCAGCAAGTTTCTAACGAAATCTAAAATTGATTTCATCTCTGCTCACATTTTCAGCATCAATAACGCCAAATGTTATAAGCGCAAACTTTCAGACGACTGCTTTTGTTCTCTTAAAATAGTCTAAGAAGCTAATGCACGACACTTCAACGGCGTTTAAGCCACATACCGCCGGGATCTTATAATTCGCCTTACTCTTTGGAAGCAAATTTTGAACAGCTTCGTTCGACACCAATCCCACATTGTTAACCTTAGCAGTGGCAATAATAAACAAATCGTTTTCGCCAACACCGCCGCCGTAACGGGCACCGATCTCAAGTAACTCTTTCAGTCGAAGTGCCTCGCGCAAAATCGGATTACTCATCGGTAAGTAAACTACGTCGCGACCCGAGAGCCAATCGAAACAGTCGGGCGAAACATGCTCCACCTCCCCCTGCACAACCTCTGGGAAACATATTTTTGAACTTTCTAACTCTTCCCTAGCCAAGACCATAGGCCTGGAAACTGTTCAGATGGATAATTATCCCAAGCATAGACGATTGAAGAAGTATCAAAGACTAGCATAGTGCCTTTCTAGCTCATGAATATCATTGAGCTTCAGGCCATCTAGATACGTACTAGCCTTGCTTAGCGAAATCTTCCTATCGCTAAGAGCATCTAAGACTGTGCGAACAAAATTATCGCCAAAGAGGTGCTTTGGCTCGCGATGTCTGAACAACCTTGGAGCCGATTCGGGAACTGGTTTTGGAAGAGATTGGCACCACGCACGGTAAGCTGCATATTCTGGCTGAGACAGTTTTCCGACCGCCAACAATCGCCGCAATATAACTTCTGTGCTAACACCCCATGCTCGCCTGTAAGGTTCAAGCCAATGGTCAAAAAGCGCAGCTTCACCAGGATGTGCGGACATATTTATAGTACGAAGATATTCTGGTGGCACCAGAAGATGCCCAGCAAAGCTATTCGCTTCACTTTCAGCCCCTCTAACCGATGCAATGTCGTCCTCATCATCTACTGAACTCTCACGGTGAAGCAGAAGATGACCTAACTCATGCATTAAAGTAAAAGCCTGACGTGTCTCGACACGCATTTTTCTTACGACTATAACTGGGCATTTCTCATCATAGAGCGCAAACCCTATAACGCTACTATCGCTTGCGATTTGCCATTTTCCGTTATAACCATTCGTACGAAATACTAATATTCCTTTTCTCTCAACAGCAGATCGGTAGCTTTCAAAATTATTGGTATCACCAAGCCCTAACCATTTTCTCGCAGCAGCAGCAGAAGCTGGAATATCGTCAGCTTGTAAGTCCGGCGGGGTGAATTGTGCTAGCGAATCCTGGCCGAGCTCTTCTGCTAAGCTAAGGTAAATGGAACGTTGCTGCTCCACACGTTCAATAAATAGCCTCAGCTTTGTAGAAAGCTCCGGCTTCTGATTAGCAATAGTACGAAACGCACTGGTGTGGACCTGCTCCGGCTCAAGCGGCGCTTCCTCTAGAAAAAACAGTACGCCTCTACCGAAGTATGCAGCGATTCTGCTGAGTTGTTTAAAGCTTAACCCAGCGGCCTCCTCACCGGAGACAACCCGTTGCAGTGTAGAGAGCGAAATCGAAGTATCACGCGCGAGCTGATCCAAGCCTACACCGAAGTCGGTGCAGCACCATAAAATGCGATCCGGGTTAATCGAGTGAATACGTTCCATAGCAAGTCCACTTGTTGTGAGGCGCGGACTGTTGAGAGACTCCGTGCTTGATGATAGCGCGTTGTAACGAAACGAGAAAGCACAGTTACACACGGGAAGACGCTTGAGCAGGCGCTTACAAGGTATGTACAAAGGAATCGCCATCGAAGGCAAATCTTCCATAAGTCCTTGATTTTATTGGTAGGCCTCCCCGGAGTCGAACCGGGCACCAACGGATTATGAGTCCGCTGCTCTAACCAGGCATGAGCTAGAGGCCCTGAGGTAGTGCGGATGCGCTGGCGAATGCCGGCGCGGATGTATCGAAGCCGGTGAAGCCCGCCCTGACACGAATTCGTTAAGCAAACATCTACAAAACGAACTCGGCAGAATAGGGCCTGTACCGCCTCCCGTCAAGACTTAGTTGCCTGACCGGCTAGCCTGGCTGGCCGCGCCAGCCAACGGTCAATTACCCTCGAGGAAGCTCTTCAACTTATCCGACCGCGACGGATGCCGCAGCTTGCGCAGCGCCTTCGCTTCGATCTGCCGGATACGCTCCCGCGTCACGTCGAACTGCTTGCCCACTTCTTCCAGCGTGTGGTCGGTCGACATCTCGATGCCGAAGCGCATGCGCAGCACTTTCGCTTCGCGCGGCGTCAGGGAATCGAGCACGTCCTTCACCACGCCGCGCATCGACGCGTGCAGCGCGGCGTCGGAAGGCGCGAGGGTGTTGTTGTCCTCGATGAAGTCGCCCAGGTGGGAGTCGTCATCGTCGCCGATCGGCGTTTCCATGGAGATCGGTTCCTTGGCGATCTTCATGATCTTGCGGATCTTGTCTTCCGGCATCTCCATCTTGATTGCCAGCGTTGCCGGATCGGGTTCGGCACCGGTTTCCTGCAGGATCTGGCGGCTGATCCGGTTCATCTTGTTGATCGTTTCGATCATGTGCACCGGGATGCGGATGGTGCGCGCCTGGTCGGCGATCGAGCGGGTGATGGCCTGGCGGATCCACCACGTGGCGTACGTGGAGAATTTATAGCCGCGGCGGTACTCGAACTTGTCCACGGCCTTCATCAGGCCGATATTGCCTTCCTGGATCAGGTCGAGGAACTGCAGGCCGCGGTTCGTGTACTTCTTCGCGATCGAGATTACCAGACGCAAGTTCGCTTCCGTCATCTCGCGCTTGGCCTTGCGCGCCTTCATTTCGCCGGCCGCCATCTGGCGGTTGATGTTGCGCAGGTCCGGCAGCGGCAGCACCACGCGCGCCTGCAGGTCGATCAGCCGTTGCTGCAGTTCCTTGATCGTGGGGATGTTGCGGCCCAGGATTGCGCTGTAGGCGTGGTTGGCGGCCACTTCGCCGTCGACCCACTCCAGGTTCGTTTCGTTGCCGGGGAAGACCTTGATGAAGTGGGCGCGCGGCATGCCGCACTTGTTCACGGCCACGTCGAGGATCTGCTTCTCGATGTGGCGCACTTCGTCGACCTGGCCGCGCAGCGTGTCGCACAGCTTTTCGACGACCTTGGCGGTGAAGCGGATGCCCAGCAGTTCATTCGAGATCGCATCCTGCGCCTTCACGTAGGATTTCGAGCTGTAGCCTTCCTTCTCGAAGGCCTTGCGCATCTTGTCGAACTGGTTGGCGATCTCGTCGAACTTGGCGAGGGCATTGTTCTTGAGGTTCTCCAGCTGTTCGGCCGAGTAGCCCGCGGCCGCGCCGGAAGCGTTGGCCTCTTCTTCTTCCTCTGCTTCCTCTTCTTCCTCTTCCTCTTCCTCGTCGTCCTCGTCGGAGGCGGCCGTTGGCGGCGCCTGGTTCGGCGCATCCTCGTTTTCGTCGACCAGGCCGTCGACGATCTCGTCGATCTTGATTTCGTCGTGGCGGATGCGGTCGGACGTGGCGATGATCTCGGCGATCGTGACCGGGCAGGCGGAAATGGCCTGGATCATGTCCTTCAGGCCATCTTCGATGCGCTTCGCGATCTCGATCTCGCCTTCGCGCGTCAGCAGCTCGACGGAGCCCATTTCACGCATGTACATGCGCACCGGGTCGGTCGTGCGGCCGAAGTCGGAGTCGACGGTGGACAGCGCGGCCTCGGCCGCGGCTTCCGCTTCGTCGTCGCTGGTGACCGTGGCCACGTTATCGGACAGCAGCAGCGTTTCGGCATCGGGCGCGTGTTCATACACGGCAATGCCCATGTCGTTGAACGTGCCGATGATGCCTTCGATCGCTTCCGGGTCGACGATATTGTCCGGCAGGTGGTCGTTGATCTCGGCGTACGTGAGGAAACCGCGTTCCTTGCCGAACTTGATCAGCGTTTTCAGCTTCTGGCGGCGGCGTTCCAGCTCTTCCTCGGTGGCTTCCGTATCCGACGAGAACGCATCCTTCAGCAATGCCTTTTCCTTGGCCTTGCGGTCCTTGGCCTTGGCCTTGTCCACGGCCTTCAGTTCGGCGCGCTCGACGGCGTTCAGCGCGGCGACTTCGTCGTTCTCGGGCTGGAATTCCTTTGGCTTGCGGCCGCGCCGGCCCGGCACCTTGACGGACGGGAGCACATAGCCGGACGTGTCGATCGCGGCGAGCGTTGCCGCATCGGTGGTCTGGCTGACCCCGGGTGGTGCCGCGGGCGCGCGCGGATCCATGCCCGCCTCCGTGCTGGTTTCGGACTTGTCGGCCGTCTTGGCTGCCTTGGCGGTCACTTTGCTGGGCTTTTCAGCCGCTTTGGTTTCAGGTTTCTTTGCTGGCACAGGCGCTTTCGATGTCACAACGACTTGCTTTACGGGTTAGGACGATGCCGTAATCACCGGAGCCCTCGCAGAAATAACCCTGCGGCACTCCCATCCGGCACTGCTACAAAACTTCCTTGCTCATTCCCGGCGACAGTCCTGAAGCTGCCGGCACCGCTCGATGTTAACGAACGGCTATGTTTGGCAGAAATTCTACTGTATGACTGCGCGCGGGGGCTAGGGGCACGAATGGTGTGAGGGTGCAGGCTGTTTTACCCGCGCGGCGACAAGAAACTCGCGCCGTCTCAACCAAGTCCGGACCTCGCCTCCGGCGCGCCGCATTTATCATGCATCCTGCACCGGCAATGAGCCCAACTAACTGAAAACAAACACAAATTCTGAACTGAAGAAACCTTGCCAAGGTATTGAAATACTTAGCGTTTTATTATAGCACGCCACTTTTTTAACACCAGAAGTGCGGCCTTGGCACCGCATCGCCGGCAATAAGCGGGTTTCGGCACATATTCGGCCATTAACGGCTGCCGCTCTCCGCCTGCGCTTCCCGCGATAACATCTGCTGCATCGCGGCCAATTCGTGATAACGGGCGCGCAACTCGTCGGTAAGCTTGCCGCCCGACATAATCTGGTCCAGCTCCGCCCGCACCGTTTGCTCCTTCAACTGGCGTACCGTGGCTTTCAGCCACAGGCGTTCGCCCTCGATATCCGGCTCTTCCGCGGCGGCGATTTCCCCGATCAGCGCGTCATATTCCGGGCCCTCTTCCTTCATTTGCTGGGCCAGCGCGGCAAAGGTGGCAGCTTCGCCCAGCGCCTGCGCCGTTTGCACCAGGTGAACCAGGTACTCGCACTGCTCGGCGCCGAACTGGCGGAACGCTTCCAGCGCCGACTCGTCGATCTGCAGCGACAGCGACGGGTGCGTGATGAGGCAGCGGATGATCTTCAACTCCAGCCCCACCGGCTCCTGGCGCTTCGATTTCGGCGGCGCCCGGCGGCTGGCCGCCACCGGCTTGCTCAGCTCGAACAATGCTTCGATCTCGCCGGGCGTGCTCTGCGTCATCGAGGCCAGCCCGCGCACGATCTGCAGGCGCAGTGCCGAAGGCGCCATGGCCTGCAGCATCGGCTTCGCGTCGAACTGCGCGCGGGCGCGGCCTTCCGGTTCGTTCAGGTCGTGCTCGCCGGCCGCTTCGCGCAACAGGAACTGCGACAGCGGCATGGCTTCCTGCACCTGCTGTTCGAAACCTTCGGCGCCATATTCGCGGATATAACTGTCCGGGTCATGTTCCGACGGCAGGAACAGGAACTTGATGGTCTTGTCGTCGGCCGCATAGGGCAGGCAGGCTTCCAGTGCGCGCCGCGCCGCCTTGCGGCCGGCCCGGTCGCCATCGAAGCTGAACACCACGTTATCGGTCTGCCGCAACAGCTTTTGCACGTGGACCGTGGTGCAGGCGGTGCCCAGCGTGGCCACCGCCTGGGCAAAGCCCATCTGGGCCAGCGCCACCACGTCCATATAGCCTTCGGTTACCAGCACATAGCCCGCATCGCGGATCGCCTGGCGTGCCTCGAACAAGCCATACAATTCCGAACCCTTTGAAAATAAAGGCGTTTCCGGGGAATTCAAGTACTTTGGCTCGCCCTGTTCCATGATTCGGCCGCCGAAGGCGATCACTTGCCCCTTGGCATTGCGGATCGGGAACATCACGCGTTCGCGGAAGCGGTCATAGCGCTTGATGTGGCGCCCTTCCTCGTCGACCTTGTCGATGACGAGGCCGGCCTCGGCCAGCACCGGCGCATCGTACTGGGGGAACACGGCGCGCAGGTTGTCCCAGCCTTCCGGGGCGTAGCCGAGCGCGAAGCGGGCCGCGATCTCGCCCGTCAGGCCGCGGCCCTTCAGGTAGCCGATTGCATTGGGCGCCTTGCGCAGTGCGCTCTTGTAGAAATCGGCGGCCAGGGTCATTGCCTCGGACAGCGCCAGGCTCTGCGCCTGCATTTGCGCGCGCTGGGCGGGCGGAATCTTGTCGTCCGCTTCCGGCACCGTCATGCCCGCGTTCTGGGCCAGGTCCTTGACGGCATCGACGAAGCCCAGGCCGGAATATTCCATCAGGAAGCCGATCGCGGTGCCGTGCGCCTGGCAGCCGAAGCAATGGTAGAACTGCTTGGTGGCGCTGACGGTGAAGCTGGGCGATTTTTCGTTGTGGAACGGGCACAGGCCCTGGAAATTGGCGCCGGCTTTTTTCAGCTGCACGTAGCGCCCGACCACGTCGACGATGTCGACGCGGTTCAGCAGGTCGGAAATGAAGGATTGTGGAATCACTGTGGCAACCGCGGTTCTTCCATATTGTTACAGATCAGGCTATAACGCCGTGCCAGGCTGGCGTTTGATCCAGCTCAACGGCACGGGCGTTAACCCAACAAGGCTCAGGCGCCCGTCAGCGCTTTCTTGACCAGGCCGGATACGGCGGTCATGTCGGCACGGCCGGCCAGCTTCGGCTTCAGGATGGCCATCACCTTGCCCATGTCCTGCGGGCCGGCGGCGCCGGATTCGGCCACGGCCGCCTTGACTTCGGCGGCGATTTCGTCGTCCGACAGGCCGGCGGGCATATAGGCGGCCAGCACGACCAGCTCGGCCTTCTCGATGTCGGCCAGGTCGGCACGGCCGCCGGCTTCGAATTGCGTGATCGAGTCCTTGCGCTGCTTGATCATTTTTTCAACGACCGCCAGCACCTGGGTGTCGTTCAGCTCGATTTGCTCGTCCACTTCCCTGCGCTTGATGTCCGCCAGGATCAGGCGGATCGTGGCCAGCCTGCCGGCCTCCTTGGCGCGCATCGCGGCTTTCATGTCATCGGTAATCTGGGCTTTCAGGCTCATGGGTGTCCTCGGCTAGGTAAGCTGCACCGGCAGTTCTGCAAACGGGTCTGCAAAACCGGTGCGGTAAAAACGAAAACCCGCTGCGGACGATGCCGGAGCGGGTGATCGCAACATGCGAACGGACCGGAGGCGAAAAGCGCCGTCGACGGCCCGGTCAGCGAAGGCGAGAATTAGTACAGCTTCTTCGGCAGTTGCTGGCTGCGGATGCGCTTGTAGTGACGCTTCACGGCAGCGGCCAGCTTGCGCTTGCGCTCTGCGGTCGGCTTCTCGTAGAACTCGCGTGCGCGCAGTTCGGTCAGCAGACCGGTTTTTTCAATGGTGCGCTTGAAGCGGCGCATGGCAACTTCGAACGGCTCGTTTTCTTTAAGGCGGATAGTGGTCATGTAAAATTCAAACCGTTAGAGGGTTTTTAGGAAGACGGCGATATTATCAGCTTTTGTCCAGACAGACAAGAGGCTTCGTGTCAACCCTCGTGCCTACTCGTGCTTGTTCATGCTTATCAATACACATCCGAACACAACAGAACCCGCGCCGTTACAGCGTTACCGGGTCCGGCATCATATCAGACTGCCAGCCCCGCGGCCATCCCGGAGGCCCAGGCCCACTGGAAGTTGTAGCCTCCCAGCCACCCCGTGACATCGACGGATTCGCCGATGAAGTACAGGCCGGGCACCTTGTTGGCCATCATCGTCTGCTGCGACAGCTCCTTCGTGTCGACGCCGCCGCGGGTCACCTCGGCCTTGCGGTAGCCCTCGGAACCGTTCGGCGTGACGGTCCACGCATTGATGGCCTGGCCAAGCCGGCGCAGTTGTGCGTCCTGCATGTCGGCCAGGCGCGCATCGGCCTGGAAGCCATGGGCTTGCAGCAGGCCCTCGGCCAGGCGCGAAGGCAGCCACTGCGCCAGCACGTTGCCCAGCTGCTTCTTGATGGTGCCCTTCCCTTCGAGCAGGGCCGCGGCGACGTCGAGTTCCGGCAACAGGTTGATCGTGATCGGCGTGCCGGGCTGCCAGAAACTGGAAATCTGCAGGATCGCCGGGCCGGACAGGCCGCGGTGCGTGAACAGCAGGTCTTCGCGGAAGCGCGCACCGGTAGCCTTGCGGCCCTTCAGCGTGCCGGTTTCCACATGGACCTCCAGCGACACGCCGGCCAGCGGCACGAACGGCTGCCATTGCTGGGCGTCGAAGGTGAGCGGCACCAGGGCTGGACGGGGCTCGACGATGGCCAGCTCGAACTGCCTGGCGATGCGGTAGCCGAAATCGGTGGCGCCGATCTTCGGGATCGACAGGCCGCCGGTGGCGATCACGACGGCTCCGGCGTCGACGAGACCGGCGCTGGTCTGCACCAGGAAACGCTCGCCCTGCTGTTCGACGCTCTGCACGGTGGCGGGCATGCGCCATCGCACGTTGCCGGCGTTGCACTCGGCTTTCAGCATGTCGATGATCTGCTCGGCGGACTCATCGCAGAACAGCTGGCCCTTGTGCTTCTCGTGGTAGCCGATGCGGTATTTTTTGACCAGCGCGAGGAAATCCTGCGGCGTGTAGCGCGACAGCGCGCTCTTGGCGAAATGCGGATTCTCGGACAGGAAATTGGCCGGCCCCGCATGCACATTGGTGAAATTGCAGCGGCCGCCACCGGAAATGCGGATCTTCTCGGCCAGCTTTTCGGCATGGTCAACCAGCACGACGCGCTTGCCGCGCTGCCCCGCCGCCGCCGCACACATCATCCCGGCCGCACCGGCGCCGATTACCATCACATCAAACTGTTCCGCCATCACGCCCGTCCCGCCAGTCAAACCGGGCATTCTACCGCAACGGGTGGCGGCGGGCGAATGCCTCAGCCGTGGCGGGAACGCAACTCGCGGGCAACGGTGACGATATGGCCGACCTGCTGGGCGATCGGATCGGGAACCGGGACCTCGCCGCGCAGCACGGCCTGGATCCAGGCGGCGGTGGCCGCCGCGCTCCTGTCTTCGGGCAGGACCGGTTGGACTTCGGCGATCATCTGCCGCTCGACCAGCACCGTGCGCTCGCCATCGTGGAACCAGTCGATCTTTTGCGCCTTGGTGGCGTTGGCCACCGTTTCGCCTTCGGTGCCACGCATCAGGAATGCGTCGCCGCGGGCATGCGGGGCGGCGGTAGTGAAATATTCGCCCAGCGTTTCCAGGTATTCCGGGTGCGTGTACGATACCAGCCGCAATGCCGGGCCGGCGAACGGCTGCAGGATCTTGACGATGGTGTGCGTGGAATTGCGCACGCCCAGAATACGCCGCAGTTCCAGCTGATGGGCCAGTTTCGGCGCCAGCGCGTCGATCGTGATGAAGCTGACGTGGCCATCGGCCAGCGCGCGCTCCGCCTCCGCGGCCGTGGCGGCAGCGGCGATGCCCAGCTCGGCCAGCACCTCGGCGGTGGCGATGCGCCCCACGTCGTGCGCCACGCCGTGCACCAGCACCGGCACGCCTTCGCGCGCCAGCAGCAGCGCCAGCAGCGCCGTCAGGTTGGCCATCTTGCGCGCGCCGTTGTAGGTGGGAACCAGTACCGGCACAAACGGGCCGGCAGGTGCCTGCAGCGGCGCAAACGATGCTTCAGCGGCATCGAGGAAGCCGGCCAGCTCGTCGACGGATTCGCCCTTGATGCGCATGGCCAGCAGGATGCCGCCCAGTTCCAGGTCGGAGACACGGCCGTCCAGCATGGCCTGATACAGCGTGAAGGCGTCGGTACGGCTCATGCTGCGCGCGCCTTTGACACCACGGCCGATTTCCTTGATGAAAGGCGCGGCGGCAAAACGGGTCGATGCGGATGGCAAAACGGAAGAAGATGTGTTTTCGATACTCATGGAAACAGCTTACCGCATTTCGGCTACACTAATCGACTACCCATAAGAAAACCTGAAGTCGACAGTGCATTACCGAAGCATAGTCGCGCGCCATGGCCACGAAGCCTCCAGAAACAGCCCCACGAACCGCCGCGAAATACAGCCGCGAACCATCGTCCCCAAGGACAGAAGCATAGCCATAGAACTGAAGCCATGATTGCCCTCGACCTCGAAAACATCAACGTTACCTCGTTCGCGTCCATGCCCACGCCGGCCGAACTGCACGCCAGGCTCCCCATGACGGAAAAGGCGTTCGCCACCGTTACCAAGGGCCGCGAAGACCTGCGCAATATCCTCGACCGCAAGGACAAGCGCCTGTTCGTCGTGGTCGGGCCCTGCTCGATCCACGACCCGGTCGCCGGCCTGGACTATGCCCGCCGCCTGAAAGCGCTGCAGGAAGAGGTCAAGGACACGATGCTGCTGGTGATGCGCGTGTATTTCGAGAAGCCGCGCACCACCACCGGCTGGAAGGGCTATATCAACGATCCGTTCATGGACGATTCGTTCCGGGTCGATATCGGCATGGAAAAGGCGCGCCAGTTCCTGCTCGACGTGTGCGAGCTGGGCTTGCCTACCGCGACCGAGGCGCTCGATCCGATCTCGCCGCAATACCTGGGCGACCTGATCGCCTGGACCGCGATCGGCGCGCGCACCACGGAATCGCAGACGCACCGCGAAATGTCGTCCGGCCTGTCGACGCCGGTCGGTTTCAAGAACGGCACCGATGGCGACATCAGCATCGCGATCAACGCGATCCTGTCCGCCGCCAATCCACATGCGTTCCTGGGCATCAATGGCGAAGGCAACGTGTCCGTCGTGCGCACGCGCGGCAATGCCTATGGCCACGTGGTGCTGCGCGGTGGCGATGGCCGCCCGAACTACGATTCCGTGTCGGTGACGATCGCCGAGCAGGCGCTGGCGAAAGCCAAGCTGCCGGCCAATATCGTGGTCGACTGCTCGCATGCGAACAGCTACAAGAAGCCGGAACTGCAGCCCCTGGTGATGACGGACGTGACCAACCAGATCGTGCATGGCAACCGCTCGCTGGTGGGCGTGATGATCGAGTCGAACCTGTGCGCCGGCAACCAGAAAATTCCCGCCGACCTGTCCGAACTGAAGTATGGCTGCTCGGTGACGGACGCCTGCATCGACTGGGACACCACCGTGCAGATGCTGAAGACGGCCGACGCGGAACTGCGCCGCCGGCCGTAAGCCAGGCACCTATATATAGGTGCTGGCCAGCGGCGCCACGCCGTACGTGCCGGCCAGCGCCGCCTCGGCCCGGCTGGCCGGCGCATTCAGCTCCAGCAGGTCCAGGTAGACCTTGCCGTCCTCCACCTTGACGCTGTAGCGCCGCGTGCAGCCCTGTTCCGGCGCCACCGCGCAGCCGGATTCAAGGGCGATGTTCCACTGGTGTTGCGGGCACTCCACGTGCTCGCCCAGCACCATGCCTTGCGACAGCAGGGCTCCCTTGTGCGGACAACTGTCCAGCAGCGCATAGATGCGGTCGTCGACCGTGCGGAACACCGCCACGCCGGGCAGTTCCTGCCATGCCAGGCCGCGCGGCACGTGATGCGCGCCTCCCGGCGTAATATCCTTGACCTTGCAAACCATTTTCCAATGTTCGGGCATTGCTTCTCCTTCCACGGCATATGGCCGCAATGGGAAAGAAGTAGCAAGAGCGATGCCATCGGCACGGCGGCAAACCTGCCCGCTCCGGCCCATGCCCGCACTGCCGCGGTGCGGCGGCGCCCCTTGCTGTGGCAGTGATAGCGCCGGCTGCCCCGCTGATACGGCTGCGGCTTTCCGATACAATGGCGGATTGCCCTTCATTTCCAGCTGTTTTTTCATCAACAGCGCTTTATTACAGCCCTCTTCCTATGATCGTTCTCGGCGTTGAATCCTCCTGTGACGAAACCGGCCTGGCCCTGTATGACACCGGCCGTGGCCTGCTCTCGCATGCGCTGCACTCGCAGGTGGCGATGCACGAGGAGTATGGCGGCGTCGTGCCGGAACTGGCGTCGCGCGACCATATCCGCCGTGCGATTCCGCTGCTGGAGCAAACGCTGGACGGCGCCGGCATCGCCGCGGCCGACATCGACGCCATTGCGTATACGCAAGGCCCCGGCCTGGCGGGCGCATTACTGGTCGGTTCGTCGATCGCATGCAGCCTGGGCCTGGCGCTGGACAAGCCGGTGCTGGGCATCCATCACCTAGAAGGCCACCTGCTGTCGCCGCTGCTGGCGTCCGATCCGCCCGAGTTTCCGTTCGTGGCGCTGCTGGTGTCCGGCGGCCATACGCAGCTGATGCGGGTCGATGGCGTGGGGCAGTACGAACTGCTGGGCGAAACCCTGGACGATGCGGCCGGGGAAGCGTTCGACAAGTCGGCCAAGCTGCTGGGCCTGGGCTATCCGGGCGGGCCGGCCATTTCGCGCCTGGCCGAATTCGGCGATCCGGCCGCCTACAAGCTGCCGCGGCCGATGTTGCATTCGAAAGACTTGAATTTCAGCTTTTCCGGCCTGAAGACGGCCGTGCTGACGGTGGTGAAGAAACAGGCGCTGACCAATGTTTGCGAGCAGGACAAGGCCAACATCGCGCGCGGGTTCGTCGATGCGATCGTCGACGTGCTGGTGGCGAAATGCGTGGCGGCGCTGAAGCAGACGGGCCTGAAGCGGCTCGTCATCGCCGGCGGCGTTGGCGCGAACAGCCAGCTGCGCGCCGCGCTGAACGCGGCGGCAGCAAAAGGTGGTTCAGGCAAGCGCTTCCGCGTGTATTACCCCGAGCTGGAGTTCTGCACCGATAACGGCGCGATGATTGCTTTTGCCGGCGCGATGCGGCTGTCGATCAATCCTGGTGCCGCACGCCGGGAGTATGCGTTCAATGTGCGGCCGCGCTGGCCACTGGATGAGCTGAAGGTAGTCTGACGGCGGACGCCGCCCTTCAGGCGCCCAGCAGCATTGCCGCCAGGCCGACCAGCGCCAGCAGGCCGCCCGCCGCCACGGCACCGGTCTTCACATGTTTCTTGCGCATGCCTTCCACGCGCTCGCTGCGCAGTGGCCTGCCCGGATCCCGCTCCCGTGGAGTCGGCTTGGTGGAAGTCGAAACAGATTCGCTCATGGTGCACTCCTATGGGGATTTGTCTATACGAGACAATGTAGCAGCAATTGGCGTGCCATGGCCACGAAAATGAAACGGTCGTGGCTGGATTGACAATGGCCGAGCGAGCCGATGCCGGTTCCCTCCTGGATACTACTGCGCCTCCGGTGGCAACCCCTCCCCGCAGCTCTTGCAGAAGCGCGCGCCCTCCTCGTGGCCGCCTGCCAGGCAGCGGGTGCAGGTGCGCGTGGTGAGGGCGCGCACGCCGCGCTGGTGGGTGATCTCGGAGCTGATGATCCCGGTCGGCACCGCCAGGATGCCCCAGCCCAGCAGCATCATGAACGAGGCGATCGCGCGGCCGATATCGGTCTTCGGCACCAGGTCGCCGAAGCCGACCGTGGTCACGGTCGAGATCGCCCAATAGACGCCCGTCGGGATGCTGGTAAAGCCGTGCCGCGGCCCTTCGACCACGTACATCACCGTGCCCAGCAGGAATACGATCAGGAACACGACCGACAGGAAGATCAGGATCTTGCGCCGGCTGGCCAGCAACGCATCGCCGAGCATGCTGTACTCCTGGATGTACAGCGTCAGCTTGAGGATGCGGAAGATGCGCAGCAGCCGCAGGATCCGCACGTCCAGCAGCACGTGCGAGCCGGGCACGAACAGCGATATATAGCTGGGCACCACCGACATCAGGTCGATGACGCCGAAGAAGCTGCGCGCGTAACGGTCCGGCCGCTTCACGCACAGCAGCCGGCCGATGTATTCGACCGTGAACAGCAGCGTAAACAGCCACTCGGCCGCCAGCAGCCATTGTCCATAGGCCCGCGCCACGGGAGCGATCGAGGTCAGCACCACGGTGACGACGGACAGCACGATTGCGCCGATCAGCACCAGGTCGAAGACCTGGCCCTTGCGGGTGTGCGATTCGAAGATGATTTCGTACAGCTCTTCGCGCCAGCCGCCATCGGGCTTGCCGAAATGCTGGTGCGGGTCGGCCGATTGCCCGGGCGGTGCGGGAGCCTTGGTGGGACGGTCGCTCATGGGGTGGTCACGCGGCGCTCACGGGTGGTCACGGGGGCACGGGTAGTCACGGGTAGTCAATGTAACGCCGGGCCCAGCAGGTCGGCGCGCGGGTAAGCCCAGCGCGGCACGTTGCCGCATGGCGCGCGGCCGGCGTCCGCGATATCCATCGTGGTGAAATTGCCGCGCGGCGTGGCCGAGAAACGCAGGTCGCTGGCCACTTCCGCGTCCACCGCCGGCATGCGTGCAAAGCGCAGCCACGCGTTCACATGGCAATCGCTGCTTGCCAGCGTGCGCAGCGTGGCCAGGCTGCCCTGCCATGCGGAAGCCAGGCTTACGCCGGCCGACTCCGTGTCACGGGCGGCCGGATCGGCAAACGCGGCCGGGCAATGCGCGAGCACGTCCGGCGCCAGGTTGAGCAGGCCGCGGCGGATGCGGTAGCTGCCCTGCCCGGCATTTTCCTCGATGGACACGAAGGACCAGCACAGCGGCTGTGCCGGGAAGGCCGTCATTGCCACGTCCAGCACGCGCGATGCCGGATCGGCTTTCTGCAGCGCCGCTTCCACGCGGGTCCGGCCTGCCGACGAGGCGCCGCCCTGCACGGCGATGAATGCTACCGAGACCAGCGCGGACAAGGCCAGCGCGCGCCGGCTCTGCATGCGCGTGATGCGCAGCGCCGCGATGACGCCGCCCATGGCGAGCAGGCCGGCCAGCGCGATGGGATCCAGGTAGCCGCGCCACGTCACGAAGCCGAGGAACAGCGCCAGCGCGGCCAATGCCAGGCTGCGCAGGAAGCGCCGCGGAATGGCCAGCGCCAGCGGCACGCCGAACGCGACCCAGAACACGGGTTCGACGATGAACACCAGGTCGCCGTAGAACCAGCGCGGATCGAACGGCGCCAGCGGATGGATGCCGTAGGAATTCAGGAAATCCATCGACATGTGCAGCAGGAAGCCGAGCCCGATGGCCAGGCCGAGTCCCAGCCGTGCCTGGCCGCTCCCCTTCAGCAGGCGGCGCGCGTTCGGCCACAGCAGCCACAGCGCGGCGAGCAGCAGCAGCGCCTGCGGCAAGGCATAGAGCAGCGTATGGGTATGGCCGCGATGGTGCAGCAGGTAGCCCAGCGGTGCCGGCAGCAGGTCTGTCAGCACCAGGTCCAGGTCGGGAAAATTGCTGGCGGCCGCGCAAGCCGTCAGCAGCAGGCGGTGGCGGGTGCGCTGCCGTGTTTCGTCCGGCTCGGCAGGCAGCGAGCGTTGCACCAGTTCGCCGATGCCGAGGCCGACGAAGGTGTGGGTAACATTATCCACTCAGCGGCTGACCTCGACCCCGTGCCAGAAGGCGATGCGGCCTTCGATGGCCTTGGCCTTTTCCTTCGCGGCCGGGTAGTACCAGGCGGCATT
Source organism: Pseudoduganella sp. jia 9 (assembly GCF_055502615.1). NCBI lineage: Bacteria > Pseudomonadati > Pseudomonadota > Betaproteobacteria > Burkholderiales > Oxalobacteraceae > Pseudoduganella > Pseudoduganella sp. jia 9. The sequence goes on along the minus strand of NZ_JBUPWE010000012.1, from coordinate 29,310 downwards.
GCGGTTCAGCTGGCCATCCACCTCGATGTCGTAATAGCTGGCCACGCCCTTCCACGGACACAGCGTGGTATGGCTGCTGTCCTTCAGGTATTCGCGCTTGACGCGCTCGGGCGGAAAATACACGTTCTGCTCGACGATCTCCACCTCGTCGGCGGTGGCCTCGGCGATGACGGCGCCGTTCCAGATGGCTTTCGGCATGGCTGTTCTCCTGGTGTCTATAGTCCGATGATACGGTCCCGGCCGCGGGCACGCTTCCCTACTATGCATGGCCGGTCGAACAATATTTCGTGCCGCGGCAGTGTAGCCTAAAAGGCGGGCACCGGTCACACCGGCAAGCGCATTACTTTTCTTCCAGCAGCTGCCGCAGCGCGCCTTCGAATACTTCGGGCGGCTGGCCGCCGGAGATCAGGTGGCGCTGGTTGATGACGACGGCCGGCACCGAGCGTACGCCGGCCTGCTGCCAGTACTGTTCGAGCATGCGCACCTCGTCGGCGAACTGGCCGGATGCCAGCACCTGTCGTGCAGCCTCCCGGTCCAGCCCTGCCCGTTCGGCGGCGCGCAGCAGCACGTCGTGCGAACTGGGGTCTTCGCCGTTCGTGAAGTAGGCCTCGAACAGCGCGTGCTTCAGTTCCTTCTGGCGGCCGGCCTCCTCGGCCCAGTGCAGCAGGCGGTGGGCATCGAAGGTGTTGTAGATGCGGCTGCGCTTGTCCATCGCGAATGTGAAGCCGAGCGCCGCGCCGCGCTGGCGGATCATCTCGCGCGACTGTTCCTGCTGTTCCGGCGTGCTGCCGTATTTTTCGGCGATATGCTCGGTAATGTCCTGCCCTTCCTTGCCCATCTGCGGGTTCAGCTCGAAGGGCTGGAAGTGGAATTCGACGGCAGCTTCCGGGATGCGGGCCAGCGCGGTTTCCAGCGACTTCAGCCCGATGGCGCACCACGGGCAGGAAATGTCGGAAACGAAATCGATACGGAGGGGAGCGGACATGGCGGCCTTTCTGTACGGCCACCGGCGGCGGCCATCGGTTGCGCCGCCCACGATGGCGGCCCACGCATGATGAGGGCCGCTATCGGAATTGCAAGTCGGTCCTGCCTGCTTACCTCTTCTTCGCGGCGGCGGCCTTGTCCTTGCCCTTGCTGCCGATCCGGCTTTCCTTGCCGGCCATCAGGTTGCCGATGTTCTTCGCGTGGCGCCATACCAGCAGGCCGCTCATGGCCACCACGGCGAACAGTTGCGGTTCGACGCCGAACAGCAGGCCGTAGTAGAGCGGCGCGAACACGGAAGCGATCAGCGCGGCCAGCGACGAGTAGCGGAATGCATACGCGATGATCAGCCAGGTAGCCAGCGTGGCCAGACCGAGCCAGACGTTGAGCGCCAGCAGCACGCCGAGGGCCGTCGCCACGCCCTTGCCGCCCTGGAAGCGGAAGAACACCGGCCACAGGTGGCCGACAAACACGGCGATGGCCACCAGCGCGATGGTGCCATCGCCAATACCGAGCTGTCCGGCGAAGCGGATCACCAGCCAGACCGCGAGCCAGCCCTTGAAGGCATCGCCGACCAGCGTCCAGATCGCGGCGCCCTTGTTGCCGCTGCGCAGCACGTTGGTGGCGCCGGGGTTGCCGGAGCCATAGGTGCGCGGATCGGACAGGCCATAGACCTTGCTCACGACGACGGCAAAAGAGATCGAGCCGATCAGGTAGGCGGCAATCGCCAGCAGGAGGGTAGTCATTTCCTGAAATTATCCTATGTTTTGTTGGTGAAGCCAGCGCAGAGCCGGGCGGCGGACTGGCGGGCGGCGACTATACAGCACCCGCGTATCAGTCGGCCAGGGCGCAGGCGACCGGCCGCGCGCCCAGCACCTCGGTCAGCGCGCGCGGCGCGATGCCCACCAGGAAACCGCGCCGGCCGCCATTGATATAAATTGTTTCCAGTTCCAGGATCGACTCCTCCACGTACACCGGCATCGCCTTGCGCGTGCCGAACGGCGAGGTGCCGCCCACCAGGTAGCCCGAATGCCGTTGCGCCACGTCCGGCTTGCACGGTTCGACGGACTTGCAGCCGATGTTGCGCGCCAAATTTTTCGTCGACACCTTGCGATCGCCGTGCATCAGCACAATCAATGGCTTGGCGGCTTCGTCCTGCATCACCAGGGTCTTGACCACATGATGCTCGTCGACGCCGAGCTCGCGCGCCGACACCGAGGTGCCGCCGTGCTCTTCGTATTCGTACGGGTGTTCGCTGAACGGCACCTTGCGCTGCTTGAGGAGCGCGGTTGCCGGGGTCTCTGAAATGTGCTCTTTCTTGGCCATGCCGTGATACGATCATTGTGAAAAGGAGTTTCTCATTATGCAGGAAGAAATTCGCTTTGCCACCTTCAACGTCTGCAACCTCGCCCCGCCGGGCGCGAAATTGTACGACAACCTCGAGCCCCTGACTCCCGAAGGCTACGAAGCCAAGGCGAACTGGATCGCGCAGCAACTCGATCAACTCGATGCGGACGTGATCGGCTTCCAGGAAATTTTCTCGCAGGCGGCATTGCGCGACGTCTTGTCCCGCACCCGAAAGTACGGCGATGCGCTGCACGCCGGCTTCGACCCGGATCCCCATGCGCAGCGCCTGACGCCGAGCGTGGCCATCGTTTCGCGCCTGCCGTTCGCAGGCACGCCAGGCGTGTACGCCAACTTTCCCGCGGACGTTCCCTGTGATTCCGGCAGCCCGGATTCCGACCGTTTTGCCCGCGCGCCGCTGCATGTGCAGGTCGTGCTGCCGGGGGAGCGCATCGTGGACGTGGTGGTGGTGCACCTGAAATCGCGGCGCCCCGACTACCGCAGCGGCGATAGTGGCGAAGATCCGCTGCACCATGCGATGGCCAGCCTGCGCTCGCTCGTCTGGCGCGGCACCGAGGCGGTGGCCCTGCGCGTGCTGCTGTCGAAAATGATGCGGGAAACGCGCCGCCCCTGCGTGGTGCTCGGCGACTTCAACGACACCGCCGATGCCGTCACCACCACGATCGTGCTGGGCACGGGGGGTACGCGCAGCATCGGCAATGGCATCAATGGAACCAATGGCACCAATGGCACCAATGGAATCAATGGCGCCCAGGCCGAGGAACGCCGCAGCCGGCTGTACGACAGCAACCAGATCCAGCTTCGCCAGGATCACCTGCGCCACGTGGGGTATACCAGCATTCACGAGGGCCATTACTCGACGATCGACCATGTGCTCGTGTCGGAAGAATTCAACCGGCATTCGCCGCGCGCGATCGGCGAGGTGTTCGACGTCAGCTATTTCAACGACCACCTGCGGCTCGGGCGGCCCGAGGCATCCGACCACGGCCAGGTGCTGGTGCGGCTGCGGCTGTTCTGAACGCGCTGCGGGGAAATCCTAGCGCAGCCAGCCATCCACACCGGCCGGCCGCATGGCCGCTTCGGCCTGCCGTCCCTGGTACAGGTCGCAGCCTTCGCCGCGCAGGAAATCGAGCTGGCCGGGCGTTTCCACGCCTTCCGCGACCACCGTCATGCGCATGCTGCGCGCCATCGCGATGATGGTACGGATCACCGTTTCGTCGCACCCCTCCCGAAGGAAGGCCTGCGCGATCTTCAGCTTGTCGATCGGGTAATCCTTCAGCTGCCCGAGGCGGGACCAGCCGGTGCCGAAGTCGTCCAGCGACAACCGCACACCGAGCGCGCGCAGGCCGTGCAGCGTGGCGGCGGTGGCGCTGCCGCCCTTCATGATGATCGACTCCGTCAGTTCCAGCTCCAGGAACCGCGCGTCGAGCCCCGCAGCGTCCAGCGCGGCACGCACGCTGTCGATCAGGCCGCGCTGGACGAACTGCGTCAGCGACAGGTTGACGGCCACCGTCACCGCATGCCCGCCGTCATGCCAGCGGCGCGCATGGCGGCATGCTTCGCGCAACACCCAGTCGCCGATCGGCACCATCAGGCCGGCCTCTTCCGCCACGCCGATGAAGCGCTCGGGCAGCAGCAGGCCCAGCTCCGGGTGGCGCCACCGGATCAGCGCTTCCGCCGCCACCAGGGCGCCGCTGGCGATGTCCAGTTCCGGCTCGAAGGCCAGCTCGAACTGCCCTTCGGCCAGCGCGCGGCGCAAGCCCTGCTCGAACGACGCGCGTTCGACGATGCGCTCGTTCATCTCGGCGCTGAAGAACTGGAAGTTGTTGCGGCCGCCCTGCTTGGCGTGGTACATCGCGATGTCGGCATTCTTGACCAGCGTGTCGATGTCGTCGCCATCGCTGGGAAAGATCGATACGCCGATCGACGTGGACACGTGCATGTCGTGTTCGCCGATCGCATACGGCTGGCAGATCGCCTGCCGGATCGTGCCCGCCACGTGCGCCGCATGGTCGATGCCGCCGATGTCGGCCAGGATGATGACGAACTCGTCGCCGCCCTGGCGGCTGACGGTATCGACCTTGCGCACGCATTTCAGCAGGCGCGCCGCCACTTCCTTCAGCAACTGGTCGCCAACCTGGTGGCCCAGCGTGTCGTTGATCTGCTTGAAGCGGTCCAGGTCCAGGAACAGGATCGCCAGCATGCTGCCACTGCGGCGCGCGACGGACAGCGCGAGCGACAGGCGGTCCAGCAGCAGCACGCGGTTCGGCAGGTCGGTCAGGAAATCGTGCTCGGCCAGGTGGCGGGTCTGTTCTTCCGAGCGCTTGCGCTCGGTGATGTCGGAAACGATCGCCATGTAATTGCTGATCTGGTCGTGGCTGTCGCGGATCGCCGTCAGCGCCAGCCAGGCGGGAAACAGCTCGCCGCTCTTGCGGCGCGACCAGATTTCGCCCTGCCAGTGATCGGTGGCGAGCTGGTCCCATACCGTGCGGAAGAATGTCTCGTCTTCGCCGGAATGGTAGACCGACAGCGGCTTGCCCAGCATGTCGTCGCTGCCGAAACCGGTAATTTCCGAATATGCCCGGTTGATCGAGATGACATGGCGGTCGTGGTCCGTCAGCAGGATGGCATCGCGGCTGTTCTCGAACACCTGGGCCGCCAGGTACAGCGTACGCTCGGCGCTCTTGCGGACCGAGATGTCGCGCACCAGCACATAGAACAGGTGTTCGTGGTTCAGGGTGACGGACGTCATCAGCACTTCGGCCCAGAACAGCTTGCCGCCACAGTCGAGGTAGCGCCAGTCGTAGCGGCAGTTGCCGTGCTGGTGCGCCTGCTCTTCGAGCCGGCGCGCGCTGCCTTCGGACAACGCGCCGCCCGGTTGCTGCAAAGGCGAGAAATCGGCCAGCCGGCGGCCGATGAAGGTTGCCGGGTCCGGGCAGTTGAACAGGTGCAGCGCGGCGGGATTGGCCTCCTCGATCAGGCCGTCGCGCACCAGCAGGATCGCGTCATCGGACTTCTGGAACAGCTGGCGGAAATTCGCCCCGGCCATGGCCAGCGCATCTTCCTCCACCTTGCGCGAGGTGATGTCGACATCCATGCAGAACACCTGCGTCAGCTCGCCTTCGTGACAGACCGGCACCAGCGTGGAATACAGCCACAGCTCGCGGCCGCCGGCGGTGCGCACGCGCCAGTCGCCGATCGGCGAATGCTTGCCGGTGTGCCAGGCTTGCTCCACCAGCGCGTCGTGCTCCGCTTCGCGCTCGCCGCGCGAGAACAGGCTCTTCAGTGGCTGGCCAACCACCGCTTCCGGTGCATGGCCGGAGAGATCGGCACAGGCCTGGTTGCAAAAGCGGACCCTGCCAGCACGGTCGATACTGCACACCGCGACCAATGGCGTGAGTTCGAGCGCCGCGATGAGGCGGGAAATGAGGTCGAGCGCCGCCAGCGCCGGATTGGGCGCGGCATGCGTTGCAAAGGGGGAGAGATGATTTTGCGGGACCATCGTGCCATTCTTCCCGCCCTGCCCGGCGATCGCTTGCGCTGGCTCAAGAATGGCTGCGCACTAGGCACGATTGTTTCCGAAATACAAAATCAGGGAACAGCCACCGGAACCCGGGCAATCCTGCCCCGAATGCGGTCGCCATCCCGGTGTTCAGTGCGGCGGAGTAACGCCGACGCTCATTCCTGCCGCAGCGCCGTCGTATCTTCCTCGGCAGTGTCGAAACCCACCGTGTCGGCTTCCTGCTCACCGGCCGGGCGGTGTTTCGCTTCTTCCTTGCGCTTGGCCTTTTCCTCGGCCTTGCGCTTCTTTTCCAGCTCGCGCTGCCGTTTCTCGTACTGAAAATTCGTTTTTGCCATGACTACCTCCGTAGCACACATTATGCGACAGATTCAGCATCGCAGATTTCTCACCCCCGCGGATGATGTAACGCATGCAGCTGTTTCAACCGTTCGCGAGCCACGTGGGTGTAGATCTGGGTGGTCGAAATGTCGGCATGGCCCAGTAGCAGCTGCACCACGCGCAGGTCGGCGCCATGGTTGAGCAGATGGGTGGCGAATGCATGGCGCAGCGTGTGCGGCGACAGTGGTGCGGTGATGCCGGCCTTGTGCGCGCACTTCTTCACCACCACCCAGAACATCTGCCGCGTCATCGGCCCGCCCCGGCCGGTAACGAACAGGGCATCGTCCTGCTGGCCGTTCAGGATCACACCACGCCCTTCGCGCAGGTAGCGCTCGATCCATTGCCGTGCTTCGGCGCCGAACGGCACCAGGCGCGTCTTCGACCCCTTGCCGGTGATGCGGACCACGCCCTCGTTCAAGCCGAGCTCGGTAATCTTCAGCGCCACCAGTTCCGATACCCGCAAGCCGCTCGCGTACATCAGCTCCAGCATCGTGCGGTCGCGCAGGCCCAGCGGCTCGCCCACGGCTGGCGCTCCCAGCAAGGCTTCCACGTCGCTTTCCGACAACGTGTGCACGAAGCGTGCCGGCTGTTTTGCCGAGGCCAGCTTCAGGCAAGGGTCCTCGGCAATGCGCTGCACGCGCAGCGCCTGCTGGTAAAAACGTTTCAGCACCGACAGCCGCCGGTTCGCCGAGCTGGCCTTGGTATCGCCATGCCGGTCGGCGAAATAGCCGGCAATGTCGCCGGCCTGCGCGGCCAGCAGGCCGATTCCCGGGCGGGCCTGCGCCAGCCACGCGGAAAACAGCTTCAGGTCACGCCGGTAGGCATCGAGCGTGTTCTTCGACAGGCCATCCTCCAGCCACAGCGTGTCGCAGAACTCGTCGATCAGAGCAGGGTCGTTTGCTGCCATGCGTATTCGCGGTGCCCTTCGTGTGCCAGCAGCCAGCGCTTGACGTCCAGCGTGAAGCCATTGCGGTCGTCGCTGCCGGCAAAGCCGCCCAGCCCCTGGGCGCCCGTCACGCGATGGCAGGGTATGACCAAGGGGAAGTAATTGGCGCCGCAAGCCTGGCCCACCGCGCGCGGCATGGTGCCGACGAACTTCGCGATCTCGCCATAGGTGCGTACCTCGCCGCGGGGGATCGCCCGGATCGCCTCCCACACCTTGCGCTGGAATGCGCTGCCGACCTGCGCCAGCGGCAGGTCGAAGGCGAAGTCGGGATTCATGCAATAGTGCTGTACCTGGACCGCGGCACGTTCGGCCACCGCATCGGCGGGCGCCTTCTCGGCAAAGCCGGACGGCAGGTACACCAGCTCGCTGACGACGGCGCCGCCGGTGCGAATGCCGAGGGCCCCGAACGGGGTGGAAACGATCGCCGCGAAGAGATCGGCTGCTTGTTGTATTTGCGTCACAATTAACTCCAGACTACTGTGGCAAACATGCTACACGAACCCCGGCCGGCATACCAGATTCCGTCCCGCAGGGCTGGTTCGGCGGTTCGCGCAAGCCCGTCCGCCCGCATGACAGGCATGCGGTTTCACGCAATATTTCATGAAACGCCCAAGTCACGCGAACGGCACGGGCGAAAAAAAACGCACCTTCTGGTGCGTTTTAAGTAGTACTTGGCACGATTCCGGTTGTTTGGTCCCGCCGCGGCTGGCTTTTGGCCGCCTTCAGCAGTGATGCCAACAACATACTGTGAACCGCGTGTCTCCTCGATTATCGCCGTCTCCGGCATGCCTTTTTATTACCACTCCCCACTAACTCACGTATTCGTTGCTACCTTGGTGCATATCGTTATTTGCTGCACCAAACAGGAGCGATCATAACTGATCCAAACATGCTTTTCTCCTGTTTTTTTGTAGCAAGAAAATATTTTCGTTGAAATTAAATTAGGTATGGCAATGTTTCCGAAACTTTGGTAGGGGTGTCACATTCAGCCATACACCAGGTTCGGCAACCACAGCGAAATCTGCGGCACATAGGTCACCAGCATCAGGAAAGCCAGCATGGTCAGCAGCCAGGGCATCACGGCCACCGTCAGCTCCGAGATCCCCATCTTCGTGATGCCGGAGGCCACGTACAGGTTCAGTCCCACGGGCGGATGGCACATGCCCACTTCCATGTTGACGACGATGAGGATGCCGAAATGGACCGGATCGACACCGAGCGCGACCGCGACGGGGAACAGGATCGGCGCCATGATCAGCACGATCGACGACGGTTCCATGAAGTTGCCCGCCGCCAGCAGGATCACGTTGACCACCAGCAGGAAGGCCACTTTCCCCAGACCTTGCGCCGTCAGCCAGGCCGCCATTTCCTGCGGGATGTTCTCGCTCGTCATCAGGAAAGAGAACAGTACGGCGTTCGTGATGATGTACAGCAGCATGGCAGACATCGAAGCCGAGTCGAGCAGCACCTTGCCGACCTGGCGCAGCTTCAGATCCTTGTACACGAACACGGCAATGACGAACGCATACACGGCAGCCATCGCCGCCGCCTCGGTCGGTGTAAACAGGCCGGTGTAGATGCCGCCCATCACGATCAGGATCAGCAGCAGCCCCCACGCGCTCTTGCGGAATGCCGCCAGCCGTTCGGCCCAGGTGGCTTTGCGCATGCGTGGATAGCCGCGTTTCTTCGCCAGCACCCACGTCGTCAGACCCAGCAGGAACGCCAGCATGATGCCCGGCACCACGCCCGCCATGAACAGCGCGCCGACCGACGTATTCGTGGTGACCGAATACATCACCATCACAATCGACGGCGGAATCAGGATGCCCAGCGCGCCCGACGTGGTGATCACGCCGGCGCCGAAGCGCTTCGGGAAGCCCTGCTTCACCATCGCCGGCAGGATGATCGAACCGATCGCCACCACGGTGGCCGGGCTGGAGCCCGACACGGCCGCGAACAGCGCGCAGGCCAGCACGCCGGCCAGCGCCAGTCCACCGTGCCAGTGCCCGACCATCGACGTGGCGAAGTTGATCATGCGCCGCGCCACGCCGCCGTGGGTCAGGAAATTGCCGGCCAGGATGAAGAACGGAATCGCCATGATCTCGAATTTCTCGATGCCGGTGAACAGCTTCAGCGCCACCGCCTCGATCGGCACCTGCGTCATCGTGAACAGGAACGTCAGCACCGTCAGACCCAGCGAGATGGAGATCGGCATGCCGGTCAGCATCAGCACCAGCAGCAGGGTGAAAATGATCAGCGCGTTCATGCCTTCGCTCCCAGTTCGTCATCCAGCCCCTCGACATGGGCATGGTCGTGCTTCGGCAGGTCGCCGGTGCGCAGGAAATGCACCATCACCTGCAGGAAGCGGAAGCACATCAGCCAGGAACCGGCCGGCACCGCCAGGTAGACCAGCCACATCGGCACTTCGAGATCGGGCGACGTCTGGTCGGTGTGGCCGATATCCCACACGAACGATGCGCCGAGCGCGCCGACGATGCCGGTGAACAGCGCGCCGGCCAGCAGGCCGAAGACGATGAACTTGCTGCGCCACGGCGTGGAAAGCCGGTTGATGACGACATCGACGCCGACGTGGATGCCGGTGCGCACGCCATAGGCCGCGCCGAACTTGGCCATCCACACGAACATGTAGATGCACAGTTCCTGCGCCCAACTGGTATTGATCTGGATGAGTTCGTCCTGCAGCCACGGAATCGGCAAACCGGACAGGTAGCGGTGCACCACCGCCACGAAGATGATGAAGGTGGCCGCGCCCATCAGGGACGCAATGAGCCACTCTTCCAGGTGGTCCAGGAATTTCATGGTGACTTTCGGGAGCCGGCCAGGCGGCCGGTACGTCAGGAACAACAGGGCGGCAGGACGCCGCCCCACGGCGAATTACTTCGCGGTTTCCTTCGCGATCGCGTTGACGAGATCGGCGCCGATGCGGCCTTGCATCTGCTTGTGCACCGGCAGCAGCGCTTTCTTCCACGCCTCCTGCTGCTGTGGCGTCAGGGTGAGGAACTGGGTGCGGCCGGATTTCTTCATCGCATCCAGCGCCATGTCGTTGTCGCGCTGGGCGATTGCCTTTTCATACGTGGTGGCTTCGCGCATCGCCCCTTCGAGCGCGGTGCGGATATCGGCCGGCAAGCCATCCCAGAACTTCTTGTTGACGATGACGGCGTAGCCCAGGTAGCCATGGTTCGACAGCGTGGCGTACTTTTGCACCTCGTGCATCTTCTGGGTGTACATGTTCGACGGCGGATTCTCGGTGCCATCGACAACGCCCGTCTGCAGTGCCTGGTAGGCCTCGGAGAAGGCCAGCACCTGCGGGTTGGCGCCCAGCGCGCGCATCTGCGCATCGAGCACCTTCGAGGACTGGATGCGCATCTTCAGGCCGCGGAAATCGGACGGCAGGCCCAGGGGCTTGTTGGCCGACATGATCTTGAAGCCGTTATCCCAGTACGCCAGGCCGGTGATGCCCTTGCTCTCGAGCTTTTTCAGCAGGCTCTTGCCGATCGGCCCTTCGGTCACGTTGTACAGCGCCTGCTTGGTGGGGAACGCATACGGCAGGTCGAACACCTCGAATTCCTTCACGCCCAGCGGCCCGAACTTGGCCAGCGACGGCGCCAGCATCTGCACGGCTCCCAGCTGCAGGGCTTCGAGTTCTTCCTTGTCCTTGTACAGCTGGCTGTTCGGATACACCTCCACCTTCACGCGGCCGTTGGTGGCACGTTCGGCCAACTGCTTGAAGCGGGCGGCGGCCTGGCCTTTCGGCGTGTCGGTCGCCACTACATGGCTGAACTTGATGACGATGGGCGATTGAGCGAATGCGTTGGTGAAGCAGGCGGTCGCGGCCAGCGCAACCAGGATGGTCTTGAGCTTCATGCGTGTCCCCAAATATAGAAGTTACATTTATTATTCCTGCAATTACATTCTGCATAAGCCCCTGCCAAGGGGCTACTGTGGAAAACCACAATACCCGGCAGGACCAGAATGGTTACCCTCCGACAATGACCTCCCTTCGTTCCATGGCGGCGCGCCTGCCGTTTCCCAGTTCCGCGCGCTGGCTGCTGCCGGTTGTGCTGGTACTGTTGTTCCTGGCCATTCTAATCTGGCTGCCGTGGCAGGCGCGCCAGATGGAAAGCAACGAGCGCCAGGAGCAACTGATCGCCGATACGCTGTGGGTCGAGCAGACGATCCGCTTCCAGCTCGGGCGCCATGAAGAAGACCTGAAGGGGGTGGCCAACGAAATCCTGGCGGGCGCCTCGGTCAAGCGCCTGCACGAGCGCATGGCCAGCGAACTGAAGACGGGCCTGGAACTGAAGCGCCTGATGTGGGTCACGCCGGAAGGCGACGTGGCCGCGTCGAGCGACGAAGCGCCGCCGCCGGTCGCCAGGCTGTCGGCACCGTCGCGCGAAGCCGCCGAGCGGGCCCGGCTCAGCCGCAACGGCGTCTACAGCGAGCCGGCCCGGGAATCGACCTACCCGGCCGGTACGCCCGGCGCGATGATGATGGATTACCACTGGCCGCTGTACCGGGGCGCCACCTACCTGGGCACGCTGGTGGCGACCTACCAGCTGTCGGCGATCCTGGAAGAAATGGTGCCATGGTGGTTTGCCCAGGATAACCAGGTCACGCTGCTGGACCGCGACGATGAAATCCTCGCCCGCCGCGCCGCCGCCGGGCCGGGACACGGCGTCTACACGCACAAGCGCGCGCTCGACCTGCCCGGCGCGACCGTCACGCTGATGACGGACAGCGTGAAAACCTCGCCGAAATTGCTGCCGAACCTGCTGGTGGGCTCGGTCATCGTGCTGTCGCTGGCACTGCTGTGGAGCCTGCTGGCGCTGTGGGGCCACATTTCGCGGCGGCTGGTGGCCGAAGAGGCACTGCGCCAGCAGATGGCGTTTCGTACCGCCATGGAGAATTCGCTCGTCACCGGCCTGCGCGCACGCGACCTGGAAGGAACCATCACCTATGTCAACCCGGCGTTTTGCCAGATGGTCGGCTACACGGAGGAGGAGCTGGTGGGCCGCCGGCCGCCGATGCCTTATTGGGCAACCGAGGTGATGGCCGAATACGAGCATCGGCTGCACAACGTGCTGCAGGGAACCGTGACGCCGCAGTTCGAGACGATCTTCCAGCGCCCCGACGGCACCCGTATTCCCGTGCTGATCTTCGAAGCGCCGCTGGTCGACAACGACGGCCGCCATACCGGCTGGATGGGTTCCATCCTCGACATCAGCGACAGGAAGCGCATCGAAGAGCTCAACCGCGAGCACCAGGAAAAGCTGCAGGCGTCCAGCCGCCTGGCCACGATGGGCGAGATCGCCTCGATGCTGGCGCACGAGCTGAACCAGCCGCTGGCGGCGATTTCCAGCTACACGACCGGTGCCCTGAACCTGCTGGCCCGCCCGGACGTGGATCCCGCCAAGCTGAAGCCGGCCCTGGAGCAGGCCGGCACGCAGGCGCGCCGTGCCGGGCAGATCATCCGCAGCGTGCACGAATTCGTGCGCAAGCGCAAAACCGAGCGGCTCGACGTGGAGATCGCCACGATGATCGAAGGCATCCACGCGCTGATCGACTTGCAGGCGCGGCCGCACCGGGTATCGCTGCAGGTGGATCTGCCGGACGATCTGCCGCAGGTGCGGGCCGACAGCATCCTGATCGAACAGGTGCTGCTGAACCTGGCGCGCAACGGCATCGAGGCGATGGCGGCCGTGCCCTTGCAGCGGCGCGTGCTGCGCATCGAAGGGCGGCACGATGCCGCCACGGGGCAAGTCGCCGTCAACGTGATCGACAATGGCCACGGCATTCCGCAGGACGTGGCCGAACGCCTGTTCTCGCCGTTTTTCTCGACCAAGGCACAGGGCATGGGCATGGGCCTGAACATATGCCGCACGGCGATCGAGTTCCATGGCGGCACGCTGACGCACCGGGACAACCCGCAAGGCGGTACCATATTCACCTTCACGCTGCCGGCGTCGCAAGTATTTGAGGAGACTACATAACATGTTGCATATCGTCGATGATGAAGAAGTGGTGCGCGACTCGCTGTCGTGGCTGGCCTCGTCGCGCGCCATTCCGGCCACCACGTACGATTGCGGCGCCCGCTTCCTCGCTTACGTGGAAGCGGGCCAGTTCGATCCCGCCGGCGACTGCGTGCTGCTCGACGTGAGGATGCCCGACATGAACGGCGTGGCCGTGTTCGACCAGCTGCATGCGCGCGGCCTGGCGCAGCGCCTGCCGGTGATTTTCCTGACCGGCCATGGCGACGTGCCGATGGCGGTGGACACCCTGAAGCGCGGCGCCTTTGATTTCTTCGAGAAGCCGTTCAACGACAACGACCTGATGGACCGTGTGCAGGAAGGCCTGGCAAGCTCGCAGCAGGCCAGCGCCCATGCGGCGGTGCACGCCAGGCTGGCCACCCTGTCCTCGCGCGAACGCGAAGTGCTGGACCTGATCCTGGCGGGCAAGATGAACAAGGTGGTCGCGGACGAACTGGGCATCAGCATGCGCACCGTCGAGGTCCATCGCGCCCACATCTTCGACAAGATGCAGGTCAAGACAGCGGTCGAACTGGCCGGCCTGCTGAAATAGCCATGGTCATGTCCCCCACGTTCGCGATCAGCATGACGCTGCTGCGCGACACCGTGCCGGACTTCGACCGCTATCCGTTCTCGCTGCCGGCGGTGCGGCACCTCGACAAGCTGACATTTCACCCGTCCGTCACGTTCATCGTCGGCGAGAACGGCAGCGGCAAGTCCACCCTGCTGGAAGCGCTCGCGGTGGCACTTGGCTACAACGCCGAGGGCGGCGGGCGCAATTTCAATTTCGGCACCCGCCCCTCCCACTCCGCATTGCACGACCATGTGCGCATTGCAAAAGGCTACCGGCGACCGCGCGACGGTTATTTCCTGCGCGCGGAGAGCTTTTTCAATGTGGCGACCGAAGTCGAACGCCTCGGCATTCCACTTGGATCGTACGGCGGCCGCCCGCTGCACGAGCAGTCGCATGGCGAATCGTTCATGGCACTGCTGACGCACCGCTTCGGCGGCCAGGGCCTGTATGTGCTCGACGAGCCGGAAGCGGCACTTTCGCCGCAGCGCCAGCTGGCCGCCCTGCAGCAGATCCACCGCCTCGTGAAGGCCGGCTCGCAGTTCATCATCGCCACCCATTCGCCGATCCTGATGGCCTACCCGGACGCCCGCATCTACGCCTGCCTGCCGGATGGCCTGCGCCGCACCGACTACGAAGACACCGAACACTTCCAGGTCACGCTCGACTTCCTGCGCGATCCGCGCCGCGCGCTCGACACCCTGCTGGCCGACGACTGAGGCCCTGCCCGCCACATGCAGGAACATGCATGAAAAAATATTCAGGATAAATATATAAGCGCTTATGTATTGAGTTATGATGAGCGCATGAAACAAGGACTAGGTACCCAGTTGCGCCACCTGATCGAACTGCTCGACGGCGCCGTTGCCGCTTCGTACGAGGAAGCGGGCATCGACTACCGCCCGCGCTACACCCCGGTGATGCGCGCGCTGGCGGAAGGCACGCCGCGCACCGTCGGCCAGATCGCCGCGGCGGCCGGCATCACGCAGCCGGCCGCCACGCAGACCGTGGCGCTGATGCTGAAGGAAGACCTGGTGGCCACCACGGCCTCGCCGGCCGATGCGCGCCAGAAGCTGGTGCGGCTGTCGGAGCGGGGACGTGCGCTGCTGCCCCGTCTGCAGCAATGCTGGGCCGCCACGGGCGCCGCCGCGGCCAGCCTCGATGCCGACCTGCCGTATCCGCTGTCCACCACGCTGGCGCAGGCGATCGCCGCGCTGGAACGGCAACCATTCGGCGCGCGCATCCGTGCCGCGCGCCACCGGCTTTCGCAGCCCGGTTCCCTGCACGGCGACAAGGAGCAATCATGAGTACCGCATCGTTTTCGGCCCCTACCCGCCCCTCGCTGGGCAAGCGCCTGCTGGCCAACGGCTTCGTGCGGACGCTGCTGGGCATCCTGGCCGTGCTGGTGCCGATGAGCGTGGCGCTGGCACTGTCCGAAGCCGTGCCCAGGCCGTGGCGCATCGGCTGGCCCTTCCTGCTGGCGACCGCCGCCATCGTCGGCGGCTACCGCCTGTATGTGCGCAAGATCGAGCAGCGCGGCATGGCGGAACTGGCACTGCCCGGCGCGGGGCGCGAACTGGGCACCGGCCTGGGCCTCGGCGCCGCGCTGATGGTCTCCTGCAGCGTGCTGCTGCTGGCCGGCGGCGTGTACACGTACACCGGCACCGCGCACTGGAGCGCACTGTTCAAGCCGCTGCCGGAACAGGTATTCGTGGCCTTCATGGAAGAGATCCTGTTCCGCGCCGTGCTGTACCGGCTGCTGGAGAAAGCCTGGGGCACGTCGATCGCATTGGTGCTGTCGAGCGTGATCTTTGCCGCCGCCCACCTGCCAAGCGAGCACATCAGCATGCTGGGCGTGCTGGCCACCATGGCCGCCTCGGCCGCGCTGTCGGCCGGCTACATCGCCACGCGCCGCCTCTGGGTGCCGATCGGCATGCACTTCGCGTGGAACTACCTGTTCGACGCCGTGTTCTCGATCCCCGTCTCCGGCCACCCGGCGCGCGGCTGGATCCAGGTCGTGGCCAGCGGTCCGGAGTGGCTGAGCGGCGGCGGCTACGGCGTCGAGGGCTCGATCGTCGCGGTGCTGGCCTGGGGCGCCACCGCGATCGTGCTGCTGCTCGCGGCACGCCGGCGCGGCCAGTGGCTGGCCAGGCCGTGAACTAGTCCGGAGCGCAGCCGTGCTGCGCCAGTGCCCAGATCACGTGTTCGCGCACGAGGTCGGATGGATGATCGAGGCGCGCCCGCAGCGCCGCAACGATGGCGGCATCGCCCCGCGCCCGCGCGGCGGCGTTGCCGAGCCCGACGGCCAGGTTGCGCAGCCAGCGCTCGTGCCCGATGCGGCGGATCGGGCTGCCTTCCATGTTGCGGTTGAACGCCTCTTCGCTCCAGCCGAACAGGTCGATCATGGAGGCACTGCCCAGGCCATGCCGCTCGTCGAAATCGGGCAGCGTGGCGCGCTGGGCAAACTTGTTCCACGGGCAGACGGTCTGGCAATCGTCGCAGCCGTACACGCGGTTGCCCAGCAGCGGCCGCAAGTCTTCCGGGATGCTGCCCTTCAGCTCGATCGTCAGGTAGGAAATGCAGCGGCGCGCATCGAGGCGGCCGGGACCGAGGATGGCGCCCGTCGGGCAGGCCGTGATGCAGGCGCTGCACTGGCCGCAGTGCGGATCGGCGGGCGCATCGACCGGCAGCGGCAGGTCCACCAGGATCTCGCCCATGAAGAACATCGAGCCGGCATCGCGGTTGAGCAGCAGCGTGTGCTTGCCGCGCCAGCCCAGGCCGGATTTTTCCGCCAGCGGCAATTCCATCACGGGCGCCGAATCGGTAAACACCCGATACCCGAATTCACCGATCTCGCTGCGCACGCGGTCGGCCAGCTGCTGCAGGCGCGCGCGCAGCACCTTGTGGTAATCCCGGCCGCGCGCATACACGGAAATCACGGCAGCCTGCGGATCGTCGAGGCGGGCGCGTTCGCGCGCGCGCCAGTCCGCATCCTGGCTGGGCGGCAGGTAATTCATCCGCGCCGTGATCACGCGCACGGTGCCCGGCACCAGCTCGGCGGGGCGGGCGCGCTTCATGCCGTGGGCGGCCATGTAGTCCATTTCGCCATGCATGCCCGCGTCGAGCCAGGCCTGCAGGCCCGGCTCCGCTGCGGCCAGGTCGATATCGGCGATCCGCACTTCGGCGAAGCCGAGTTCCTGCCCCCACCGCTTGATGGCGGCGGCCAGGGTGGACAACACTTCGGGAGAAAGAGACATCGGGCGGTACAATGGCGGCGGCAATCCACCATTTTATGCGATCCCACCACCCATGAAAGCCCACCTGCGCGACGAAAGCCACACCAGCGCCCTCGGCGTATCGCTGGCGCGTGCCCTGCTGCCCGGCCTGTCGATCCACCTGCACGGCGACCTCGGCGCCGGCAAGACGGCGCTGACGCGTGCCCTGCTGCACGCGGCCGGCCACGCGGGCACCGTGAAAAGCCCCACGTATACGCTGTCCGAACCCTATCGGGTGACGCTGGACGGCCAGCCCGTGAACGTGATCCACTACGACCTGTACCGCATGGGCAGCCCGGAGGAATTCCTCGACGCCGGCTTTCGCGAAGACTTCGATGGCCACAATATCTGCATCGTCGAGTGGCCGGAAAAAGCCGAAGGCGTGCTGCCGCCGCCCGACCTGCGCGTCACGCTCAGCGTGGCGGGCGACGGACGTGATGTAGAATTGCAGGCGTTCTCTGCATTAGGTTTGTCATGCCTGCAACGCCTCCACTTCCCGCGGATCCTCTGATCGCCCCTTCGCGCGGGCATACCCGCCGTACCCTGCTGAAGGCCGGCGGCACGCTGCTGCTGTCGGTACTGACGCCGTTGCCCGCCCGCGCCGCGCAGATCCTCGCCGTGCGTGTCTGGCCGGCGGAGGACTACACCCGTGTCACGCTGGAAAACGATGCCGACCTGAAGACGTCGCACTTCATCATCAAGGATCCCGAGCGCCTCGTGGTCGACATCGAAGGCCTCGACCTGAACCCGGAGCTGAAGTCGCTGGTGGCGAAGATCCAGTCGAACGACCCGTACATCATGCAGGTGCGCGTGGGCCAGAACCGGCCCGGCGTGGTGCGCCTGGTGTTCGACCTGAAGGAACAGATCCGCCCGCAGGTCTTCACGCTGGCGCCGGTGGGCGAATACAAGCACCGCCTGATCTTCGACCTGTATCCGATCCAGGAACTGGACCCGATCGCGGCGATGATCGAAAAAGGCGAATGGTCCAGCGATGGCGTGCCGGTGGGCCAGCCGCCGGTGGCCGAACAGCATCCCGCCCCGGGCCTGCCGTTGCCGGACAACCGCATTCCCGCGCCGGGCGTGCCGTCCGAAGCGGTGCCGCGGCCGGATATCGCCAGGGCGGAACCGCGCAAGCCGGAGCCGCCGAAGAACGGCGACAATCTGGTGCGGATGCTGACGATCGCGCTCGATCCCGGCCACGGCGGCGAAGACCCCGGCGCGATCGGCGGGCGCGGCAGCCGCGAAAAAGACATCGTGCTGGCGATTGCCAAGCGCCTCAAGGCCAAGCTGGAACAGCACCCGAACATGCGCGTGATGCTGACCCGCGACGGCGATTATTTCGTGCCGCTGAACAAGCGTGTGGAAAAGGCCCGCAAGGTCGATGCCGACCTGTTCGTGTCGATCCACGCCGATGCGTTCGTCAAGCCCACGGCGCGCGGCTCGTCGGTCTTCGTGCTGTCCGAAAAAGGCGCCAGCTCGTCGGCGGCGCGCTGGCTGGCCAACAAGGAAAACCAGGCCGACCTGATCGGCGGCGCCAACTCGCGCGGCGGCGATCCGCAACTGGCCAGCGTGCTGTTCGACCTGTCCACGACGGCGCAGATCAACGACAGCCTGAAGGTCGGCAAGGCCGTGCTGCAGCAGATCGGCGGCATCAACAAGCTGCACAAGAACGCCGTCGAACAGGCCGGCTTCGCCGTGCTGAAGGCGCCGGACATTCCGTCGATCCTGATCGAGACGGCGTTCATCTCCAACCCCGAGGAAGAAGCGCGCCTGCTCGACAACAACTACCAGGACCAGATCGCGGACGCCATCGTGAAGGGCATCCGCTCCTACTTCGCCAAGAACCCGCCGCTCGCCAAGAACCGGCTGACCTAGGACCCTTGCATGCAACACACGACGTTCGGCCAGCTCCCGGCCGTGAGCATCACCGCGCCCGACGGCGCGCAGGCCACCATTGCGCTGTACGGCGCGCATCTCGTGTCGTGGAAAACGGCCGATGGCCGCGAACGGCTGTTCATGAGCGAGGCCTCGCCGCGCGACGGCAGCGCCGCGATCCGCGGCGGCGTGCCGGTGATCTTCCCGCAGTTCTCCACGCGCGGCACCGGCCAGCGCCACGGTATCGCCCGGCTGTCGCACTGGCGCCTGGGCGACCATGGCAACGATGCCACTACCGCCTGGGCCGAGTTCCTGCTGACGCACGAGGACGTGCCGGCCGAACTGGCGCAGGGCTGGCCGCACGCCTTCGCACTGGCGCTGCGCTTCACGCTGCAGCCCGATGGGCTCGAGATGCGCTACCACGTGCGCAACATGGGCGGCGAACCGTTCGACTTCGCCTGCGCGCTGCACACGTATTATGCGGTCGACGAATTCACGCGCACGGTGCTGACCGGCCTGCCGGACGCGTCGCCGCTGCACTTCGGCCCGCCGCTGGACAATATCTACCCCGCCCCGGCCGGCCTGGCCCTGCAGCCGGGCACGGGCACCGTGCAACTGGCGCAGCAGGGATTCACCGAGTTCGTCGTCTGGAATCCGGGCGCCGAAGCGGCCGCCAGGCTGACCGACATGCGGGACGACGAATGGCAGCGCTTCGTCTGCATCGAACCGGCGCGGGTCGACCAGAAACCGCTGGCCGCCGGCGCCGACTGGACCGGCGTGCACACGATCACGATCAGCTGAAAAAGTTGCCGAAACATTGCCCAAAAAAAGGGCGCATCGCTGCGCCCGAATTCTCCCCTCACCGGGAAAACCGTTCTCCCGCCTTACTGCGATTCCTTGATCATCCGCCCCGCGGCCGCCTGCACCGGCCGGGCGTTGAGCGGGTACAGCCGCGAGAACAGGGCCATCTGCTCGGGCGAAGCCTGCACCGGCTCCTTCATCACCAGCCACAGCACGCCTTCGGTGCATGGCGGCTCGGTCAATGAACCCATGTACGTGTAATAGTCGCGCCGCTCGGGCAGCAGGTCGTTCGGGTTGAACACGATCGACGGCGTGAAGGTTTCCTTCTTTTCCAGCGGCAGGTTGTTCCACACGGTCTGGATCGCCGGCTGGGCGCGGCCCCGTTGCAGCATCAGCGCCAGCACGGCGGTGCGCCCTTCGAGGTCCTTGTGGACCAGGTGGATGCCCATCTCGTAGGTCTTGCCGTTGACGCGTTCCTCGGCCGGGCGATGGAAGTGCAGCTGCTGCAGCTCGTACGTGCGTCCGCCGACGGACAGGAAATTGCCGGTACCCAGCGCCACCTGCACGGTATGGCCGTTGTCGGTGACGGAAAAACCGGACGGACGGTAATCGAAGGCGATCTGCTCCAGCTCGACCTTGATGCCATCGCGGATATCGATCGGCGACTGGCGGCTGCCGCCATTGCATTTGTTCCAGGCGGCGTTGATCTTGCTCCAGTTGGCCGGGCCGAATTCGCCTTCATACGTCCAGAAGGTGCCATTGGCGGGCGGCGGCGGCTGTGAAGCCACATAGGCGGCCTTGGCCGCATGTGCCTGCGCTGCCTTGCGCGCCTTCGCGGCGGCGGCCACACGGGCGGCCTGGTTGGCCTTCATCTGCGCCAGCCGCTCGGCAATCCTGGCGGACAGCTCGGCCTCGGCCTGCTCCTCCTGCTCGCGTTCCGACAGCTTCCTGGCCGGCTTGCCCGACTTGGCTTTCGCATCGCCGATACCCATCGCATCCTCGCGCGCAGGCGACGACGGCTGCACGCCGGCGATCTTGGAAGGGGAGTCGTTGGCGCTTGCCGAGCCGATGGCCAGGCAGCACGCGGTGAGGGCAATCAGCTTGCGCATGTCAATCCGGGGCAGAAAACAGACTTGCCCCGGTTAACGGATGCCGTACGGAAAAACTTGAGGTTTTTTTGCTTGAAAGAAATCAGCGGCCGAGCATGCGTCGGCTCATCTTCCACACGCCGCCCAGCGCCACCGGCACCACGGCCACGCCTACGCCGATCAGCACGATCGTGGTCAGGTTGTCGCGCACCAGGGGAATATTGCCGAAGAAGTAGCCCGCCGTGCACAGCGACACCACCCACAGCACCGCGCCGGTGATGTTATATAGCTGGAAGCGGGCAAACGTCATGTCGGAGACACCGGCCACGAACGGCGCGAACGTGCGCACCACGGGCACGAAGCGCGCCAGGATGATGGTCTTGCCGCCGTGCCGCTCGAAGAAGTTGTGCGTGCGCTGCAGCGCAGCGCGGTTGATCCACCGGTAATTGTGGGTGAACATGCGGTTGCCGATGGTTTCGCCGATCCAGTAATTGGTGGTGTTGCCGATCACCGCGGCGCAGATCAGCAGGAAGATCAGCAGCCCCAGGTGCATGTGCCCGGTGGCGCAGAAGGCACCGGCAATGAACAGCAGCGTATCGCCGGGGAAGAAGAACAGGACGACGAGGCCCGTCTCGCAAAAAATGATGGCGAACAGGATCGCGTAGACCAGCGTGCCGTACTGCGCAATCAGCGCGTCCAGCGCCTTGTCGACGTGAACCAGCATTTCCATCAATTGAACGAATTCCATAGTAGTCCTGTAAGGTTGCGGCGGGAATCATACACCAGGCAAAGGGCTGGCGAATTATTCCCGCTGCAACAAAATTTTCAATAAATAAGTTTTAAAGATTACAATTTTATAGCTCGGCCGAGCAAGCTATCCAGGAGACCCGATGACCCGCTGGCCCCTCTATTTTCTCGCCTCCTTCGCCGCAATGCCACTGGCGGCGGCAGAACTGCCGCCGAAAGCGTCGGTCGCCGATGTGATCAAGGCATCGAAGAGCGCCGAATGGCGCGCGCTCGATCCGGCCAGCACGCTGTACATGGAACTGCCGGCCGGCCGCGTCGTTATCGAACTGGCGCCCGCATTCGCGCCGAAGCATGCCGAGAACCTGCGCGCACTGGTGCGCGACGGCTACTTCGACGGACTGGCGATCCTGCGCGCGCAAGACAATTTCGTGGTGCAGTGGGGCGACCCGGACGAAGCCAATCCTCGGCCCGTGAAAACGGCCAGGGCAAAGCTGGACGGCGAATTCACGGTACCCCTGAAAACCGCCGGGCAGTTTACGCGCCTGCCCGACCGCGACGGCTATGCACCGCAGGTGGGCCATTCGAACGGCTTCCCGTCCGCGCGCGACCCGAAGAGCGGCCAGGCCTGGCTGGCGCACTGCTACGGCATGGTGGGCGTGGGGCGCGACGTGGGGGCGGACAGCGGCAACGGCGGCGCGCTGTACGCCGTGATCGGCCAGGCGCCGCGCCAGCTGGACCGCAATATCACCGTGGTCGGCCGCGTGATCGACGGCATGCCGCTGCTGGCCGTGATGCCGCGCGGCCCCGGCGCGATGGGCTTCTACGAGGACCCGGCGCAACGCGTGGCGATCAAGTCGGTGAAGCTGGCCGCCGACGTGCCGGACGCGCAGCGCAGCAGGTTCGAGGTGATGCGCACCGACTCGGCCAGCTTCAAGGCGGTGGCCGAGGCGGCGCGCAACCGCGGCGGCCCCTGGACCAAGGTCGCCGCCGGCCACGTCGACCTGTGCAACGTGCCGATCCCGGTGCGGCCGGCAGGTACGTAACGGGCCAGCGGCGCGGGGCCTGCCCGCCAGGCTGCTCAGGGCGGGAACGGCGCCGCAGCGCCGCTCCGGTATAATTTCGCCACCATGAACGCCCCGATTCCGCCCCGCCCGATCCGGGCACTTCCCGACCAGCTCATTTCGCAGATCGCCGCCGGCGAGGTGGTCGAGCGGCCGTCCGCCGTGGTGAAGGAGCTGCTGGAAAACGCGCTGGACGCGGGCGCCAGCCAGGTCACGGTCCGGCTCGAGGAAGGCGGCGTCAAGCGCATCTGCATCACCGACAACGGCAAGGGCATCCCGCCGGAGCAGATGCCGCTGGCACTGGAACGCCATGCCACGTCGAAGATCGCCTCGCTGGACGACCTGGAAAACGTGGGAACGCTGGGCTTTCGCGGCGAGGCGCTGGCCTCGATTGCCTCGGTCGCGGTCGTCACGCTGACCTCGCGCACCGCGGACGCGGCCCATGCCTGGGAACTGCAAGGCTCGCATCTGGGCACGGTCGTGCCATCGTCCGGCGCGCCGGGCACCACGGTCAATGCGCAGGACCTGTACTACAACACGCCGGCGCGCCGCAAATTCCTGAAGTCCGAGCAGACCGAATTCGGCCATTGCGCCGAAGTCGTGCGCCGCATCGCGCT
Organism: Pseudoduganella sp. jia 9; assembly: GCF_055502615.1. Classification (NCBI taxonomy): domain Bacteria; kingdom Pseudomonadati; phylum Pseudomonadota; class Betaproteobacteria; order Burkholderiales; family Oxalobacteraceae; genus Pseudoduganella; species Pseudoduganella sp. jia 9. Next base: position 6,035 of record NZ_JBUPWE010000012.1, on the reverse strand, counting down.
GGCGCGGCCGGACGCGGCCTTCACGCTCACCCACAACGGCCGCACCGTGGACCACTGGATGGCCAGCGACATGGCCAAACGCAGCGCGCAGATCCTCGGCGAAGCATTCGCCGAGGCGCGCATTCCCATCGACGAAGCATCCGGCGTGCTGCGCCTGCACGGCTTCGCCGGCTTGCCGACCGCCTCGAAGGCGCGTGCCGATTGCCAGTACTTCTATGTCAACGGCCGCTTCGTGCGCGACAAGCTGCTGGTGCACGCGGTGCGCGCCGCCTACGAAGACGTGCTGCACGGCGACCGCTTCCCGTCCTACGTGCTGGCGCTGGAACTGGACCCGGCGCTGGTGGACGTGAACGTGCACCCGTCGAAGATCGAGGTGCGCTTCCGCGACGGCCGTACCGTGCACCAGTTCGTGTTCCACGCGGTGCAGCGGGCGCTGGCGCAAACCTCCGCCACGGCGCACGGCAACGTGCCCGCGCCGCTGCCCGCCGCGCAGACGCTGGGCGGCGACGTTCCGCTCAGCGGCCACGCCTGGCGCCCGCAGCAGCAGACCTCGTTCGGCGCGATGATGAATCCGACCTACACGCCGACGTTCTCGCCCTCCCCCTTCGGCGCACGCGACGGCGGCGGCGTGGCGCAAAGCACGGAACGCTACGGCGCGCTGTTCGCCGATGCGGAGCCGCCGCGCGCCGCCGAGCAGGCCGCGCCGTATGCGATGCCGCAGCCGGCCGGCTATACCGCCAACGCGGCCGCGCTGGCGCACGAGGAATTCCCGCTCGGCTTCGCGCTGGCGCAGCTGCACGGCATCTATATCCTGGCGCAGAACAGCAAGGGGCTGGTACTGGTGGACATGCATGCGGCGCACGAACGCATCCTGTACGAGCAGCTGAAGAATGCGCTGGACGCGCAGATCGCCGGCACCGACATGCAGGTGCAGGCGCTGCTGATCCCCGTCACGTTCTATGCCGACCCGGTCGAGGTGGGCACGGTGCAGGAACATGGCGAGACCCTGACGGCGCTGGGCTTCGACATCGCCGCGCTGTCGCCGACCACGCTGGCGGTGCGTGCCGTGCCCAGCCTGCTGAAGAATGCCGACGCGCAGACACTGGCGCGCGACGTATTGCGCGACGTGCGCGAATTCGGCGGCTCGCGCGTGCTGATCGAGCGCCGCAACGAGCTGCTCGGCACGCTGGCCTGCCACACGGCCGTGCGCGCCAACCGCATCCTGACCACGCCGGAAATGAACGCGCTGCTGCGCCAGATGGAAAGCACCGAACGCGCGGACCAGTGCAACCACGGCCGCCCCACCTGGGTGCAGGTTGAAATCTCCGCATTGGATAAACTGTTCCTCCGAGGGCAGTAAGCCGCATGAACCATCAAGCCAAGCGTCCGCTCGCGGTCGCCATCATGGGCCCGACCGCGTCGGGCAAGACCGCCGCCGCGCTGGCCATCGCCGAGCGCATCCCGTCCGAAATCATTTCCGTGGATTCGGCACTGGTCTACCGGGGCATGGACATCGGCACAGCCAAGCCCACGCGCGCAGAGCGGGCCGCTGCGCCGCACCACCTGATCGACATCCTCGACCCGCTCGATGCCTACTCGGTCGCCCAGTTCCGCGACGATACGCTGCGCCTCGTGGCCGACATCGTTGCGCGGGGCAAGCTGCCGCTGCTGGTCGGCGGCACGATGCTGTACTTCAAGGGCCTGGCCGACGGGCTGGACGACCTGCCCGGCGCCGATCCCGCGGTGCGGGCGGAACTGGAAGAAGACGCGGCGAAAATCGGCTGGCCTGGGCTGCATGCGCGGCTGGCCACGCTGGACCCGGCAACGGCCGCGCGTCTCAATCCGAACGATGCGCAGCGCATCGGACGCGCGCTGGAAATCATCCGGCTGTCGGGCCAGCCCATGTCGGCCCTGCTGGCGCGGCGCGAAAAGGAGCCGCTGCCATTCGATCTGATGTCGTTCGCGCTGGAGCCGAACGACCGCGCCGTGCTGCACGAACGGATCGCGCGCCGCTTCGACATCATGCTGGAAGACGATGCGCTGATCGATGAAGTGGAAGTGCTGCGCCGGCGCGGCGACCTGCATCCGGGCCTGCCGTCGATGCGCTGCGTGGGCTACCGCCAGGTGTGGGAATACCTCGACGGCCGCATCGGCTACCAGGACATGCGCGAGACCGGCATCATCGCCACGCGCCAGCTCGCCAAGCGCCAGCTGACATGGCTGCGGGCCATGCCGGAACGGATCGTGATCGACTGCCTGGCGCCCGACGCGACCGGGCAGATCCTGGCGCAGCTGCCCGTACCGCACAGCTGAACCAGGCACTGTTGCGTTCGATGGCGCGCATTTACGCTGCACGTTACTGATTTGCGCTATATTGTTCGATTGTCCATTGCCAGCGCAAAATGGGCGCTTTCCTTGACAGCGCGGGTGGCAAGGGCCATAATGCCTGCCGTTGCGGTGATATAGCTCAGCTGGTTAGAGCACAGCACTCATAATGCTGGGGTCGGTGGTTCAAGTCCACCTATCACCACCACCAGAATTCAAGACGAATGGCCTGACCGGCAACGGCTCAGGTCATTTTTCTTCAGGAACATCGTTGTACAGTTTGCGGTGATATAGCTCAGTTGGTTAGAGCACAGCACTCATAATGCTGGGGTCGGTGGTTCAAGTCCACCTATCACCACCAGATGTGAAAAAGCCGCCGGTCGCGAGACTGGCGGCTTTTTTTATTCTTGCGAAGTCAGTCGGCCATGCCTTGCAGGGCTTCGGTCGTCGTGGTTATGCCGCTGGTACTCTCTGCGCGAATGCTCCCGAAGAAAACACGGGCTTCGGCGGCGCATGCCAGCATCCTGCCCCCTGCGGCAACAAGCTCTGGATCATCCAGGTCTATCAGCGCCCTGCCGACGCTGGCTTGGGCAATGTAGTCGTGACGCATGGCGGCGGCACCGACGAAGCGCGATAGGCCGCTATCGGGTGCGCCCACATGATCTTCAGAATCGAGCCAGACCTCATTCTGCAATTCCACGTACAGATGGCCGAGCCGATGCAGGTGCAGCCATTCCGCCAGTTGCACGAATTGGTAGCGTGCCGTCATGTCGTCCGCTTCGCCGAGGCGGGAAAGCAGCAGCGTGCGGGCGAGCCAGTTGCCACGCGCGGCTGCGTGCTGCAGGCCGTCGACCAGCGCCTTGTCATCCTGGCTGCCGGGCAGATTGTCGGCGTAACGCAAGACCGACTGCATCATCGGCAACGCACCCACTTCCGCCGGGGTCTTGCAGACGAAACGGCGCACGTCCACTGTCCGGGCCTCATTGACCACCTGGCCGACGAGGCGCTCCCAACGCCGGCCGAGATCGGTGTAGCCGGGCGTCGACGGCATTGGGCCCAGCCATGCATAGGGATCCTTGGAGGCGGCCGGCCCAAGCGGCCGCCGCGTTCCTGCGGTGTGAATCAAACCCAGGCCCAGCAGCAATACCACCAGGATCATCAATTGGCGTGTCATGTAAGCCTCCCCGTTGATTGTTCAACCGCGCGCCGCCAGCGCCCGGCTTCGTTCCGCTTGCCGGTACACCGGCAGCGCCTTTGCCGCGCAATCGAGCATGCGCCGGCCCACGGCGGCCTGCCCGCGGTCGCCGCTGCGCTGCAGTTCGCGTCCTACCTTGTATTGCGATGGATAGTTGTGGTGCATGGCGGCGTAGATGTCGAGGCTCGACAGCATCCCGTCCGATGCGGCCGGATGCTGGCCCGATGCGCCGTCCGCATCGCCGATGGCCGCGTACAGTGCGCCGATGCGGTGCTCCTGCATCCACTCGATCAGCGTGATCGTGCTGAAGATGCTGGCGTCGTCCGGCGCCTGGTTGCCGAGCCGCGACAGGAAAACCTGCACCTTCGCCAGCCAGTTGCCCCGCTGCGCGGCAGCGTGCAGGCCGCGCAACAGGTCGGGGTCGTGGCGGCTGTCCGGCAAGCCGCGCAGGTATGCGTCGACGGCGTCCAGCAGAGGAACCGGCCCCACCTCGGCCGGCAGCTTGCAGACGAAACGGCTCGTATCCTGCTGCGCAGGCACGTCGCGCCGCACTTTTTCCAGCAGCCGGGCGATCCGGCCGTCGAGCGTTTCGGCGGAAAAATACGGTACGCCACGCGCCGTGCCATTCGCCTGCGCCATTTTCGCCGCAGCGTCGCCGCCGCGCCGATGCGATTGCAGCGTGTCACGCGGGTGCTGCGAGGCCGAGTAAATCAGGCCGCCGGCCAGCAGCAGTAGCACCGCCAAGGTTCCCTGGTTTTTCATGCTTCCCCGCTTATGGACTGTTGGGAATCCAACTGTATGCGGGGTGGCAAACTACGAAATTGCGACAGCGCAATTCTTCCGAGCAATCATTGCTTCAACTCATTAAATACATCCCCACTCAGCGGCAGACTGTGGTTTTGACACACAGGAGGAAACCATGGTCGACCTGATGCAACCCGTATCGCGCGTGATCGGCGAACACCGCGCACAGATCCTGCAGAAGCTGGATGGCAAGCCGGGGGAATGGACCGTCGCGACGCTGCAGAACCAGCAGGCGATGGATACCGTCATCGGCTGCTGCTATGAGCTGCTGCCCGGTCTCGTGCGGCTGGCTGTCAAGGAGCCGGCATTCCGAACGTTCATGATGAACAACCGAGACCGCGTGCTGGCGCAGCTGGCGCAGCCGCAGGCGTAAAAAAAGGTTCATCGCACTTTGCCGGGGAACGCATTCTTGATTTTCAAGAAGAAGTAGGATGCGTCCCGGAATCCGTAAGCCATGCGTTTGATCACTTTGATGCGATTGTTGACGCCTTCCAGGATGGATGAGTTCATCGGATAGATGGCCGAAGCCAAGATACCGCGCCGGTATTTGGCCAAGCGTTTAGCGAACTGGATCAGCGGTGCGATCTGGCTTTCCAGGGCGAGCTTGAGCCAGGTTTTCCATCGACGAGCACCTTCCCAGGCCGATGGCGCATACCAGATCTCTTTCAGTTCGGTCTTGAGCAGGTAGACCGTTGCCAAGGGCTGGTTGGCGGCGAGCAGTTCGTCAAGTTTGATCGCCTGGTCGGTTTTGAGATTGTCGCGATTACGCAGCAAAAGCCATCGGCTGCGCTTGATGACCTGACGGGCTTTTGGCTCTGCACGTAGTGCATTGGCTTGATCGACCCGTACCCGGTCAACGACTTCGCGGCCAAAACGGGCCACGACATGAAATAGGTCGTAGACCACCTCGGCATTGGGGCATTGCTGGCGCACTTCGAGATCCATAGCCGTGTTCATGTCCATCGCCACGGCTTCAATCCGCTGGCAGCCTTCCGGTCCCAGCATCTCGAAAAATGGCCGGATCGCTTCCCGGCTATTGCCTTCTCCAACCCACAATACGCGCATCCGTTCAGCATCGAGCGCGACAGTGGCATAGCGGTGTCCCTTGTGCAGGGCGAATTCGTCCATCACCAGGCGCCGTACACCCTCTGCTGAGAAGTCAGCATGCAAGTGCTTCAAGCGCCGATGATCGATCTCTTTGACGGTATGCCAGTGTAGGCCGGTCAGCCGGGCCACATGTGCTATCGGAAGCAGTTGCGCCAGCGCCTCGACCCACAGGCGCACACGATGCGTAATGCGTGAACGCCGGTCAAGCCAGACAATGTGCTCGGCAACCCGTGCATTACAGTGATGGCAGTCCAGTCGCCGCACTGGCACATCAAGCCAGACGCGTTTGTCCAGAATATCGCGGTCGCGCACCTTGCGTCTTCGGCGCTCATGCACCAAGGCGCAAGGCTGGCGGCACGACCCACACAAAGCATCACTTGTCGGACAGGGTTCGAGAACGATCAGCAGGGAACCGTCTTTCTGTTCTTGGACGGAGTCGAGAATATGGCCTTCCCAAAACGGGAGAGACGACATAGCATTGAGCATGGCGGTGGTTTGAAAGATTGACTTGTTTGGCGACTATCAATCTACCAACTTCAGACCCCCGCCACCACTTCCTGCTCAGATCGTCAATCCCGTCTTCCCCCATTCCCCGCGAAGAACC